>NZ_LYVN01000053.1 GCF_001990265.1 Sphingopyxis sp. KK2
CGCAGCGTGTCGAACTCTTCGCCGCCGGCGCGGCGCGGGTGGGAGAGGCGGACACGCGTGTCGAACCCGATCCGCCCTTCCTTCAGGACAAGGATGCGGTCGGCGAGCAGGATCGCTTCCTCGACATCGTGGGTGACGAGCAGCGTCGCCGGGCCATGCGCCTGGCAGAGTTCGCCAATCAGCCGCTGCATCTTGAGCCGCGTCAGCGCGTCGAGCGCCGCGAAAGGTTCGTCGAGGAGCAGCAATTTGGGCTCGCGCACGAGTGCCCGCGCGAGCGCCGCGCGCTGCGCCTCGCCGCCCGAGAGCGTTGCGGGCCAGGCGTCGGCGCGGTGGGCGAGATTGACCTCTTCGAGCGCAGCCTCGGCGCGCGATCGCGTTGCCGCGGGGCCGCCCAAACCGATGACGACATTCTTCCAGACCTTCTTCGACTGGACGAGCCTTGGCTCCTGGAAGACGACGGTCCGCGCCTCGGGCACCCAGGCTTGGCCGCCATCGGGCGCATCGAGACCGGCGAGGATGCGCAGCAGCGTCGTCTTGCCGCTCCCCGATGCGCCGAGCAGGGCGACAAACTCCCCGGCGTGGACGGTAAGGTCCAACTGGTCGAGCACGACATTGCCCGAGAAGCTGCGGGTAACGCCGATGGCTTCGACGGCGACGGGATGATGCGAGAAGTCGGGTTCGACGACCTCGTGGGCGGGCGCGAAATTATAGGAAATGACGGACATGGCTGGCCTCCTATCGGACCGCGACGCTGGCGCGCCACGGCATGAAGAGCTTTTCAAGGCTGCGAACGATCAGGTCGGCGCTGAGGCCGAGCACGGCATAGATCGCGATGCAGATGAGGATCACGTCGACCTGCTGGTACATCTGCGCGCTGTTGAGCAGATAGCCGAGGCCCGCCGAGGTGTTGATCTGTTCGGCGGCGATCAGCACCAGCACCGAGACGCCGAGCGCGAAACGGAGCCCGGTGAAGATCTGCGGCAGGGCGAGCGGCAGCACCACTTGGGTGATCAGACGGCGCCCCGACAGGCCGAAGCTGCGCATCGCCTCGATCACCTTGCGATCGACGTTGCGGACGCCCGCATAGGTGTTGAGATACATGGGAAACATCGTCGCGAGCGCGATGAGGAGGAGCTTGGGCGCCTCGCCGATCCCGAACCAGACGATGAACAGCGGCACGAGCGCGAGGAAGGGGATGGTGCGCAGCATCTGGAGGAGCGCGTCGAACAATTCCTCGCCGAGCTTCGACAGGCCCGCGATCGTCCCGAGGAAGAGTCCGAAGACGATACCAACGGCACCGCCGACGAGCGCGCGGGTCAGCGAGGTCGCGACCTGCTGCGCGAGGTCCTGCTCGTGCCAGAGCTGTTGCCAGCCTGTCACGATGCCCGCAGGCGAGGGGAGGATCGACGGGTCGATCCAGCCCGCAGTGGTCGTGATCGCCCATGCTGCGACGACGATGAGCGGGCCGATCGCGCGCCGGGCAAAGGAGAGGCGTTCCGACGGCCCGGCGGACGCGCGGACCGCGGGCTGGACGAGGGTGCCGACGTCGGCGCGCGGGAGCGGTGTAGGCGCGTTCATTCGCCCGTCTCCACGCCCGCGATCACCGCATCGTAGCGATTGTCGAAGATTTTGCCCGCATCGAGCTTCTGACGGACGAGCCCTTCTTTGAAGAACAGGTCGGCCTCGTCCTGGTGCGCGGCGATGATCGCCGGCGTGATCGGCGAATAGCGTGACGGCGTGCGCCTCAGGATCGCCTCGGCGGTCTTCGCATCGACATTGTAGCGCTTGGCGAGCGCGGGCGCGGCCTTTTCGATATTCTCGCGCTGCCATTTCGTCGCCAGCGCCGCGCGCCGGACGAGGTCGCCGATCGCCTTCGCCTTCGCAGGATCGGCGAGCGCGGCGTCGGAGGCGACGAGATAGAAGAAGCCCGGCGTGTTGGGCGGCGCGCCGCTTGCCAGCACGCGCACCTTTTTCGCCTCGAGCGCTTGCGTCAGATAAGGCTCGCCGATCGTGATCGCATCGGCCGATCCCTTGTCGAGCAGCCCGGTGCCAAAGCCCTGCGCCTGGATCTGCTTGATATCTCTCAGCGAAAGGCCCTGTTTCTCGAGCAGGCCGGCGACGAAATAATGAAGCACCGTTCCCTTCATGAAAGAGACCGACTTGCCCTTGAGGTCGGCGATGCTGCGGATCGGGGAGTCGGGCTTGACGACAAGCGCATAAGGCGAGCCGCCGCCATCGACCGTCCGGCTGACCGCGACCACCTTGACCGGACTGCCCGCCGCCTGCGCGAAGATCAGCGGGGTCTCGGCCATCCAGCCGACGTCGATCGAGCCGCCCGTCTGCGCGGCGATGATCGGCGGGCCGCCGACGAAATTGGCCCATTCGAGTTTGTAATCCGAGGGCTCGCTCTGGCCGGCGGCGTCGAGCGAGGATTTGAGCGCGTGGAGCTGGTCGGCGACCTTGATCGTCGTGCCGTCGGCGCCGCTGCCGCCGCACGCGGCGAGGGTCAGCAGGACGCCCGCCGCGAGCGCGCGGAGCGGGGAGAGGGAGAGCTTCATCGCGGCGCGCCTCAGGCGGTCTTCGGGCCGACGGGCCGGTCGCCGACGATCGTTACCCGCTCCATGTGGCGCGCTTCGCTATAGCCGGGCACGGCATAATGCTGGGTGGCCCGATTGTCCCAGAAGGCGATCGAGCCGGGCTTCCAGCTCCAGCGCACATGGAATTCGGGGCGCTTGACCTGGTTGAAGAGCTTCGCGAGCAGTGCATCGCTTTCGGTTTCGGAAAGACCGACGATGCGGCGCGTGAAGACCGAATTGACGTAGAGTACCTTCTCGCCGGTTTCGGGGTGGATACGCACGACCGGATGCTCGACCGGCGGGAAAGTCTTCTGGAGGGCTTCGCGCTTCTCTTCGGTGTCGAGGAACTGCAGGAAGGTTCGCGTGTCGTGGATCGCGGTCAGCCCGTCGATCTGCCGCCGGGTCTCGTCGTCGAGCGTCTCATAGGCCGCGACGGCGTTGGCGAAGACGGTGTCGCCGCCGAGCGAGGGCGAGACGCGCTGGATCAGGATCGAGGCGGCCGAGGGTTCGCTGCGGAATGTGGTGTCGGCGTGCCAGTTGCCGTCGCTGGTCTGGCGGTAGCCGCCCGGCAGCCTTTCCTTCAGTTCCTCGGAAATCAGCGGCAGGATTTGCGGATAGTCGGGCAGCGAGAAGACGGGATGCTCCTCGAGGTCGCCGAACGCCGCGCCGAGCGCGATATGCTGTTCGCGGGTCAGATGCTGGTCGCGGAAGAAGATGACGCGATATTTGAGGAGCGCGGCGCGCAGTGCATCATAGGTCGGGCGATCGAGCGGCTGGGCGAGGTCGATGCCGCTGATCAGCGCACCGAGGCTCGGCTGGAGCGGGGTGATGTCGAAGAGGGCGGTGGCATTTTCGGGAGCAAGCGTCTGGACGGTCATGTGGGAGTCCTTTTTTGAATCTGGCAAGGCGGGGAGGCGCGCCAATCGGGCACGCGCAAGGGACCGGAGGCCGCGCGATGCGACGCCGGGAAGGGGCGGCTGATACCGCTTGAGGACTTAGGTCGCGCGCTCGGGCAAGAGGTGGCGCGCCTGTTTCGGAACGCGGCTAGCGCTGCGGGAGGATGTGCATCGTATCACCTCATTCAATGAGGGGAACACGATACCTGGCGTTGTCACCTGGGCATCGCGCGCTTTAGCCGTTGATAACGCGGAGCAAGCTGCTTCCCTGTCAAAAGCCGCGAATCCCGAAGACCGGTCGGGATCAGGCCGGTAATTCAACTTGATTGGTAGAGTTCGCGGCGTCAAGCGTAGTTTCGCTTTGCGCCGGAGAAGCGCCGCTGCCATCGCTCGTTTCCTCGCTCGCCGGAGTGACGGCCGAACCGTCCGGGCGGTTCCGGGCGATCGCTTCGACCTATGCCGTCACGGCCTCGAGCGCCTGGCTCAGCTCGTCATTCCACCGGCTGTCGCGGAAGGGCAGTTTTCCGATCGCCCTCATGTCGAAGCGCGGCTTGGCCGTTCGGAACATGGCCATGGCTTCGCGCGCCGCGGCGTGGTCGCCCTCTTTTTGAAGCCCGGCAATCTTGTAGACATGGCCGAGCCAATAGCCGGGTCGGCGAGCCAGCGCGGCCGTGGCTTCCTGCACCGTCGTGGCGGGATTCCCTTCCATCAGATTGGCCAGCGCGAGCTGGCCGAGCCGGTGGAAATGATAGGTGTCGTGCGGATTGAGCCGCATCGCGTTGTTGAGCACGCGGATCCCGTCGTCGGGGTGCCCCGAATAAATATAGCAACTGCCGAGGTGGGCGTGCGCCGAGGACATGCTGGGTTCGAGGCGGATGGCTTCGTGCAGCAGCGCGATCGCGCTGTCGTGGCGCCCCGACCAGAGGTCGATCATGCCGAGCAGCGCCCATGTGCGTGCCGAATAGGGATCCATGTCGCGGGCGAGGACGAGCTTGCGGCGGAGCGCGCCCGCTGTGTCCGGATCGATGCCCGTCGCCCACATGTCGGCGACCTCGCAGCGTGCCTGTTCGAGCAGGACATCGACCGATTCGGGTTCTCTTTTCGCGGCCCGCTGCAGAAGTTCGCCGGCCTTGCGCGCATCGTCGCGGGTGAGGCGATCCATGTGCCAGCGCGCGCGCCACAGTAGTTCGTGCGTGTCGAGCTGGTCGGCCGGCCGCCCGCGAACACGCTCGACCTGATCGGCCTCGATGCGCGCCGCCAGCGCCGCGATCGAATTATTGGCGATCTTGGACGGGTCGCTCGTCCCCGCCGTCTCGAGCAACGCGTGCCGGTCCGACCACAAGAGTCGCGACGAACTGGCCTGGGACAGGGCGATCGTCAGCGTCTCGTCGGGGTTGAACTGGCAGTGCAGCAGATAGTCGACCCCGAGCGCCTTGCCCGCGCGCATCAGCGCCGTGGGGCCGTCGATCTTCAATTTGGTCGCCGGCGCGCCGACGAGCGACAGCCAGCGCAGGCGCGCCGTGCGCTCGACGAGCAGGTCGGCGATGCGATCGATCGTTGCGGCATGGTCCGCCGGCATCGGGTCGTCGTGCACGATGATGCTCAGCGTCGGACGCGATCCCGTGCCAGCGGCATTGGCCGACGGCGCGTCGGTGATCCAGTCGGCCCCGATATTGTCCTCGCGCGCGGTTTCGATCGCCTGGCGTTCCTCGCGCAGCCAGTCCTCGAACCCTTCTTCCCAGGCGATGTCGATCCCTTCGAGGAATTCGCCGCGCGATTCGGTTATCCGCTGACGGTCGCGCACGTCGACGACGACCCGGCCGAGATCGAGCGCGACGGTTTCATGCGCCACGACGAGCAGGGGGCGGCCCTCGGCGTTGACCAGCGGTCGCAGGTTGGAAAGTTCGCGGCGCAGGCTCGCCTGCGAATTGGCGCGTTCGCGGCTGCCCCAGATACGCTCCTGAAGCCAGCGGCGCGAGCGCTCGCCAGACCTCGACGTCGCAAGCATCGCGAGAAGGATACGCGAACGCTTGGCCGTTATATGTATTCTCGACCCGTCTGGTCCAACAAGTCGAAAAGAACCTATTAAATCGAGCTGAAAAGCTCCCCCACCCGGCACCGTTTCCCCCTCCGACCCAGATGAAACCCCTACCGTCATTGAAATTGCATGGAAAGATGAATCTTTAACGACATATTCACCATATCAGCCGATGCGGAAATCCGGCCGGTCCCGACGTTCGGGTTTCAACGCCGGATGTAGATTTGCTCGCGGGAACGATCCTGCCCGGGATTTCGAATAGGCATCCCAATCGCTTCTTAACTTTTTCGCCTTATCAGCCGGCGGGTCGAATAGTTTTGGAGCAGGCTGATGCTGCGGAGTAAGAGAATTGCGATGACTGCGGCGGTTGCCGTCGCTGCCCTGACCGCGGTCCCCTCGTCGGGGAGCATCAACCGCACAATCCATCTGCGCGCCTTCGTGCCGGTCTATTGCAACGTCGAACTGACGCCCTCGATCGGCGGCGAAGCCGATAACGGCATCATCGACCTCGGCCGGTCGCAGGAATTCTGCAACGCGCCGCGCGGTTACCGGATCATCCTCGAGCATCCGACCGACCTGCCGCAGGCGGCGGTGATCAGCGACGCGGTCCGTATTCCTTTGTCCGAAACGGGGGAAACGGTGCTGGCCGATTCGGATCAGCCGGCGATCCAGTTCCGCGATCTCGCGCTCGACCTGGGGCATGAGCAGGGCTCGATCAGCCGCCTCGGGCTGCGGATGGAAGTCAAATATTGAACCCGATCGGCGCGCGTTGAGCGCGCACGATTGATTGCCGGCCGGTCTGGGCGCACATGTCATCGTGCGGTCGGCCGGGGCGTACGACATGATCGTCCTTCCGCGGTCAACTGACCGGGGCGAGGGTGAGGATCAGCGTGTCGCGATAGACGCCCGCCCGTTTCGCCCCCACATCTTCGACGATGACGTCGAGCGGAATTCGCTGTCCTTCCAGTCCCGCGCGCGGATTTACCAGGCCCTGCTGCGCGTCGAGCGCCAGGTCGCGACCGCCGAACCGCACGTCATAGCTGATGCGATCGGCCTCGCTCGTCGACGCGGCGCCTTCGCGGAGCATCGCCTTGCCGTTGAGGCTGCGCGCGGTGACGGCGTAGCGGCCGGTGCTGCGAACCTGGATCGACAGCGAGCGCGACAGCGTCGAAAAATCGAGGAAGTCGATCTCGCCGCGCGTCGATGCGCCGGCGATATTGGCGCTCAGGACGTTGGGAACCTGCACGGTGACGGCGAGGATACCCGGAATTTCGTTCGGCAGCGTCGTATCGACGTCGGCACACCAATAGCGGATGGTGAATTGTTCGCGGTAGACGCCCGCGGGCAGGTCTTCGCGCAAATTGGTCAGGAACAGGCGGATACCGGCCTGCTTGCTATTCTCGTCGGCCGCCAGCGACACTGTCCCCGAGCGAAGCAGCGCATAAGCCTCATTGCGATAGGCGCCGATGTTGCGGCCTGAATCATTGCTCCGCCATTCGACCTGCGGCCCCGCACTGACCCCGATGCGCGACTGGATCGGCGAATCCTCGTCGACGATCTGATAGGCGATGGTGAGCGCCTCGGTGCCGACGCCGACGCGGCGAAACGTCAGGTCGAGCGGCTGGACGACCTGCGCCGCGCCCGCCGCGTCGAGCGGATCGACGCGGATGTTCGGGGCGACGGCCGGATCGACGGTGACGCATTGGGCGGCCGCCGCGGTTGTGACCATCGTCGCAAGGGCGGGCAACAGGACAGCGATCATCGGCTTTTTCACGGCGACTACCTCTCGTCAGAAGGAGTGAGAACACCGACGCGCGCGATGCCGGACTCCGCTTCCGGAATTTCCAGAATATAGGTGATCGGCGGGGACCCCGCCATCTCGATGCGCCAGCGGCCCGCCCTGACGCCGCTGATGCCGAAGCGGCCCTGCCGGTTGGTGAACAATTCGACCTTGCGGCCTTCGCCGCCGATCTCGGTGGCGCTGCCGACGCGGAGCGCCAGCGGCTCGTCGCCGTCGAGCATCAGGCTGCCCACCACCATGATGTTATAGTCGGACCCGACGGTCACGACATAGCCCGAGCGATAGGGGGGCAGGACGCGGAGCGAACCGGTGCCGATGTCGAGGCCGGCCGATGCGTTGGGCACGTCATAGGTCAGGCTCCGCGGCGAATAGGAACTGACCTGGCTGTAGAGCGCGGGGCCGAAGGTGCCCGACCGCGCCTGCGCGCTGCCTTGCGAGGGTTCGACCTCGACCTTGAGCCCGTCCTTGTTCTTGTAGGGGCGGACGATCGCGAAACTGTCGCTGACCGGCCGGCCGACAGCAAATGCGCCGTCGGCGAAGGCGATCGCGCTGGCGACGCGCAGCGACGTGCGCTGGTCGGTGATGTCGTTGCTCTGGGTCGAATAAGCCGTGCTGTGCGCCAGGCCGATGTCGGCGCGGTTCGCGACATAATTTCCCGAGGCGTTGAGCGCATATTGGTCGTCGCCGATGTCGACATTGGCGACGCCGCTCCACGCGCCGATGCCATAGCCGCCCGAACTCTGGAAACCGAAGCGTGCACGGTTGTCGCGGCTGTCGAATTCGGCGCGTGCGCTCGATCGCTGGCCGAAACGCCGGACGAACGACACGCGGAAGCTCTTGTCGCTGCCGCGCACGCCGTCGCTCCACTCGGCGTCGAACACCAGATTGGCTGTCCGGCCGATGCGCCGGCCATAGGTGACGCGTACCGAGCTTTCGTCGGGCGCGCCTGCACGCGCACGCGCATAGCGGGCTTGCACGCCCGCAAAGCTGTTCTGACTGAGCGTGCGGTTGAAGCTAAGCGACAGATTGTAGCTGTAGGGATTGTCGGGCGCGATCTGTCCGACCGCACCGAAACGGCGGCTGCGGAACTCGACCGCGGCGATCACCGACGAGCTGCTGTTCTGGCCCTGCGTGACGCGCTCGAGCGAAAAATTGGTCGCCCAACCGCTGCCCGTCGAGGGGAGATAGCTATAGGCGACATCGGCGCCGAGCGTGCCGAGGCTGGTGCCGACCACCGCCTCGCCGCCGACCAGATAAGCCTTTCCGCTATACTGGAAATTGCCGCCGAGTGTCAGCGCCTCGTTGATGCCGCGCCGATAGAAGCCGGTGACCGACAGGTCGTTCGAATATTTGATCCCCTGGTCGCGCCGCGACAGGACGCCGACGTTAAGCGCGAATTCGGACAGGCCGGGGGCAAGCTGGGTGCGCTCGATGAAGGTCGAAAAGGCGATGACGTCGCGCCGGCCGGTCTCGTCGGTGATGATCAGTTCGACGTCGTTGCCGCCCTGCGCGAACGGAAAATCGCTGACATTATAGGTGCCGGGGCCGAGCCGCAGCGTGCGGACCGGGCGGCCGTTGACGATCGCCTCGACCGTCGATTCGCGATCGAGCGCAAAGGTGCGGCCGCCGCGCGGCGACACGGTGCGCTGCGGATCGAGGAGCGCGTAGCTGCGCGTCAGGCCGACGCCCGCGATATCGAGCTGTCCCTGGAAGCCGCGATTTTCGGCACGCAGGTCACCCGCGGTCCAGCGCAGCAGCCGCTTGGCATCGTCATAGACGAGCCGCGTGCCGTTGCGGTTGAACCGCTTGCGCTGGCCGTCCCAGTCGCCTTCGGCCTCGAACACGAAGCGCCCGATGCGGCTCGCCCCGTCGAGCGAAACAAAGGGATCGCCAAGACCCGACTGGCTGCCCTTGTGCACATAGTCGAGCGATGTGCGGATGTTCAGATACGCCGAAAAGGATTCGGGCGGCGCAAAGTCGCCGATCGGGTTGTTGTCGAGATCGGCGAGCGCGACGGTCTGCAGCGCGCGGTCGCCGGTCGCGATCGTCACCGTCAATTCGAGCGACTGCTTGTCGAAGCGCAACGGCAGCCCGCGCTGTTCGAAGGCCGACAGCGGCGCAAAACCATCGGGCGTGGCCGCGGCGCGCAATTCGGCGAGGCGCGACGGGTCGAGACGCGCAGACAGAAGGTCCGCCAGACGATCGACCGCGATCAGGATCGTGTCGTCGGACGTGATCTGCGCATCGATGTCGCCGATATAATTGCTGCCATCGCGCACCGGGACGACGATCGTCATCGTGCGGCCGGTACTGTTGAGGCGAACCTCGCTCGGCGCCTGCAGCGCCGCCATCGTGACCGGCGTGGCGCCGGCGATGGGTGCCGGGGCGACCGGCGTGCCGGCCTCGTCCGCCGCTGCGAAGCGTGCGGTCTCGCGACAGGCGAGGGGGAGGGCGATGGTTCCGAAAGCTGCGCTTCGGTCGTCGCTACAGCCACCTCGCGCGCCCATCGTCGGCGCGGTCAGCGAATGGACGGCGCGCGCCTCTTCGGCGAGCGCCACCGGCGCCCGGAGCAGCAGGGTGGCGATCGTAACCGAGCACGCACCCAATATTATCGAACGTCGGGCTCCCCTCCGCACGACGCGATCACCGCGAGCGGCCGGACAGGGTCGCTTCGGCGGTGCCGCCGGCGCTTTCGAGTTCGATCGGCGCCGTGAACTTGCGGCTCGCTTCGGGGCCGACGAGACCGAAACCGATCATCTGCTGGACATCACTGCTGTTCAGCGAACGGCGCAGCACTTCCTTGCCGCTCGCGTCGCGGTGGACCAGCGTCAGCGATCCGCTGCTCAGATAGCCGTAATTCTTGCCCGAATTATGGACCGTGAAGGCGATCCTGGGCTTGTCCTCGGGCTTGGCCTGGACGATCTCGGTGCTTTCGAGCGTCAATTTCGGTTCGCCGCCGAGGATCGACTGGACGTTGACCATCGCCTGGAAATTATAAAGCACCTGGATCGTCGACTGGCCGCCGGGCACTTCGACCGGAAGCTGCGACACCTCGGCATAATAATGCCGGCTGCGATCGACTTCGGGATCGCCGACATATTGGATGCGGAACGCCTGCGTCGCGCCCGGCGCAATCATCGCCTGCGCCGGAAAGGCAACGAGGTCGTCGGTCAACCGGTCCGACGCCTTGACGGTATCGGGCAGGATGTCGGCTTCGACCAGCCGGATCTCGACGGGCAGGGGCGAGGTGCCGGTGTTCTCGACGCGGATCTGCCCGCCCATTTCGCGGCCCGCCATGCGAAGGTCGAGGATGACCGGCTGCACGGTCATCGCGGCATAGGCCGCCACCGAACCCAGACCCATCACGCCCGCGAGCGCCGCGAGAACCGTTTTCTTTACCTTGAACATGTCGCCCCCAAAAAATGCGCTGCCATTCCCCGCGCGCACAAAGCTTCAGGCAGGCATCGGAAATACCCGATGCCTGCCCATCATTTCATCACTCTTTCGACCCACAAAAGGTCATGTGGCCAACCCCGCGATCACGGTACGGTGATCGTGATGACCAGATTGTCGCTATAGGCCCCGGCGAGCATCGGAGCCGCCGTCGCATCGCGAAATACTTCCATCCGCACATCGAAATCACGCAAGCCTGGTGCTTGGGTCGAACCATGGTTGTAGCTGTTGCTCGATCCCGCCGCTGTCGGCACCCACCCGAAGATTCCCCAGTTGGTGTCGCGCCAGTTGGCCTGATATTCCATGCGGCGATTGCGTGCGAAACCCGCCGGAGGGTTGCTGGCCGATGCCAGATGCGCGAGCCCGCCGTTGGTGCTCTGAAGCGTAATATTGTGCGTGGTATTGCAAGCGCCCTGACCGCGGACGCGTATCGCGACCTCGGCGTTCGACGCAATCGCCATACCCGATGAGTTGGCGATCAGCGCAGACGGGATCGTCCAGGTATTGCCCTGGAACTGCGACGAACTGACGCCAGTCGTTGAAGACGCGTACTGCCAGGTGGTCGGAAGGGTGCAGAAGGCCTCTGCCGTACCGATGATATCGACCGACTGGGTTTGGGCGCTCTGCGCCAAGGCCGGGGTGGCGAGGGTCGCCAGCGCAGCGGTCCCCAGAATGGAAAGCATGGATTTCATGACGGGCATTCCCCCATGGAATTGAACAGGATGAAGACGGCGCGGCATGTCAGCTCGACGGCGCCAGCGTGATCGTGATGGTGCCCTTATAGGTGCCATATTCGAGCATCAGGTTCGGCTGTTCGACCCGCGCGGCGGTCATCGTCTCCAGATTGGAGATATTGAGCTGCAGGCCTGGCGCCGGCGCGGCGCGCGCCGACGTGAAATTGATGCCGAACCCATCGTTGCCGCTGCGCGGACGATAGTCGATATCACCGATCCAGCCGACCAGCTTGGCATCAAACGCGATATGCCGCGTCATGTTGGCCGGTTGGGCATAGGGCACCGAGCGCTGAAGCGTCATCGGCTGTCCGCCGATCGTCAGCCGGTGCGAGGTATTGCACCATGCGTCGGCGATCGTTGCGCTCGCAAGCGTGGTGGTCACCTTCTTCGAGGCGTCGAGCAAACCATTGGGGCCGGTCAGGTCGCCGAGATTTATCACGGTAGTGTCGGGCGTTCCGAGGCCGCAGGCCCCGAGGACGGTCGAGCTGAGATCGATCTGCGAAGACGCGCTTTGCGCGTGGGCGACGCCGGTCATGCCGAACAGGGCAATTCCGGCGATGGTCAATTTGAGGCGATGGGTCATATCGTCACTCCCGGTTTTGGCCGAAATCACTGCGCGAGTGAAATGGTGAGACGAACCTGACCGGCATAATCGCCGGCGATGGGCCTCAGATTGTTGGAAACGGTCGGGTTCGACAGCGTCAGCTTGAGCGCACCGATATTGGCTTGCGTCGCGTTGAGCTCGGTCGCGTCGGTGAGCGTGCTGTTCGCCGAGCTGGTGAGCGTGCTCCACTCAAGCTGCGCGGTATAATCGACCCGATTGGTGAAGGACGAAGCATCGCCGACGATCGTCACGGTGTCGTGACGCAGCGGTTCGGCCTTGATCGTGACCTTCGAGGGCGCGTTGCAATAGAAACTCGCCGCGAGTTGCCTTTCGGTCTCGGTGCCGTTGAAGGCGTTCACGATCTGGCCCGTCGCGCCGGTAAGGCTGCCCAGGTTCATCGGGGTCGAACTGATCGCCAGTTCCGAGCAATAGGGCGGGATGGTCGTCGTAACGACCATTTGGTCGGAATCCTGCGCCAGCGCAGGGGCGGCGTAGACCGAGGCGCTCAACATGAAAGCGCGAAGCATGATGGTCTTCACGATCTTCTCCTAAAACTCATCCGCAGCGCGGATGTCCCATTCATCGGTCCGGTCTGACAGCGACCCGTCACCATCGGGTGAAGGATGTGCCGTCATGACCGCACCGTCAATTCGACGACGATAGTGTCGCGGTAGCGGCCCAGTGCGGGCGCCTCCGCTTCACCGCGTCCGCTCCAGCGCAGCTTCATCGTTCCCGTCCGGTCGATCGCGGTGGCGTCGCCCGACGACCAGCCCGATCCCGTCCCGAAAACACAGCCGCCCGATGCCTGGTCGGACAATTGATCGGCGCGGCACCAGCCGAGGGCATTGCGCCCCGCGTCGGTGTCGACGTCGATCGAAACCTCATAGGGAATATGGCTTGCAATGCCTTCCCGTGCGCTTTCTGCCGCAAAGCTGCCTTCGCCCGACCGGACGCGCAGCTGAAACGGCGCGTTGCAATCGAGGCCGAAATTCGCCTGTGCCTGGCCGTCGCGGTTGAAATCGAGCTGCTGCGCCAGCATCGGCGGAGCCGCCATCCGGCAGCGTGCCGCGACTTCGCCGCGCAGGTCGATCCTGAGTTCGGTCGACAGGCCCAGCGGCGCGTCATACGCCGTATAGCCTGCACCCAGCGCCGCAACACTCATCTCGCCCGCCGATGCGGAAGCCGCACCGCCGATCCCGCCGAGCAGGATAAGCAGGGCAGAGGCCCGTTGGAAGAGGAGTGTGGAACGATACATTCGTTCGTGGTCCTATCGATGTCTCTCGACCCGCTACCGCGCCTAAGGCGCGATAGCGGGCGATAGACTTATCGAATTAGAGCGCCGTCGCGGTGAAGCGAATGTAGCCGGTGTAGTCACCAGCAACTGCACGACGGTTCGTCGGGTCCTTGAGGACTTCGATCGTGTCCGCGCCGCTGAAACGACGAAGGCCGGTTTCAAACGCGCCGGCGGTGCTGGCCGTACGGCTGACAACACCCGAGGCTTCGGTGGCCGTATCGAGCACGAGGTCTTCGCCGCCGTTGACATACACGCCAGCATCGGTCTTCACGCGAATGTCGAAGCGGCTGGTGAAAGAGCTGACGTCTGCGGTCGTCGTCGAAGTGGTCAGAGCGCCAACCGAAAGGGTCACAGATGCAGGGGCGTTGCACCAGACGTTGCCGAAGCTGCGGTTAGTAAAGCTCTCACCGTTGAACTGACCGGTGCCGTTCGCCAGCGCAACGCTGATGTCCGACTGGTCCCAATCCGGATCAGCGCTGGCGCCCGAACGGTGGTCGCCGACACCGCAAGCCTTGGCGACGGTAGCGCTCAGTTTGATTTCACCAGTCGCCTGGGCGAAAGCCGGGGTCGAAGCGAGCAGGCCAATAGCCGAAACGGCTGCAAGAATCTTCTTCATCTTTTCCTCCACAAAAGCCCGGCCAGGTCCGGCCGGATACTATTCCCAAAAAGACCGAAGCTCCCTCTTGCGAGGACTGGCGTCCGGCCACTCACGCAGCGGCCCGGTTGCCCAGGCCACAGTTTGTGCGTCCGCGCTCCGGGGGAACGCGAAAACACTGTGCGAGGTCGGCATGACCTCGCGATCGGCGCATCTCGGATGAAATGGCCGCAATCCGGCGGGCCGGGACAAGCCCAGCCGACGAATGTGATTCAGGGTTGTGTGCGCGACCTTGAGAGGTCGATGGACGCTGGCCGTGTGGCCTATCCCCCCGGACTGACGAAGCGGTGCGACCCCCGCCTCGTTCTCTCCCCCGCAAATCAATCCTTAATCTTCTGTAAACAATGTGCCCGACGTGCCGTCCGGCGATCGTGAAAAAAACGCCCGCCTAGCGTGAATTGCAGGGGTGAAATCTCGTGTCATTTTAGAACAAAAAATGACGAACCGGCGGGATTCCGACGATTCTTTGAATCCCGAATTTCTTCGGGTAGCCGCTTTGCCATCGAGTCGGCGTCGGTTCGACCTGCTTGCTCGTCCGAGTCGTTTTGCGACTGTCGCCGCCATTCGACAAGAAAATCGAGGCCCTGAGATAGGGGCGACTATGGTCCCGGCGGCCGGTCGCCGCCATGCCGATCCGGCCGGACGTCGCTTCGCGTCGGGCATGCCGGCAACCCGACGCCTCCCGCGGCAAAGCAGGGCGGACGCGACGCCGGAACGGCTGGTGTCGAGGCGGTCGCTATGGCTATGGAAAATCCATCGCGTCCCGGTATCACCGGGCCTCGACAGATTATCTCCCGCGAAAGGACTATCCATGCGTAACACGGCCCTACTGACCCTCGCGGCGCTCCTGCTGGCGGCGTCCCCGGTGCAGGCCGCGCCGCAGGCCAAGCCCGAGGCGGTGCTGAAAACCAAAAGCTATGAAGCGGCGTCGAAGATCCTCGACCGCGATCATGACCGCATGATCGGCGAGATCGTCACGCTCACCGAAATTCCGGCGCCGCCGTTCAAGGAGGCCGCGCGTGCCGCCGCCTATGCCGAAATGCTGAAAGAGGCCGGGCTGCAGGATGTCGAGATCGACGAGGAGGGCAATGCGATCGGCGTCTATCGCGGCACCGGCCCCGCGGGCGGCCCCGCGGTGATGATCGCCGCGCATCTCGACACGGTCTTTCCCGAAGGCACGCCGGTGAAGGTTCGCCGCGAGGGCACGCGGCTCTACGCCCCCGGCATCGGCGACGACACGCGCAGCCTTGCGGTGCTGCTCGCCTATGCGCGCGCGATGAAGGAAGCGGGCATCAAGGTGAAGCAGGACATCATCTTCGTCGGCAATGTCGGTGAGGAGGGGCCGGGCGACCTGCGCGGCGTCCGCTACCTGCTCACCAGGGGCAAGTATAAGGATCGGGTGAAGGCCTTTTTCTCGATGGACGGCACCGATGCGACGCGCATCGTCAACGGTGGGGTCGGGTCGAAGCGCTATCGTATCACCTGGAAAGGGCCGGGCGGGCACAGCTATGGCGCGTTCGGGCTGGTCAACCCGATGGCGGCGATGAGCCAGGCCGTGGTCGATTTCTACAAGATCCCCGTCCCCGCGAAGCCCAAGACGACCTATGCCGCCAGCGTCACCGGCGGGGGGACCTCGGTCAATTCGATCCCGAACGAGGTCTTCATGGAGTTCGACATGCGCTCCGAAGATCCGGCCGAACTGGCGAAGCTCGAACAGGCGTTCCTCGCGGTCGTCCGGAAGAGCGTCGAGGGCGAGAATGGCAGCCGCTCGGTCAAGGAGGGTGCGATCACCGCCGACGTCAAGCTGATCGGCGACCGCCCGGCGGGCGAGACCGCGACGACGCAGCCGATTTTCCGCAACGCCGACGCGATCATCCGCGCCAAGGGGCTCGAACCGCACCCCTTCTTTTCGTCGACCGATTCCAACATGGCGATGAGCCTCGGCATTCCCGCGGTGACGATCGGATCGGGCGGCGAGGGCGGGCGCGCGCACTCGCTCGACGAATGGATCGATGTCGAAAAGACGAAGAGCCTCGGCGGCGCGACGATCGGCCTCGCCATCCTGCTGGCAACGGCGGGCGTCCAGTAGTCGCGGCGCGGTGCCCTGTCCCAACGCGGAGCTTCGGCACCGCAGGTGCCGGGGCATGTCCTCTCGCTTTTGCGCCGCGCCTCGGCTAGCAAGTTGGGTATGGGGGATATTAACCAGACTGCCTTGAGCGCGCGCGCGGCGGCGCCCCGAACACCGCTCGGCGCCGCGCTTTCGGCGTGCCGGCGCCATATCGCGGCGGCGGCGGGGTTCAGCGCGCTGGTCAATATCCTCTATATCGTGCCGACGCTCTACATGCTGCAGGTCTATGACCGGGTCGTGCCGACGCGCGGGGTGCAGACGCTGTTCTTCCTGACCGCGGTGCTGCTGCTCGCGCTCGCGACGCTGTCGCTGCTCGACCGGCTGCGCGCGCGGCTGCTGGTGCGGATGGGGGTGCAGCTCGACCTGCTGCTGGCGCCCGCGATCCTCGATGCGACGGTGGGGCGGCCCGACCTGCCCGCGGCGCGCGCGGCGCTGCGCGATTTCGATGCCTTGCGCGGCGGGCTGACCGGGGCGGCGATCCTCGCGGTGTTCGATGCGCCCTGGGTGCCGATCTACATCCTCGTCTGCGCGCTGGTGCATCCGTGGATCGGGCTGGTCGCGCTGCTCGGCTGCCTCGCGCTGCCCGCGATCGCCTGGGCGAACGAGCGCGCGACGCGCGCGCGGCTCGACGAGGCGCAGACGGTCGCCAGCGCCTCCTATGCGCATCAGGACGCGATATTGCACGCCGCCGAAGCGGTGCGCGCGCTCGGCATGCGCCGCGCGCTCGTCGCGCGCCAGCTGCGCCAGCGGCAGGCGATGCTCGGCGCGCAGACCGACGCGAGCTTCGCGGCGGGCGGCTATCTCACCGCAACCAAGTTCGTCCGCCTCGCGCTCCAGTCGCTCGCGCTCGGGCTCGGCGCGCTGCTCGCGATCGACAATCTGATTTCGGTGGGGGCGGTGTTCGCCGCCTCCTTCCTGATCGCACGCGCGCTCGCGCCGATCGAGCAGCTGATCGGAAGCTGGAAGGCGATCGGGCAGGCGCGGCAAAGCTATGCCAACCTCAACGAATTGCTCGCCGCGCAGCCGGTCGCGCATGACGCGACCGAATTGCCGGCGCCGAAGGGCGTGCTCCACATCGACAATGCCACGATCCTCAACGAGGCGCGCGACGGGGCGATCGTCCAGGGCGTGAGCTTCGAGGTCGCGGCGGGCGAGGGGCTGGCGATCATCGGGCCGAGCGGCGCGGGCAAATCGACGCTGGTACGGCTGATCGCCGGCGCGATCCTCGCCAACCGCGGCACGGTGCGGATCGACCGCGCCGACATGGCCGACTGGAACCCCGAAAGGCTGGCGCGACATATCGGTTATCTGCCGCAGGAAGCGTCGCTGTTCGCGGGAACGATCGCCGAGAATATCGCGCGCTTCGACCGCGAGCTCGGTGCCGAGCGCGGCGCGGTCGACGCCGCGGTGGTCGCGGCGGCGCAAAAGGTCGGCGCGCACGAGCTGATCCTGTCGCTGCCCGGCGGCTATGACCATATGCTCAAGCTGGGCGGGCGCGGGCTGTCGGCGGGGCAGGCGCAGCGGATCGCGCTGGCGCGCGCGGTCTATGGCGACCCGGCGGTGCTGATCCTCGACGAGCCCAATGCGCATCTCGATGCCGAGGGCGATATGCTGCTCGCCGCCGCGCTGCAGCGCTTGAAGGCGGCGGGCACGACGATCCTGATCGTGTCGCACAAGACGAGCATCTTGCCCGTCGTCGACCGCGTGCTGCTGATGCGCGGCGGGCGGATCGAGCTGATCGGGCCGCGCGACGAGGTGCTGAAAAAGCTCGCGCCGCCGCCACCGCCGCAGCGCGGGCAGGGCGGCAAGGTGGTGAGCCTGTGACCGGCGTCCCCGCGATCATCGCGCCGCCGGCGGAAGCGGCCGACATGGCGGCGATCGCCGACCCCGGCGGCGAAATCCGCCGCGGGTCGATCATTGCCGGATTGTTTTTCATCCTCTTCCTCGGCTGGGCGGCCTTTTTCCGGCTCGATGCCGCCGCCTATGCGCAGGGCGCGCTCGCGGTCTATGGCCAGCGCCAGTCGGTGCAGCATCGCGACGGCGGCATCGTGTCGGCGATCCATGTCCGCGAAGGCGACCGGGTGCGCGCGGGGCAGATCTTGGTCGAACTCGCCTCGCCCGAGGTGCGCGCGCAGGAACGCGCGATGCAGGCGCAGGCGATCCGCCTGCTCGCGCAACAGGCGCGGCTCGAAGCCGAGCAGGCGGGGCTGCGCAGCGTCGCGGCGCCGCCCGAATTTGCCGAGCTGGCCGAGGCCGACCGCGCGGCGGCGGCGCAGGCGCTGCGCCAGCAGCAGCGCGAGCTCAATGAACGGCTCGGTGTCCTTTCGGCGCAGCGCGGTTCGCTGGGCGAGCGGGCAGTCCAGTCGGGTGCGCAGGGCCGGGGCTTTGGCGAACAGACGCGCGCCGCGCGCGAACAGATCCGCCTGATCGACGAACAGATCGCCGCGCTCGAACCGCTCGCTGAAAAGGGGTTCGTCTCGAAAACGCGCATCCGCGACCTTGAGCGCCAGCGTGCCGCGCTGGAGGGCGATCGCGGCCGCTCCGACGCGGGCATCGCGCAATCGGCGAGCGCGGCGAGCGAGAACCGCATCCAGATCCTCGAGGCCGAGCGCAGTTTCGACGAGCGTACCGCCGCCGAATTGCGCGAAGTCGAGACGCGGCTGGCCGAATTGCTGCCACAGCTGAAGGCGGCGCGCGAGCAATTGGCGCGCACCCAGATCCGCGCGCCCGCGACGGGCACCGTCGTCGGCCTGTCGGTCTTCACCCCCGGCGGCGTGATCGCGCCCGGGCAGAAACTGCTCGACATCGTGCCGCAGCGCGAGCCGCTGATCATCCAGGCGCGCATCGCGCCCGAGGATGCCGACGATCTGGTCACCGGCCAGCGCGCGCTGATCAAATTCCCCGGGCTGCACGAACGCTCGCTGCCCAATCTGGAGGGCACGCTGACGCGGCTGTCGGCCGACAGCTTCACCGACGAAAAATCGGGGCTGACCTATTTTACCGGCGATATCCGCGTGCCGCGCGACCAGATCGACGAGATCATGAAGATACGCGGCAAGGATTTCGAACTGCGCGCGGGCATGCCCGTGCAGGTGCTGATCCCGCTGCGCAAGCGCACCGCGCTCGACTATGCGCTCGAACCTTTGGTCGGCAGCTTCTGGTCGTCATTCCGCGAACATTGAGACCGGCGGTCGGTATTTGACGGGCCGCCCGATTGCTTGCGGCAACCGGGCGGGGGGCGCGTCAGGCCAGATTGATGTCGTAGTGATGCACCCCGACGTGCCATTCGGTCCACTGGTTATGCGCACCGTCGAACAGATGACTGTCGGCCATGTCGGCGGTGTAGAGCGCTCCGCCGACCGGGCTGCTGGTGCCTGCCAGTGCGAACAGGTCGTCGTCCCAGGCCAAAGGTGCGAAGGTGCCGCTGCCGCCGCCAGTCGCGACCATCGGTACCGGGACGGCGTAGATGAAGTCGCCCGACTGCAGCTGCGCCTTGGTCACGCCGCGCACCGTCACCTGGTCGCCGCCGCCAAGGGCGATTACGGCGTTGCCGCCGACATCGGTGGTCGCCTCCATCACCTGCTGATGGGTTTCGAAACCGAGCTTCGACAGGTCCATCCGGTCGGTGCCCGAGACGAAATCGGTGATCGTGTCGGACCCCGATCCGTGGAAGAAGCCGAAGATGTCGGCGCCGCCGCGGCCACCCAGCTGGTCGTTGCCCCGACCGCCCACCATGATGTCGTCGCCCTCGCCGCCGCGGACCGAAAAGGTGCCGTTGGTTTCGGCCGAACCGTCGAAGTTCAAAGTTTCGCCCGGTTTCAGGTCCTTGGCATCGATCGCCAGATTCTTGCCGCTGGCGACATTGGCGTCGACGGTCGTGAGCTTGTAGCTGTAGCTGTTGCCGGCGGTGTCGCCGAAGCTGGTGTCGCTGCCTGACAGGAGGTTGATGCGCTCGACATTGACGATGCTCGTCGTGCCCAGCGTCAGGCCGGCGGCATAATTGCCCTGCAGGATCACGAAGTCGGTTTCGGTGCCGCCGTCGATCCGGTCGGCCGCGGTCAGCGTCGCGCCGAAATAGAAGGTATCGGAGCCGGCCAGTCCCGACACCGTATCGTCGCCCCCCTGCGACAGGTTGAAGATGTTGCCGGCGTTGGTGCCGTTGATCACATTGTTCGTGCCGTCGCCGCGCAGCTCGTCGCCCGGCCCTTCGAGGCCGCGAACGAAGACGGTAACCGTCGCGGTCGACCCGCCGACCAGCGTGTAGGTGAAGGTGTCGGGCGTGAAGCCGTTCACCGCGCCAAGCTGGATCGCCAGCGTATTCCTGATCAGATAGTCGAACTTGTGGTTCGGATCATAGGTGTAGGTGCCGTCGGCGTTGACCGTGAGCAGCGCGCCCGAGGCGAGCGTGATCGCGGATCCGAAGGTCGCGGCCTGGCCGTTAATCTTGAACAGCGCGGGGGTCTGGCCGCCCGCTGCAACGATGTCGTTGGCGAAGAGATTCCCGCTGACCGTGGCGTTTTCGCGAACCTGCGTCGTTTCACCGATTGCAGTCGCGCGCGCGCCGATCAGCGCCTCGAGCGCGAGATCGGCCTGGATCAGGCCCCAGCCGGTGTCGACGTCGTAGCCGGTGCCGGTCAGCACGCCGATATTGTGCGTCGGCCGCCCGGTAGCGAGCGCGGTAATGTCGATCGCGGTCGTTTCGAGCGCGCTCTGGATCTGCGCGGCGGTCGCATTTGGCGATGCCTGCAGCAGCAGCGCGGCGATCGCGGCGGCATTGGGCGCCGCCGCCGAAGTGCCGTAGAAGTTCGGCAGCGTGTCGGCATCGCTGCTGATGTCGCTGCCGAAGAAAGTATTGTTGCCGCCGTCGGCCATGGTGATGTCGACGGTGGTTCGCGTTTCGGGCGTCGCGAGCAGATTGCCCGCGGTATCCAGATAGATTTGCGTGCCGCCGCGCGAGGTGAAGCTTTCGCCCAGCGGCGGGCTCTGCCCATAGGCCGGGGTGTTGTACCAGTCCGCCGCCGCAACACCGATCGCGCTCGCGGCATTGGAGTGACCCCAGGATGTCGAGCTGTTGGTCGCATATTCGTTCGCCGACCAGCTGCCGCCGAAGGTGACATATTTGAAGAAGGTCGGGTTGGTGCCGACCGGATCGACGCCGATCGACACCGTGTAACTGCCGGTGCCATTGATCTGCCCGAGTTCGATCGCGTCGCGCCCGACGTTCGCGACATCGATGACCGTGATCAGGGTGCCGTCGAGCTGGCGGAAGATCAGCGCGAGATCCGAATGCGCCCCCGCGCCGCCGACCGAAAAGAAGCTTTCGGCCCATTGCAGGTCCCAGATGATATTACCGCTTTGCGTGACCGTCTGGGTCGTGTCGACCCCCGCGCCGGTGTCGAAGTCGTGCAGGCGATAGGTGATGCCGCCCGAGGTATAGGTCTGGCCCGAATCGACGAAGGTCGCTTCGTAGGAGCGCTGCGCCTGGTTGCCCGCCGACGAGAAATATTGGACGCCGCCCGCGGTGACCGTATCGACCGCCTGCGCGATGATGCCGTCCTGGAACATCGGTTCGGCAAAATAGATGATGTCGTCGACGATGATATGCGCGCCCGCGTCGGCGAGCGCGAGGATGCCGGCGGCAAAGATCGCCTGGCCGCCCTGCGCGGTGTGGAAGGACAGCGTTGCGCCCGGCGCGATGTCATGCGCGAGCTGCATCATCGCGCGGCCCTCGTCGCGATTGGTCGAGAGCGTGCTGTCGAGCAGCACCTCGATCCCGGCGGGCAGGTCGCCGCTCGCGATGTCCTCGGCATAATGGATCGTCAGCGGCGTGCCCGCGGTGGTCAGCGTCGCGGTGTTGAAGCTGTCCGAGATGAAGCCGATCTTCACGCCGGTGCCGTCGAGGCCGTAGTTGTTCTGTACGACGTCGGCATTGCCCGAAAAGACGTTCTGGCTCTGCACCGAACCCGCGAAGCTTGTCGAGTAAGCGGGCCGCGCGAAGTTGAGGTTGGCGAGCGCGGCGAGGTCGTCGATCGCGTCGAGCGGGATATAGCCGCCGACGAGCGCGCCATAAGCGACGCCGCCCTCGAAACCGAGTGCCTCGAGCTGCGCGAGCAGCGCGGCGCCATTGCCGTCGAGCGCGGTCGCGTCGATCGCGACATAGCCCGCATGGACGGGCGCGATCGTGTTGCTGCTCTGGAAGCTTTCGAGCGCCGCGGTGCGCGCGGCCGCGTCGAGGCCCATGACCTTCAAGCCCGATTCGGCGAACAGGTCGGCGAGACCGAACTGGAGCTTGCCGAAATCGGCGCCCGCCGCGACCATGCCAGCCGACGCCAGCGTCGTCAGGCTGGTCGTCGCGGCGCTGACGCCCTTTCCGCTGCTGCCCCAGCTTGAGGTGAAGCTGCCTTGTGCGCTCGTCGGCGCGGCCGATGCGGTGGTCGGCGCTGTCGGCGACCCCGTCAGGATCGCTCCGCCACCTTCGCCCGGCAGACCACGGCTCGCCACCCGGCCGCCCGATGCGGCAATATCATATGCGTCGATTTTCATGTCAGCCCCCCTGACTGAGTTGGCCGATATGCCCTGGCCCGGCATCGATCACCAACAGCCGCGACTCGCGCGGGCGGGGCATGGTTTCAGAATAATCCCATGATTACCAGATTATTGACCATCGGCAGGGGCAAGCCGTTGGTTGCAGGTGGAACTTGATGGTCCAACCGCCGCCCGATCATCCGGGACTCGGGTCGTCACGGCCGTTCGGCGAGCACGTCATAGTGCCGGCCGATGCCGAAGCGCGCGAAGCGGGTGAAGCCTGCACCGCGCAGGCGGGCTTCGATCGCTTCCCCGTCGATCCAGCGCCGGTCGACCTCGTAAAAGATGGCACAAATCCGGTCGCGATGCTCGGACGCCATCAGCGCATCGACCACGACTTCCTCATGCCCCTCGACGTCGATCTTGACGATCAGCGGCAGGTCGCCGGGCAGCAGTGCGTCGACCCCGGCGATGCCGAGGATGCGGATGTCCTCGCCCGATGCGGGCTGTGCGCCGCGCAGGCTGGCGACGCCGCTGTGGCGCGCGTCGGTGGCGATGGTCGCGATACCCGAGTGGAGCGACACCGCCGCATGGACCGGGCGGATCGTGGTGCCGAGGCCGTTGAGCGCGATATTGTCGCGCAGCAGCGCGAAGGTCGCGGCGACGGGTTCGAAGGCGATCGCGGCGGCGCAATGCGGATTGCGCGCGGCGAGCAGGCTGTAGAGCCCCTGATTGGCGCCGATGTCGACAAAGGCGAAGCGTGCGTCCCGCTTCGCCAGATAATCCGACAATACGGGGCCGTAGGTCGCGTAGCGGCAATATTGGAAGGTGCGGTCGCGCCAGTTGGCGCGCATCCGCACGCCGTAGCGCGACGTCACGACATCGCTGCGGTCGTCGGCAAAGGCCGACGCCATGCGGGCACCCCATTTGTGGAGCGTTTTCTTGACGCCATATTCGAGGAAGGCGGCGACGCGCGATTGGGTGAGACTGGTCATTGGCGGGCCATGAAATCGAGGATGGCTTCGGCGGCGCGCGCCGACGAAGGGCGATCCTGCAGGTCGAAGCTGTAGCGGAACAGATCCTCCTGCCGCGCGCGCATTGGCGGGGTCAGGCGGGGCGTTTCGGCGAGGGCGTCGGCGAGGCCGTCCAGGGTGTCGATCACCTCGCCGGCGCGCCAATGGCCGAAATCGGGATTGCCCTGCCAGGCGTGGCGGCGCGGGTTGAGGAAGAGGCAGGGGCGCGGGCGGCGGATGAATTCATAGACCTGGCTGCTCGCGTCGCCGAGATAGATGTCGGCGGCGTCGGTGTAGCTCATGTCGAGGCTCGCCGGGCTGCCGGTGTCGATCAGCATATGGTCATGCTCATAATGGTCGGCGCGCGGGCCGGGGTTCCAGCCGAGCGCGAAGGGGGAGAGCGAGGCGGTGACGCGTTTCTTGAACAGCATGACATGCGGCGCGAAGATGAGGTTGTAGCGGTCGCTCCTGGCGAACCAGTCGAGGATCTGCGGTCCCATCCGGTACCAGGACGACAGCGCGGGCGAGGGATGGGGGTTGTAGAGGACGGTCGGCCGGTCCTTCGGGAACAGACGCGGGCGCGCGGGCGGCGCCATGTCGAACTTGGGATAGCCGACGATCGCATGGCCGTCGTCGCGCAGCAGTTCGGCCTGCGCGAGCCGGTCGCGGATCTTTTCGCCCGACAGCAACACGAGGTCGAACTTGCCGCTCGCCTTGTCGAAGCCGATCGCGCGGTCGCCCGCGCCGTGGCGGGTGTGGACGAGTTTCAGCGACTTGAGCCCGAAGAGCGATTTCAGCAGCAGCGAGGTCTTTTCGGGAACGACGAGCGCGTCGAGCCCCCGGAAGCGGTCGAGGTTGCGGTGCAGCGTCGAGACGATGTCGGTCGGGATCGCGCGGCCGCTGGCGCGGTTCGCGGCGCGGGCGAACGCCGATGGCGGACGCAGCCGGACGATTTCGGGCACCGGGCCGCGATGCGCCGAGGCGAGGCGGCGAACCTCGCCCTCGCAGCCTTCGGAGACGAGCACGCTGACCCGCGCATTGGTGCCGCGGCGGACGAGGTCGAGCGCGACGGGCAGCGCGTGCGCGACCTGGTGCCCGCCATGATGGTTGA
>NZ_LYVN01000054.1 GCF_001990265.1 Sphingopyxis sp. KK2
TTCCTGAGCACGATCAGCCCGCCATAGGCGACTTCGGGACTGCCGCCCTCCTCGGTCATCCCGATGCTTGGTGCCGACCAATGGGCGTAGACGACATAGCTATGGTCGCCGTTCACGAAGCGGAGCGTCTGGTCCTCGCCGCGCGGATAGAGGGTGCGGTGATAGAAGAGCTTGCCGCCGGCGGCATCGGCGACGAGCCGCAGCTCGGCCTTTGTCGCCGTGCCGTAGCGATAGACGAGTGCGCCGTCCTGCTGCGTCACCGTCAGCCTTTTGCCGCCGATCGCGCAGTCGAACACCGGTTCCGGCGCCGCAGCCATGGCGAGCGCCAGCAACAGGCTCATGGATAGCTGACCGTCTTCGGCACTTCCGGGATCGGGATGAACTCCTCGCTGTCGCCGGGGACGAGCGGGAATTTGCGCTCTTTCCAGTCGTGCTTCGCCTGATTGATCCGGTCGCGCGACGAGCTGACGAAATTCCACCAGACATGGCGCGGGGTGGTGAACGCCTCGCCGCCGAGCAGCATCACGCGTGCGTCGCTGTTCGCGCGCAGCGTCATCGCCTGCCCGGGTTTCAGGATATAGAGGCTGTGCCGCTCGAGCACCTCGCCGTCGAGGCTGGCGTCGCCGAGCGCCACCAGGATTGCGCGTTCGTCGGCTTCGGCCTCGATCGGGATCGTCGCGCCGGCGTTCATCAGGATGTCGGCATAGATCGTCGCGCTATGCTGGGTGATCGGCGAGGTCGCGCCCCAAAGGCTGCCCATGATGATCCGCGCCGACACGCTGCCATCCTCGATCAGCGGCAGATCGTCCTTCGCGACATGTTCGAACGCCGGGTCGATCTCCTCCTTGCCGTCGGGCAGCGCGAGCCAGGTCTGCATGCCCGAGATCGGCGACCCGGTGGCGCGCTCGGCGGCCGGGGTGCGCTCCGAATGGACGATGCCATGCCCCGCGGTCATCAGGTTGCACGCGCCGGGACGGATCGTCGCCCGGGTGCCGAGGCTGTCGCGATGCTCGATCGCGCCTTCGAACAAATAGGTCACCGTCGACAGGTTGATATGCGGGTGCGGACGCACGTCCATGCCCTTGCCGATGTCGAAATGCGCCGGGCCGAACTGGTCGACGAAGATGAAGGGCCCCACCATCGTGCGCGCCTTGTTCGGCAGCGTGCGCCGCACATCGAACGCGCCGATATCATGGGTCGAAGGGGTGATGACGTCCATCGGTCAGTCCAGCCTTTCCAGCGTCTTTCGTGTTTTTTCGGTTTCGACATTGCCCGTGTTCAGCGTCGAATTGGGTTCGAGCAACAGCACCGAACATTCGCCGTCGAGCGCTTCGGGGCAATGCTCGGTCCCGTGCGGCACGATGATGAACTCGCCGGGTTCGACGATCACATCGCCGGTCCGCAGCCCCATCTTCATCCGCCCCGCGACGACGAGGAAAAGTTCGTCTTCGGCGTCATGATGGTGCCAGTCGAACTGGCCCGCGAATTTCACCAGCTTGACCTGAAAATTATTGATGTCGCCCGCGACGCGCGGGTTCCAATGATCGTGGAAGCGGCCAAAAGCCTCCGCCAGATTGACCTTGCCCACCATCATCCTTGCTCCATGACCTTGCGATCGAGCGCCTCGCGCCAGATATCGACCAGATTATCGGGAAACCAGACCTCGTCCTGCGCCTGAAGCTCGTCGGGCGTCCACCAGCGATGATCGAGCATCACCCGCCGTTCGAGGTCGGTGTGCCCGCCGGTATCGATCTCCGCCCGCTCGACCCCGATCTCGAAATATCGTTCTTCGGCATCGACATCGACGCCTTTGAGCGTGACGAAGCGCACGTGGCGCACCGCGACCACCGGTCCGGGGTCGGCGTCGATCCCCGTTTCCTCGCGAAGCTCGCGCCGCGCCGCCTCCTCGAACGTCTCGCCGGGGTCGACCGCGCCGCCGGGCGTACACCAGAAGGGGGCGCGGTCGGCGGGCGTGAAGCGGAACAGCAGCAACCGGCCGGCCGGGTCGGTGACCAGCAGCCGCGCGGCGGGACGCTTGGGCCGCATCTATTCGCCCGGCGCCGTCGCGCGGATCGCGAGCGCATGGACGCGCTGGCCGGGAAGGTCGCCGAGCGCCTTGTTGACCGCGCGCTGGCGCGCAACGCGATTGAGGCCGGCGAAGCCCGCCCACTCGATGTTCAGGCTGAAATGCGACTCGCCGCTGCCGTCGTCGCCGCTATGGCCATGATGCTTGGCGCTGTCGTTGCTGAGGGTGAACTGCGCGTCGGGGAAGGCCGCCGTCAGCAACCCTTCCATCTCTTTTTGTACGGGTCCGGGGGTGCTCATGGGGTTGACCATAGGGCCATCGTCGCCAAATGATAAGACCTCCCCCGATCCCCGAGAGTGCCTTTTGCCGTCCCCGACCCGCCCGACCCGATTCCATGGCCGCGTGCCCCGCGAAGAGCGCTGCGCCGCGCCCGGATGCCGCGAGGCCGGCGAGTTTCGCGCGCCGATTTCGGGCACCCGCTCGCCCGACGGGCCGCCGCAATATCGCTGGCTGTGTCTCGACCATGTCCGTGAATTCAACAGCGGTTACAATTATTTCGAGGGCATGAGCGCCGACCAGATCATGGCGGCGCAGACGCCCACATCGGGCTGGGAAACCGAGAGCCGCACCTTTCGCCCCGCGGGCAGCGCCGACCTGCCGCCGCGCTGGGCCGATTTCAAGGATCCGATCGACGCGCTGGGCGCGCGCTTTCGCCAGCGGATGGATGAGGCGCGGCGCGAAGCGGCGAACCCCGGCCTGTCGCGCGAAGAACATGCCGCGATGCAATTGCTCGCGCTGCCCGCCGACGCCGACCGCGCCGCGCTGCGCCGCCGCTACAGCGAGTTGGTGCGCAAATATCACCCCGACCGCAACGGCGGCGACCGCAGTTTTGAAACGAGACTCGGCGAGGTGGTTGCGGCATATCAGTTGCTCAGAAAGGCCAAAGCCTTCGCCTGACGGGAGAGCTGCAATGAGCGACCTGGACGAAAAGCGCATCGCGGTGGTCCGCCGCCACATGGCGCTGGAAATCACCCACGAATGGGATGCGGTGATCGAGACCTTCGAGCATCCGCGCTACGAACTCCATGGCCCCGGCGCGATCTTCGACGGCGAGGCCGCGGTCCGCAGCTATTTCACCCAGTCGCGCATCCCCTTTCCCGATCAGGGCAACGAGGTGATATCGATCGCCGCCGATGCCGCGACCGACACGGTGCTCGTCGAATTCTGGCTGACCGGCACCCACCTCGGCCCGCTCAACCTGGGGCTGCGCACCGTCGAACCGACGGGCAAGGCGTTCCGCGTCCGCATGGCGGCGAGCTTCCAGTTCGCGCCGGGCAGCGACAAGATCGTCTGCGAGCGCCCCTATTATGACCAGTCGTCGGTATTGCGGGCGCTCGATATCCTCTGAATAAGGCGTTGCATGGCGCAACCCATATCGATACCGCGACGGCGAAGCGCCGCCGCGCGGCGACTCTCTCCTAAATCTGCTGGACTATGACATGACCGATATCCCCAACAGCCTCCCCGACCACCATGGCTCGACGCTGCTCGCGGCGCCCGATACAGAGGTGAGCGCGCGCGAGATGTTCGGGGTCGATATCGACATGATGGTTCCGGCGTTCAGCGAGGCCGACGAGCGCGTGCCCGACCTCGACCCCGCCTATGTCTTCGACGGCGACACGACGCTCGCGATCCTCGCGGGCTTCAAATATAATCGCCGCGTCATGGTGCAGGGCTATCACGGCACCGGAAAATCGACGCATATCGAACAGGTCGCCGCGCGGCTGAAATGGCCGTGCATCCGCGTCAACCTCGACGCGCATATCAGCCGTATCGACCTCGTCGGCCGCGACGCGATCGTGCTGCGCGATGGCCAGCAGGTCACCGAGTTCCGCGAAGGCCTGCTCCCCTGGGCGCTGCAGACCCCGACCGCGCTGGTGTTCGACGAATATGACGCGGGCCGTCCCGACGTGATGTTCGTGATCCAGCGCGTGCTGGAGACCGAGGGCAAGCTGACCCTGCTCGACCAGAACCGCGTGATCCGCCCGAACCCCAATTTCCGCCTCTTCTCGACCGCGAACACCGTCGGGCTCGGCGACACGAGCGGGCTGTACCATGGCACGCAGCAGATCAACCAGGGCCAGATGGACCGCTGGAACATCGTCGTCACGCTGAACTATCTGCCCGCCGCGACCGAAAGCGCGATCATCCTCGCCAAGGTGCCCGACACCGACGACACGACGGTGGCGAACATGGTCAAGGTCGCCGACCTGACCCGCCAGGGCTTCATCAACGGCGACATCTCGACCGTGATGAGCCCGCGCACCGTGATCAGTTGGGCGCAGAATGCCGCGATCTTCAACAACCTCGGCTTCGCCTTCCGCCTGTCGTTCCTCAACAAGTGCGACGAGGCCGAACGGATGATCGTCGCCGAATATTATCAGCGCGTGTTCGGCGAAGACCTGCCCGAGGGCGTCGTCGGCAAGTGATGCGGCTGCGCCACCTGATGGTGGCATCTGCCGCGCTGCTCCTCTCGGGCTGCGTCAGCGCGGTCGACTACGGCAAGGTCCGCCATGCCGACTATGTCGCCGACCCGCGCTGTGCCGCGCAGCCCGGCGCCGTGGTCGACGAGGCCGCCCTGCCTTTGTTCTTCGCGACGAGCCGGCTGCCCGATTGCCGCAGCCCCGACATCCGCCTGCTCACCCATCGCGGCGATCATGTCCGCTATGGCCGGTTCGGCCTGCCGCAGGAAACCAGGATCGACGGCAAGAAGCGGCTGCTGACCCCGATGGCGTTCCAGGCGCCGGGCGACTGGTGGCAGGCGCTGCAGGCCGAGACCGACCGGCGGCAGGGGCGCGTGCTGCTCTACGTCCATGGTTATCGCGAGAGTTTCGAAACCACGTCGAAGGACGCGGCGCAGATCGCGCGGATGACGGGCTTCGACGGGCCGGTGGTCGAATATAGCTGGCCGTCGCAGCACGACCTGCTCGGCTATGCGGTCGACGAAACCAACATGTATCACGACGTCCGCAATTTCCGCGACTTCCTGAAAACCATGGCCGAGCAGCCTTGGGTCAAGGAGATCGTCATCGTCTCGCACTCGCTCGGCGCGCGGCTGGTGATCCCGGCGGTCTCCTATGTCGATCGCTCGTCGAGCAGCGCCGACAGCAGCAACATCTCGAACATCATCCTCGCCTCGCCCGACATCGATCGCGAGACCTTCGAGCGCGACATCGAAGAGGAAGTGCTCGCCGCGCGCCGCGTCGCGCGCGACCGGCGGATCACCGTCTATGTCTCGGGCCGCGACAAGGCGCTCGCGGCGTCGCGCACGCTGCACGGCTATCCGCGGCTCGGCTCGCCCTATTGCTTCGATCCGTTCGAGGCGGCCGGCCTGAAAGCCAAGGGCCTGCCGGTCCGCTGCTATGCCGCCGCGGTCCCCGGCCTCACCATCGTCGACACCACCGACGTGTCGCGCGGATCGACAGGGCACAGCAATTTCCTGCGCAGCGCGGTCGCGTGCCGCGATTTCGTCGACGTGGTTGCAGGCAAGCGCAGCCGGTCCGAACGCGTCGCGACGCAATTTCCGCATGTGTTCCGGCTGGCGCCCGACCCGGCCGCGCCGAAGGAGCAGGACGAGGCGATCTGCAACCGCACCCCGCTGGAAATACTGCAATAGCGCTCAGCCGAAGCCGCACATGATCGCGATGCCGGTGAGCCAGACCACCGGCCCCTCGCCCGTCCACAGCCACAGCCCACCGACCGCGACGAGCGCGAACAGCACGAGCGCCACCCAATCCTGTCGCGCCAGCCTCATGCGGCCTGCAGCCGTTTGACCGGCGCGTCGGCGATCGGCAGGTGGACGATCCCCGCGAAGAGGCCGAGCGCGATCGAAAAGCCCCAGGCGATGTCATAGCTGCCCGTCCGGTCGAAGATCAGCCCCGCCATCCACGCGCCGAAAAAGCTGCCGACCTGGTGGCTCAAGAACACGATGCCATAGAGCATCGACAGGTAGCGGATGCCGAAGATGCGCCCGACGATTCCGCTGGTGAGCGGCACGGTGCCGAGCCACAGGAAACCCATCGCCCCCGCGAACACCAAGGCGCTCGCATGGCTCAAAGGCAGGAAGAGAAAGAGCGCGATTACCGCCGAGCGCGCGACATAGAGCCCCGACAGCACATATTTCTGGCGCAGAAAGTCGCCCGCGCGGCCGAACACATAGGAACCGAGGATGTTGAACAGCCCGACCAGCGCGAGCACCTGCGCCCCGATTCCGATCCCCAGCCCCTTGTCGTCGAGATAGGCCGGCAGATGCGTCGCGATGAAGGCGATGTGGAAGCCGCAAACGAAGAAGCCAGCGTTGAGCAGCCAATAGCCGCGATGGACCGCCGCCTCGCGCAGCGCCTCGCGCGCGCTCTGCTCGACCTCGAGGGTCAGGCTGGCACCGCCATCGGTCCGCCCGGCAACGCCGATCGCGAGCAGCCCGCACAGCGCGACGAGCCCCGCCATGATCCACAAGGTCTCGTGATAGCCGATGGTGCCGAGCAGCATCGAGGCGAGCGGCACGACGAGGAACTGACCGAGCGATCCACCCGCGGTGACGATGCCGAAGGCGCCGCTACGCTTTTCGGGCGACACCACCCGACCGACCGCGCCGAGCACGACGACGAAGGTCGTCGCCGACTGCGCCATGCCGATCAGCAGGCCGAAGCTGATGTGCAGCCCGATCGCGTCGGTCGCAAAGGCCGCGCCGACCAGCCCGAGCGCATAGAGGAGCGCACCCGCGAGCACGACGCGCCCCGCGCCATGCTTGTCGGCGAGTGCCCCGACGAAGGGCTGCACCAGCCCGAAGAGCAAATTCTGGAGCGCCATCGCGAGCCCGAAGTCCGAGCGGCTGATCCCGATATCGACGCTCATCTGCGGCAGGAAAAGGCCGAAGCTCTGGCGCACGCCCATCGCCAGCGTGACGATGAACGCCGCGCAAAGGATGACGATCCAGGGCTGTTTCATCGGGGAGGATGCGCGGGAAGCCATGAGGTGCCGATGCTCTTGCGATCGGGCCGGGTCAAGCGAGCATAGCTATCTTCCCCCCAAGACCAAAGCTGGTTAGAGCCGACTCGCCATGACCACCTCTTCCCCCCTCGACGATTTCAAGGCCGCGCTGTCGAGCGTGGCGCGCGCGGTGACGCGCGATGCCGAGGTCGAGGTCGGCTTCACCGCCGACGCGCCGGCGCAGATCGGCAAGACGATCAAGGTGCCGACCCCGTCGCGCACCCTGCCCGCCGAGCAGGTCGCCGAGGCGCGCGGGTTCGCCGATGGCTATGCGCTGCGGATGAAGCATCATAGCGAAAAGCTCCACGCCGCAGCGCGTCCTGGCGAGCCGCTCGCCGCCGCCGCTTTCGACGCCATGGAGCGCGCGCGGATCGAGGCGCTGGGCGCGCGCAACATGGACGGCATGCGCGCCAATCTGTCGGCGAGCCTCGCCATGCGGATGCGGTCGGACCCGATCGCGCGCGCGCAGAGCCGCGACGACGTCCCCGTATCCTCGGCGCTCGAACTGATGCTGCGCGAGGCGCTGACCGGCGAAGCGCCGCCGCCGGGGACCGAAAAGGGGCTCGGGCTGATCAGCGACTGGATCGCCGGAGCGGCGGGCGGCGACATCGCCGCGCTCGGGATGCTCGTCGACGACCAGGCAGCCTTCGCCGAAACCGCCAAACTTGCGCTCCGCCACCTCGACCTCATCTATGGCGACGAGCCGATGGACGAGGGCGCCGAGGACAGCGGCGACGAGGACCAGAGCGAAGCCGAAGAATCGCAGGACGAACAGGAAAGCGAGGAAGGCGGCAGCAGCGAGCAGCAGGTCGACGCGCGCGCCGAAACCGCGGGCGACCAGGCCGACGACGGCGACAGCGACCCCGACGCGCAGGAAATGGAAGCCGACGGCGAACCCGAAATGGGCGGCGAAGGCGACGAGGGCATGCTGCCCGTGCGCCCCAACCGCCTGCCCACCGACGTCCCCGATTTCAACTATGTCCGCTTCACCGAAAAGCATGACGAGATCATCGCCGCGACCGAACTGTGCGATGCCGACGAACTGACGCGGCTGCGCGCCTATCTCGACCAGCAGATGCAGCATCTGCAAGGTGCGGTGACCAAGCTCGCCAACCGGCTCCAGCGCCGATTGATGGCGCAGCAGAACCGCGCCTGGGATTTCGACCAGGAGGAAGGCCAGCTCGACGCCGCGCGGCTCGCGCGCGTCATCGTCTCGCCGGGCCAGTCCCTGAGCTACAAGATCGAGCGCGATACCGACTTCCGCGACACCGTCGTCACGCTGCTGATCGACAACAGCGGTTCGATGCGCGGCCGCCCGATCAGCATCGCGGCGATCAGCGCCGACATCCTCGCGCGCACGCTCGAACGCTGCGGCGTGAAGACCGAGATTTTGGGCTTCACCACGCGGACGTGGAAGGGCGGGCAGAGCCGCGAGGACTGGCTCGCCGCGGGGCGTCCGCCGCACCCCGGCCGCCTCAACGACCTTCGCCACATCATCTACAAGCCCGCCGACGAACCCTATCGCCGCGCGCGCAAATCGCTCGGGCTGATGATGCGCGAAGGGCTGCTCAAGGAAAATATCGACGGCGAGGCGCTGATCTGGGCGCACAGCCGCATCGTCAACCGTCCCGAGGAACGCCGCATCCTGATGGTGATCAGCGACGGCGCGCCGGTCGACGACAGCACGCTGTCGGTCAATCATGGCGCCTATCTCGACCAGCATCTGCGCCAGGTGATCGAATGGATCGAGAACCGCTCGCCGGTCGAACTGTGCGCGATCGGCATCGGCCACGACGTCACGCGCTACTATAGCCGCGCGGTGACGATCATGGACGCCGAACAGCTCGGCGGCACGATGGTCGAGCAGCTTGCGGGATTGTTCGATATCGATTGAGCGGCGGTCGCCCGCGGGTGGGTGACAACGCCTTTCCCCCTCGTTACAACCGCTTCCCGATGCAGCAGGGACTCGCGGCCTGACGACGAGTGCCCCTGTATTGAAACAAGTGTCGAGGGTCGCCGGCACGGACTTGGGGCCGCACCAATGGGGTGCATGGCTGAGGGGGCGACTGTCACATGAAAAAAGCATCCGACCTGTTCATCGAATGCCTGGAGGAAGAAGGCGTCGAATATATTTTCGGCGTTCCGGGTGAAGAGAATCTCGACTTCCTCGACAGCCTGTCGCGGTCGACCAAGATCAAGCTGATCCTGACGCGGCACGAACAGGGCGCGGGCTTCATGGCCGCGACTTACGGTCGCCACACCGGCAAGACCGGCGTCTGCCTTGCGACGCTCGGCCCCGGCGCCACCAACTTCGTCACCGCCGCTGCCTATGCGCAGCTCGGCGGCATGCCGATGATGATGATCACCGGGCAAAAGCCGATCAAGAAGTCGAAGCAGGGCCGCTTCCAGATCCTCGACGTCTGCTCGATGATGTCGCCGATCACCAAATTCACCCATCAGATGGCGTCGTCGGACAATATCCCGAGCCGCGTGCGCGAGGCGATCCGCCTTGCCGAGGAAGAAAAGCCCGGCGCGGTGCATATCGAGCTGCCTGAAGACATCGCCGACGAGCATACCGATTCGCGTCCGCTGAAGCGCAGCCATGCGCGGCGCCCCAACGCCGACACCAAGTCGATCCGCGAGGCGGTGAAGGCGCTCGAGAATGCCAAATCGCCCGTGCTCGTCATCGGCGCCGGCGCCAACCGCACGATGACCAGCCGCATGCTGCTGCAATTCATCGAGAAGACCGGCATCCCCTTCCTCACCACCCAGCTCGGCAAGGGCGTGATCGACGAGCGGCATCCGAAGTTCCTCGGCTGCGCCGCGCTGTCGGCGGGTGACTTCGTCCACCGCGCGGTCGAAGCGTCGGATTGCATCGTCAATCTCGGCCATGACGTGATCGAAAAGCCGCCCTTCTTCATGAAGGAGGATGGCCCGACGGTGATCCACATCTCGAGCAAGACCGCCGAGGTCGACCCCGTCTATTTCCCGCATATCGAGGTGATCGGCGACATCGCCAATGCGGTGTGGCAGATCAAGGAAGACATCGTCCCCAGCGGCAGCTGGAAATTCGACCATATGCTGGCCTATCGCCAGGGCGAGGTCGACCATACCGCCCCGCTCGCCAAGGACGAACGTTTCCCGATCTTCCCGCCGCATCTGGTCCAGTCGATCCGCGACGCAATGCCCGACGACGGCATCATCTGCCTCGACAATGGCGTGTACAAGATCTGGTTCGCGCGCGGCTACACCGCCTATCGCCCGAACACGGTGCTGCTCGACAATGCGCTCGCGACGATGGGCGCCGGCCTGCCGAGCGCGATGATGTCGTCGATGATCTATCCCGACCGCAAGGTGATGGCGATCTGCGGCGACGGCGGCTTCATGATGAACAGCCAGGAAATGGAGACCGCGGTCCGCCTCGGCCTCAACATGACGGTGCTGATCCTCAACGACAACAGCTATGGCATGATCCGCTGGAAACAGGCGAACATGGGCTTCAAGGATTGGGGCCTGACCTATGGCAACCCCGATTTCGTCAAATATGCCGAAAGCTATGGCGCGCACGGCCACCGCGTCGAAAGCGCCGCACATCTCAAGGAACTGCTCGCACACACCCGCGATACGCCGGGCGTGCATCTGATCGACTGCCCGGTCGATTATAGCGAGAACGACCAGATCCTGAATATCGACATCAAGAAGCTGTCGAAGGAAATGTAACTTTGAGTCCCCCTCCCGCAAGCGGGAGGGGTTAGGGGTGGGCGTGAGCGCAGCGAGCGTGCGACCTCTACAGGCCCACCCCGGCCCCTCCCGCCAGCGGGAGGGGGGAGAAAGTGAATGAAACTCAAAGACGTCTACCCGCTCTATCTCAACAACAAGGCTGTGCAGCCGAACACCGACCTTGAGGTTATCGACAAATATACCGGCGAGGTGGCCTTCCGCACCGCGCTGGCAACCCCCGATGTGATCGACGAAGCGATCGCCGGCGCCGTCCGCGCCGCCGAACCGATGGCGCGGCTCGCGAGTTTCGAGAAGCGCGATGTGCTCACGCATTGCGTCACGCGCTTTCAGGAGCGATTCGACGAACTCGCCTATGCGCTGTGCGTCGAAGCGGGCAAGCCGATCGCCGATGCCGAGGGCGAAGTCAGCCGCCTGATCGACACCTTCCGCATCGCCGCCGAAGAAGCGGTGCGCAACTATGGCGAAATCCAACCGCTCGACATCTCGGCGCGCGCCAAGGGCTATATGGGGATGTGGAAGCGCGTGCCGATCGGCCCGTGCAGTTTCATCTCGCCGTTCAATTTCCCGCTCAACCTCGCCGCGCACAAGATCGCGCCGGCGATCGCGATCGGCTGTCCCTTCGTGATGAAGCCCGCGTCGATGACGCCGCTCGGCGCGATCATCATGGGCGAGGTGCTCGCCGAATGCGACATATTGCCCGAGGGTGCGTTCAGCATCCTCCCCGCGAGCCGCGCCGGTGCCGACCTGTTCACCACCGACGAGCGGCTGAAACTCCTCTCCTTCACCGGCTCGCCGGGCGTTGGCTGGGATTTGAAGGCCAAGGCGGGCAAGAAAAAGGTCGTGCTCGAACTCGGCGGTAACGCCGCGGTCGTGGTCGACAAGGACGCCGACCTCGACCATGCGCTCGCGCGGATCATCTTCGGCGGCTATTACCAGTCGGGGCAAAGCTGCATCCACGTCCAGCGCGTGATCATCCATGAGGACATCTACGAGACCTTCCGCGACATGCTCACCGCGAAGGTCAAGACGCTGAAATCGGGCGATCCCAAGCTCCACGACACCTTCATCGGCCCGATGATCTCGGTCAAGGAAGCACAGCGCCTGAAAGGCTGGATCGACGCCGCGGTGGCGGCGGGTGCCACCCTGCTCGCGGGCGGCGGCTGCGAAGGCAATATGCTCGAGGCCGCATTGCTTGAGAATGTCCCGCGCGACGCCGATGTGGTGGTCGAGGAAGCGTTCGGTCCCGTCGTCGTGCTGTCGAAGTTCGCGAAGTGGGACGAAGCGCTGGCCGAGGTCAACGACAGCAAGTTCGGGTTGCAGGCCGGGCTGTTCACCAGTGACCTGCACAAGGTGCTCGAGGCGTGGGACCATCTCGACGTCGGCGGCATCGTCGTCAACGACGTGTCGAGCTACCGCGTCGACAACATGCCCTATGGCGGGGTGAAGGACAGCGGGCTCGGCCGCGAAGGGGTGCGCTTCGCGATCGAGGACATGAGCGAGATCCGCAATCTTGTGATCCGGCGGGTCTAACCTTCAAAAAGATCTCGTCATTGCGAGCGAAGCGAAGCAATCCGGAGCGGTTTACGCCCATCTGGATTGCCGCGTCGCCTTCGGCTCCTCGCAATGACGAGGATTGAACAGCTGAGATCGTCACCGAACTGCCCCGAAACTTTCTCCGAACTGTCGCGGCTTCGATTCCCGCGCTGTAACAAAACTCCTGTCTAGCCCGTGGGCAGCAAAGGCTGCTTTCGGAGCATGACATGGCGTCGATTTCCACCCTGCCGATCCCCGCCCGTTTCCCCGACCCCTTCACCACCGACCCGCATATTCCCGAACGCGTCATCGGCGAACGGCGAAGCTATCGGACGGTGTGGGTCAGCGACATCCACCTCGGCACCCGCGGCTGCAACGCCGCGATGCTCATCGATTTCTTCGACCATGTCGATTGCGAGACACTCTATCTCGTCGGCGACATCATCGACGGCTGGCGGCTCAAGAAGCGCCATTTCTGGCCGCCCGAGCATAATGACGTCGTGTGGCGCGTGCTCAAGCGCGCCAAGCGCGGCACGCGCGTCGTCTATGTCCCCGGCAACCATGACGAGATGATCAAGCCCTTCGACGGTTTCGATTTCGGCGGGGTCGAGATTCGCCGCGAGGCAATCCACGAAACCGCGACGGGCAAGAAACTGCTCGTCGTCCATGGCGACGATTTCGACGCGGTGATGCTCGCGCACCGCTGGCTCGCCTTTGTCGGCGACGCCGCCTACACCGCGCTGATGAAGTGCAACGTCGCGGTCAACGCGGTGCGCAAGAAGCTCGGCCTGCCCTATTGGTCGCTGTCGATGGTCGCCAAGCACAAGGTCAAGAACGCCGTCCAGTTCATCGGCCGTTACGAGGAAGTCGTCGCGCATGCAGCACGCACGCGCGGGGTCGACGGCGTGGTGTGCGGCCACATCCACAGCGCCGAGATGCGCGAGATCGAGGGCGTCGACTATTATAACGACGGCGACTGGGTCGAAGGCTGCACCGCGCTGGTCGAGCATCACGACGGCACGATGGAAATCCTGCACTGGGCGCAGGAAGTCGCGCAGCGCAGCGCCCCGGCGCAGCTGTCGCTGCCCGCTCCGGCGCGGGCGGCCTGATGCGGATCCTGATCGTCAGCGACGCGTGGGAGCCGCAGGTCAACGGCGTCGTCCGCACGTTGCAGGCAACGATCGGCGAATTGCGCGCTGCGGGGCATGAGGTCGGCGTGATCTCCCCCGACCTGTTCCGCTCAGTCCCCTGCCCCTCCTACCCCGAAATCCGCCTCGCCTTCGCCGGCTGGCGCAAGGTCGGGCGGCATATCGCCGCCTTCGCCCCGGAGGCGATCCATATTTCGACCGAGGGGCCGCTCGGCATGGCGGCGCGGCGCTGGTGCATCCGCAACCAATTCCCCTTCACCACCGCCTATCACACACGCTTCCCCGAATATGTCGCGGCGCGGTTGCCCGTCTCGCCTGCCTTCGTCTGGCGTTTCATCCGCTGGTTCCACCGCCCGGCGCGCCACATCATGGTCGCGACGCGCAGCCTCGCGCGCGAGCTCGCCGGCCAGGGGCTCGGCCAGACGATGCTGTGGGAACGCGGGGTCGATCATGACCTGTTTCGTCCCGACCGCGCGCCGCATCCGGCGTTCGTCAGCCTGGCGCGCCCGATCCAGCTCTATGTCGGCCGGGTCGCGGTCGAAAAGAATATCGAGGCCTTTCTCGACACCGACCAGCCCGGCACCAAGGTGGTCGTCGGCGACGGCCCGGCCCTCGCCGAACTGCGCGCGCGCTATCCGGGCGCGCTGTTCCTCGGCAAGCAGACCGGCGCCGCGCTCGCGTCGGCCTATGCCGGCGCCGACGTCTTCGTCTTCCCGAGCAGGACCGACACCTTCGGCCTGGTCATCATCGAAGCGCTGAGCGCGGGCACGCCGGTCGCCGCCTATCCGGTGCCCGGCCCGGCCGACATCATCCGCGATGGTGCGGGGGCGCTCGACGCCGATCTCGACGCGGCCATCGCCGCCGCGCTGGTCTGCGACCGCGCCGATGCGGCCGCGCTCGGCGCGCGCTACAATTGGTTCGCCTGCACCGCGCAATTCGCGAAGGCGCTGACCTTCGTCCCCGCAAGCGCGGCCCCGAAGGGCGCCGCACTCGGCACGACGATCCTCTCGGCCTAAAAAGCCTTGCGCCACTCCAGCTCGATATAGCGGCCCAAGGGGTCGATATAGCCCGGCTGGTAGTTGAGCGGCACGGCGCCGTTGCCGTCGGTGATCTTGCGCTGCGCGTCGAAGATGTTGTCGACCGCGAGGCGCAGGCGCGAGCCCTTGAGGAAGGGCATCTTCTCGAGCAGCTTGGGCTTCTGGTTAAAATCCATGAAGACGCGCAGGTTGAAGGTCGCGAGGTCGCCGAAGTTCAGGTCGCCCGCGGTCCCGCCGGTCACGGTGCTGCCGCTGTCGTACTTCGCGCTCACGCGCACGCCGAGGCCCTTGTTGAAGACGCCGCCGTCGAGCTCGAACAGGTGGCGGTTGCTGCCGCCATTGCTGCCCGTCGCCGAGCCGTCGAGCAGGTCGAGTTCGGGCACGCCGGGACGGATCAGTACCGTGTCGGTCAGCTTGAGCGTGTGATAGAGCGACACCTGCCAGCGCCCGCCCTGCGGGCCGCCGAACATGCCGCCGGGGCCGCCCGGGCCACGCCCGCCGCCGCCCGCGCGCGGACCGCCGCCGCCGGGACCGCCCGGGCCGCGCTGCGCACCCGGACCGCCTTCGCCGCCGGGGGGACGCCCGCCCGCGCCTTCGGGCCGCGCGCCGCCGGGGCCACCGGCACCGGGGCCGCCCTGTTGCTGCTGGCCGAAGCTCTTGCCGAAGTTGAAGCCCCAGCGGATCTGCGAATTTTCGGTGCGGTCGTAATTGACCGGCCGCTGGTCGAGCGCGATCAGCACGCCATTCGCGTCGCGGGTGACGCGATCGGGGAAGGCCGCCTCGATCTCCGGGGTCAGCAGCGGGAAGCTGTTCGCCGTGTCATAGCTTTTGTTGCGGTTGTAATTGACCGAGAAATTCAGCCCCTCGATCATCGGCGGCGACCAGTTCAGCCCCAGCTTGAGGTCGCGGCGCTGTTCGGCGAGCAGGGCGGGATTGCCGCCGGTCGTCGTGGTAATCTGCACCGTCTGACCGGTCGCGAAATCATAATAGGTGACCGCAGGCGTCACCAGCGGCGCGGCACCGAGCTGCTGGATGCCCGGCGCGGCCTCGTCGCTGTTGAAGCTCGCGACGACCGACAGATTGTCGGTGATGCCCCAGTTTACGTTCGCGCCCCAGCTCTTGAGTGCGGCGAAATCGCTCGGGTCCTGATATTGGCCGCTGAGCGTCAGCGACACCCGGCCGATGCCGCCACTGCCATATTCGGGATCGAGCAGCGGGATGGTGAGCGACCCGAGCACGCCCGGCAGGTCGCGTGCGAGGTCGGTGTTCACCGTCGCCAGCGCGGTTTGCGACCGGCTGTTGAAGCGCAGCCCCGAATAGCTCGCGGTTGCCGACAGACGGATCGGCCCCGCCCAGCCGTCGCCGAGCCCGCCCGAGATATTGGCGTTGCCGCCGAAGCTCTGCTGGCTGCTGTCGAACCGGTCGCGCACGCCGCTGATGCGGTCGGTGAAGATCAGCGAATCGGCATCCGAATAATTGGCGCCCGCCGACCAGCGCCAGTCGCCGATCATGCCGTTGACGCTGGCGGTCGACGCGAGGTTGCGGCTGCGACTGTCGCGCATCAGCGGGTCGGTGACGCCGCCCACGCCGGGGCCGAGCAGCGACAGGCTGTCGGTCTGGTCGAACCGTATGTTGATCGACGCATCGGTGAGCTTGTTCAGGCTGCGCTGGACCGTCGCGTCGATCTTGTAGGTGTCGGTCGCGGGCAGCAGGCTGCGCACCGGCGCCTCGGCGGCCTGCGCGGGGGTGTCATAGTCGAGATTGCGCTCGCTCTCGCGGAGCATGGTCGCATGTTCCCAGCCGGCGTTGATGTTTACGCGGCCATTTTCGCCGATCATCAGGAAGCTGGGTTCGATTTCGCTCTGGAAACGCCCGCCCTGCGTCGGGATGCCGCCCTCGGCCTCGACCGTGATCTGGCGGAAATTGGGCTTGAGCACGAGGTTGACGACGCGCTCGTCGGCCGAATAGCCATATTGCAGCGCGACTTCCTCGGGAAAGACCTCGACCTTGGCGATCGCTTCGGGGGGCAGGTTGCGCACCTCGCCAAAGCCGCCGACGCGGCGCCCGTTGACGAGGATGATCGGCCGCCCGCTGCCGCGCCCGCGGCCCGAGCGCGTCTGCGGCGCGAGCGCGGTGAGCAATTCCTCGACGTTCGACACGCCATAGCTGGCGATCGCGGCTTCATCGAGTTCGGCCTCGGCGGTAAAATCGGTGTCGAGCTGTCCGGCAAGGCGCGGCGCGGTGACGACGATCTCGTCCTCATAACCGTCGTCGTTGCTGCCCTGCGGATCGACCGCCGTGACGTCGACCGGCTGGTCGGCGGCCGCCACGGCAGCGATTGCGACCGGATCGGCCACAGTTTCGGCCATCGCCGGGCAGGCCAGCGATGCGCCTGCCGCGAGCAGTACGGCCTTGACCGACAAGGAGGAGGACAGTTTCTGCATGAGAGGGAAGAGCCTTTTTCTTTTATCTTTGTCTTTGTTTAGCGAGGCGGGCTGAACCCGCCCTGACGTCCAGTTGCCCCGGCCGTTCAGCTAGGCGGCGTTTGTCGCAACAATATGGCAGTGCAACAAAAGTTCCACGAACGGCGGATAGGGGCCGCCCGACAGCAGTCCCATGCTAGAACGAAAAAGGGGCGCCCCGACGGGACGCCCCTTTTTCTGTGGCCGGAACTACTGGACACAAACGGGCCGCCTCCTTAGGTGGCGCCATGTCCATACAACCTCCCGAATCCATCCTGATCGTCGATTTCGGGTCGCAAGTGACCCAGCTGATCGCCCGCCGCGTCCGCGAAGCCGGGGTGTATAGCGAAATCGTCCCCTTCACCCAGGCCGAAGCCGCGCTCGAGCGCATGAAGCCGATGGGCGTGATCCTTTCGGGATCGCCCGCCTCGGTCCCCGACGAGGGCAGCCCGCGCGCGCCGCAGTCGGTGTTCGACAGCGGCCTGCCGGTGCTCGGCATCTGTTACGGGCAGCAGGTCATGAGCGCCCAGCTCGGCGGCCGGGTCGAACCCGGCGGCGCCGATGGCGAACGCGACGGCGAGTTCGGCCGAGCCTTCCTGACCGTCACCGAACCCTGCGTGTTGTTCGACGGATTGTGGGAGGTCGGCGAACGCCACCAGGTCTGGATGAGCCATGGCGACAAGGTGACCGAGTTCGCTCCCGGTTTCCGCATCGTCGCGGTCAGCGACGGCGCCCCCTTCGCGCTGATCGCCGACGACGAACGCCGCTATTATGGCACGCAGTTCCACCCCGAGGTCGTCCACACCCCCGATGGCGCCAAGCTGATCGCGAATTTCGTCCGCCACGTCTGTGGCTGTTCGGGCGACTGGACGATGGCCGAGTTTCGCGCCACCAAGATCGCCGAAATCCGCGCGCAGGTCGGCGACAAGCGCGTGCTGTGCGGCCTGTCGGGCGGCGTCGACAGCGCGGTCGCCGCGGTGCTGATCCACGAGGCGATCGGCGAGCAGCTCACCTGCGTCTTCGTCGACCATGGCCTGCTGCGCATGAACGAGCGCGAACAGGTCGAGCGCCTGTTCCGCGACCATTACAACATCCCGCTCGTCGTCGTGGATGCCGAAGAACGCTTCATGGCGGGGCTCGCCGGGGTCACCGACCCCGAGGCGAAGCGCAAGTTCATCGGCGGCGAATTCATCAATGTGTTCGACGAGGAAGCGCAGAAGCTCGGCGGCGCCGATTTCCTAGCGCAGGGCACGCTCTATCCCGACGTGATTGAATCGGTTTCTTTCACAGGCGGCCCGAGCGTCACGATCAAAAGCCATCACAATGTCGGCGGCCTGCCCGCGCGCATGAAGATGGCGCTGGTCGAACCGCTGCGCGAACTCTTCAAGGACGAGGTCCGCCTGCTCGGCAAGGAGCTCGGCCTGCCCGACATCTTCGTCGGCCGCCACCCCTTCCCCGGCCCCGGCCTTGCGATCCGTATCCCCGGCGAGGTCAGCAAGGACCGCTGCGACATTTTGCGTAAGGCCGACGCGGTCTATCTCGAGGAAATCCGCAACGCCGGGCTGTACGACGCAATCTGGCAGGCCTTTGCGGTGCTGCTGCCGGTCAAGACCGTCGGCGTGATGGGCGATTACCGCACCTACGACCATGTCTGCGCGCTGCGCGCCGTGACCTCCACCGACGGCATGACCGCCGACATCTATCCCTTCGATGCCAGCTTCCTCAGCCGCTGCGCGACGCGCATCATCAACGAGGTGCAGGGCATCAACCGCGTCGTCTACGACTATACGTCGAAGCCGCCGGGAACGATCGAGTGGGAATAGGATAGCGTCCGACTATCCCGGATTGCGTTGGCGGCCCTGCTCGGCGAGGCTGATCGCCCGCACGATGACAGCGGTCCACCCGCGGCCCGACGGCCGGTCCGCGCCGTAAGAGCGCTCAGCGCGAAGCTTCGCGCCCCTGCCGGATCGAAAGCGCCGTCATGGTCACGAGTGCACCGAGGCTCGCGGCGCCGAGCCACTCGACCGCTCCCGCCGCCCATCCGATCCCGTGTCCCGCCACATAGAAGGCGAGCGCAAGGCTGAGCAGCCCGCCCCACCGGGCATGGCGCGTCGTTCGCGCCGAAAGCTTGCGACCGACCAGCGCGGACTGGTGCCGCGTGCGCGACAGGCACAGGAGCGCGAAGCCCGTCGTCGTGAACAGCAGCAGCAGAATATGGGTCATAGCGCCTCCGCCGCCGTGGGTGACGGCTTGGCCGACCGGCCCACTGGCTTGGCCGTTCGCCGCAACACCCGCGACGCCGCCCAGCCGAAGCCCGCGGCGGCAAGCAGCATCGCCAGGTCGAAGCCGGCAAAGACCCGGTCGCCCGCGATCAGGCTCGCCACCAGCGACCGGTCGGTGGTCAGCGCATTGACGATGGGCACGCAGGCGAAGGCGATCGCCGTCACCGCCAGTGCCTCGGGCCAAGCGCGCGGCGTGGGGCGCACCCCCGCCCAGACGAAGGTGGCGCCCCAGGCGATGAAGAAGGCGGCAATCTCGCGGTCGCTTCGCCCGTCGCCGGCAAGCGGCAGCAGGCGGTTGGCGAGGAAATAGGCGGCGATGGCAAAGGGCAGCCCGGCTATCGCGCCGATGTTGAGCTTTTCGACGAGGCGGAAGCCAAAATGCGGTCGGTCGGGATCGGCCAGCTTGGCGCGGCGCTTGACCGTCCACAGGATCAGGCCCGACCCCACCATGACGCAGCCGGCAAGGCCCGAGAGGAAATAGAGGGTGCGCAGCACGGCGCTGGCAAAGCGGCCCGCGTGCAGCCCGATCATCGTGCCTTCGGTCGCGCTCGCGGCGCCCGAGGGATCATGGGCGCCGACAAGCTTTCCGGTCACGCCGTCGAAGGTCAGCGAACGCGGCCGGACCGACATGCCCGCGTCGGGCGCGGTCGACACGATCACCTGCGCGGTCCGGTCGCCGGGATTGAGGACACGCACGCTCCCGGCGCCCGCGCCCCACGTCCGTTCGGCCCGCTCGACCAGCGGCGCGATCGCAGTGAGCGGCGCCGGCCCGGCCTTCTCCGCCGGCGCAGGCCAGGGAAAGGCCGCCTCGAAGAATTTGTCTTCGCTCGCATAATTGGCGGCGATGCCCCACGGCATATAGTGCGTCGCGAGGCTGACCAGCCCGGTATAGGTGATCATCAGGATGAAGGGCAGGAACAGCACGCTCGACGCATTATGCGCATCGAGCCAGCTGCGCTGCCCCTTGCCGAGCCGGAGCAGGAAGAAGTCGGCGATGATCTTCTTGTGCGTGACGATCCCCGACAGGATCGCGACGAGCATCGCCATCGCGGCGATGCCGACGATCCAGCGCGCCCAATACCAGTTGATATAATAAAGATCGTAATGGAAGCGGTAGAGGAAGGCGCCGCCGCGCGTGTCGCGCGCCTCCACCTTGTGCCCGGCGCCGTCGAGGCGCGCACTGGTCGGCGCATCTTCGGGCGCGTCGGGACCATTGACCCAATAGAGTTGCAGCCCCGCGGCGCGCTTGCCCGCCGAATAGATCGACCATTCACCGGCGCCTGGCACCTCCCGCGCCAGCCAGCGCGTCGCCGCCGCGTAACTCTCCGCGCCGTCGGCGGACACGCCCTGCACCTCGGGGGTCATCCAGGCGGTGATCTCCTCCTGGAAATAGGATGAGGTTCCGGTGACGAAGATCGCGAACAACAGCCAGCCGAGCAGCAGGCCGGTCCAGGTATGGAGCCACGCCATCGATTGGCGGAAACCATTTTTCACAGCCTGCCTCCCCAGGCGATCAGGCACCAGTCGGCGGCGGCGGCCGCGATGCCGGTCGCGATCAGACCCAGCCACAGCCGCGGCACCGAGCGAACCGCAAAGGCGGTCATCGCGATCGCCGCAAAGACAAGGAAGGACAGGAGCGTCGCGCCGATCGTCGCCTGCGCGGCGCTGCCCGGCAGCAGCCGCGCGAGCAGCATCGTCAACGCACTCGTCACGGCATAGTTGAGCGGCACCGCCGCGAGCGCGCGCACCGCGACGTCCCACCGACCATTGGCGCGCGATAATCCGGCTGACCTGCTCATGCCGCCCCTATCGCAAGATTGCGACTGCCTCGCAATAGCCTGCCCTGTCATCATCCACGGCCACCCCGTCGAGCGGGCGTCCGCCACGCGGCACGCCCCCTGCGATCAGAAGCGATAGCCGAGCGTGCCCATGACATTGCGCGGCGCGCCGACGAAACAGTCGCCGCGCGCGAGGCAGGACGCGAAATATTTGTTGTTGAACAAATTGGTCGCGTTGACCGCCAGCCGCCAATTGTTCCAGTTGATCTCGGCGAGCGCGTCGACCGTCGTGCGGTCGGGCGTGACGATCGACCAGACCGGGCTGGTCGAGACGCTCTTGCCGCTATACACGACGCCGGCGCCGAGGCGCAGCTGTGCTTCGCCCGCGAGGCCGAAGGTCTTGGTCGACCAGAGCGATGCGGTGTGGCGCGGCATATAGTCGAGGCTGGTGTTGGTTTCCGACCGGAGCTTCGAATAGCCGTAATTGGCGAGCAATTCGAAATTGCCGGGCAGCGTGTGGCTCGCCTCGATCTCGAAGCCCTTGGTGTTGAGTTCGCCCGACTGCGTGGTGCCGCCCGCGGCGAGATAGAGGACGCGGTTGCGTTCCTTGATCTTGAAGGCGGTGGCGGTGACGAGCGTGGCCGGGGTCGGCTGCCATTTCACGCCGATTTCATACTGCGTACCGGTCTGCGGGACATAGGGATCGCCAAAGGTGCCGTCGCCATTGTCGATCCGGCCCGCGACCGGCAGGAAGCTCTCGGTATAGCTGAAGAAGGGCGAGAAACCGGCGCCGACCTCGCCGATGATGCCGGCGCGGAAGGTGGTGGCATTGTCCTTCTGCCCCGACGAGCCGGTGACGCGGTCGCGGCGCGCGCCGAGCACGACCGAGACGCGGTCGTAAAAACGGATCTGGTCCTGGACATAGACGCCCAGCTGCTTCTGGCTTTCGGTGGTGAAGGGGCCGCCGGGTTCATAGGTCAGCAGAGCATCATAATCGATGTCGTAGAGATCGACGATCTCGAAGCCGAAGATCCCGCGCTTCTGCACCTTGTTCCAGCTGTAATCGAGGCCGACGAGCAGCTTGTGCTCGATATTGGCGCCGGTGTTGAAATTGAACTGCAGATTATTGTCGGTCGAAAAGACGTTCATCCGCGCGTCGCTGGCATCGGCGTAAAGCCCGATGGTGCGACCGTCGGTGCCATAGACTGAAAAGGGATCCTGCGGGTTCGAATAGCTGTCGGCATAGTGCGTCTTATATTCGAGGTCGCTGTCGATGTAGCGTGCCTTGAGGCTGAGCCGCACATTGTCCGAAAAGCGGTGCGTGATCGACCCGCCGCCCTGGAGCGAGCGGCCGGCATAGCGGTCCCAGCCGGGCTTGCCGACGAAAGTGTAGCGGTCGAGTTGCTGGCCGGCGACATCGTTGGGCATGAAGGTGCCGACGATCGGCAGGAACTGCGAGGTCGAGCCGGTGTCATCCTCCTGATAGAGGCCGGTCAGCACGACGTCGGTGTCGGGGGTCGGCTGCCAGCGGATCGAGGGCGCGAACATCACGCGGTCGTCGGGGACATGGTCGACATAGGTGTCGGCATCGCGGGCCCGTCCGACGAAGCGCACCGCGAGATTGTCGGCGAGCGCGAGGTTGACGTCGCCGAGCACTTCCTTGCGGTCGAAGCTGCCATAGACGAGGTTGAGTTCGCCGCGCGTGGTGAAGTCGGGGGTCTTGCTGACGAGGTTGACGAGGCCGCCGATCGATCCTTGTCCGAACAGCACCGATGCCGGGCCGCGGACGATCTCGACGCGCGAGAAATTATAGGGGTCCGAGGTGATCGAGGCATAATAGCTGAAAATGTCGCGCATGCCGTCGCGGAACTGCAGCGCGTCGAGGCCGCGGATGTTGAAGCCATCGACGCGGGTGTCGCGGCCATAGGGGTTGGCGAGGACGCCGGCGGCATATTTCACCGTGTCGCTGATGCTGATCGCGCCCTGCGCCTCATATTGGTCGGCGGTGATGACCTTGACCGGCTGCGGCAGTTCCAGCAGCGCGGTATCGGTCTTGGTCCCGGTATAGCCGGTGACGACGATGGTGTCGCCGTCATCGCCCGCATCGGCTTCGGCGGTTGCAGCCGCTTCGTCGCCGGCGGTCGTCGCCGCCTCGTTTCCTTCGCCCGCCCAAACCGGATTGACTACAAAAGCCAGCGCTGCGGCTCCGCAAAGCGCGATGTTTCGGACGGTCATGGCAATTCCCTTCTTGCGACTCGATCTCAATTTCGGCCGGCGGCTATAGCGAACGCGTTACATTCGCAAGCTATTAATAATCGTTTGCAATAGTGTGGGGGCGGAGCCACAGGCATCGGTCCGGGGTACGTCCCCACAAACGACCATGCCCGCCAGGCATGGCCCCAGGAGGAACAGTCCATGAAAATGACCTTTGCGGCCTTGATCGCCGTCAGCTTCCTCGCATCGCCCGCAGCGGCCCATGAGGTGTGGATCGAGCGCGACGGCACCGGCCCGGCGCGAATCTATCTGGGCGAACCCGCCGACCTCGTTCCCGAAGCGGGCGATCCCGAGTTCCCGAACCTCAAGGCCCCGGCGGTGTTCCAGGCCGACCGCGCGAAGCCCGCGACACTCGCGCGCCGCACCAATCACATCGAGGCGGCCGTGACCGGGACCGGCGATGTGCGGCTGGCCGACGACAATGTCTTCGCGCCCTGGGAGGGCGAGGGCGGCAAATGGGAAGGCGTCGTCTATTATGCGCGCGCCGGTCGCAGCGAGACGGGAACGAAGCTCGACTTCGAGATCGCGCCTACGGCCCCGGACGCCGACAGCTTTGTCGTGACCTGGCTCGGCAAGCCGCTTGCCGGCGCCAAGGTCACCGTCATCAACGCCGACCGCTGGCAGAAGAGTTTCACCGCCGATGCCCAGGGCCGGATCGACGTTCCCGTGACCGCGCCGGGGCGCTACCTCGTCTCGGCAAGCCACACGATCGACGGCGACCGCGCGCTCGGCGGCAAGCAGGTTTCGAAGACGATCAACGTGACGACGCTGACCTTCGTCGAGCCCTCATCCCGGCCTTAACACGTTCGGGGCTGCGCGGGCCGGTCGGAGACGGCCGGCCTTGCGCCGAAATTGATTATCCCGCCGGGGTTTGAGCGCGCGGCTTCACCCGAAGGTCGGGCAGCAGAAGGGCGAGGCCTCCGACGAGGAACCCCGCGTTGACGATCCACGCCACCGCATCGGCCGACGTCGCGCCGCCGCGCAGCACCAGATGCAGCGCGACGGCGAGCAGCATCAGGGCGCCGGTCGCGATCCGCCCTGCCCTGCCGAGCCACGCCGCGTCGAAACGGAACGCGAGCAGCCAGAAGATCACCGACAGCGCCGCCCAGCTTGTAATCGCGATCGTCGCTTCGCCCGCGACCAGGCTGGCCACCGCCGCGCCAGCGATCGCGGCGGGCTGGCCCCAGACGGTCGCCCCC
>NZ_LYVN01000055.1 GCF_001990265.1 Sphingopyxis sp. KK2
CCAACCGCCTGTCCGAAACCGACCGCGCGCTGCGTACGCTCAACGCCTGGGGGGTCGGCAGCGAACCCAATCGCGCCGGGGTCAGCGACGACCAGGGGATCGAGCCCGACACCACCTATGAGACCAAGGCGCTCGGCGCCGCGCGGATGAGCTTCCTCACCGGCGCGATCGGCAGCGTCGCGCTCACCCGCCTCGGTGCGGGCGTGTTGCTCGCGCTCGGGCCCTTGTTCATCGCCTTCCTGCTCTTCGACGCGACGCGCGGGCTGTTCGGCGGCTGGCTGCGCGGATTGATCGGACTGACGCTCGGCACCACCGCGAGCTCGCTCGTCCTCGCGGTCGAAACCGCGATCGTCCAGCCGCGCGTCGTGACGTTGATCAACCTGCGCGCCTCGGGCTATTCGATCCAGGGATCGGCGACCGAATTGCTCGCGCTCGGCATCGTCTTCGCCTTCGTCACGCTCGCGATCCTGCTCGTCTCCTTCTATGTCGCCGCCGGGCTGCGCCTGCCCAGCTGGCACTGGACGCAGCAATATCTGCCCGCCTCGCTCAGCGGCGGAACCGGCAGCGCCGCCCAGCGCCCGCTCGCACAGCCCGCCGAACGCGCCGATCCGCGCTCGCGCGCTGCCGTCGTCGTCGACGCGGTCGAGGCGATGCAGCGCCGCGAAGCCACCGCCAGCGCCAATACGGGCGGCGGCAACGACCGCGCCCGCGCGGTCGCCGGCGCCGTCTCCGCCACCACCGCTTCGCGCAATAGCCAGCGCGCGCCGATCGACACCGGCGGCGAAGCGCCCGCGCGCCGCCGCACCACCGGCCGCCGCTCGACAAGCGCCAGCCGGCGGGACACACGCTGATGAAACAGGATATGAAACAGAACCGCGAAGATTATCTGCAGGCCGCCGAAAGCTGGGGTGCCGACCGTCATGACGAACTCGCGAAGTCGCGCCGCACCGCGTGGATCGTCGCAAGCGTCGCCGCCGCCATCGCGCTGTTCGAGGCCCTGGCGCTCGTCTTCCTCACCCCGCTCAAGACCGTCGAGCCCTATACGTTGCTCGTCGATCGCCACACCGGCTTCGTCCAGGCGCTCAACCCGCTCGAGCCGCAGCGCGTCAGCGGCGACACCGCGCTGACCCAGAGCTTCCTCGTCCAATATGTCATCGCGCGCGAAAATTATGCCGCCGACACGGTGCAGAACGATTATCGCAAGGTCGCGCTCTGGTCGGCCGACAAGGCGCGCAGCGACTATCTGACGATCATGCAGTCGAATAATGCGTCCAGCCCGCTGGTTGCCTATCCGCGCGGCACGACGGTCGAAACGCTGGTCAAGAGCGTCTCGCCGATCAGCGCCAATGTCGCGCTGATCCGCTTCGACACGCGCCGCCGCGACGCCGCCGGCGACTGGCAACCGGTACGAAGCTGGGTGTCGACGATCAAATATCGCTATTCGGGCGAGCCGATGAAGCAGGAGGACCGCGTGTTCAACCCGCTCGGTTTCCAGGTCACCAGCTATCGCCGCGACGCCGAAATGATCCCCGCCGCCGAAGCCGCAGTGGCAACAGCGCCTGTCGCCAAAAGTGCCGCCGGCGCGCCGATCGCGGTCGGCGATGAGGCGCTGCCGCAGCCGCCCGCCGGTTCGCGTCGCGGCGATGTCGTCAAGGTCCTGCCCGACGGGACGCAGGTCACGCTGTGATACGGCCCGCCGCCCTTTTCCTCACCGCGCTTGCCGCGCTGCCCGCGCTGGCGCAGATCGAGCCGCAGCCGGTCGGCATCGACCCGTCGATCCAGTCGGTGACCTATGCTGAGGGCAAAATCGTGCGCCTGACCGTCGCCACGGGTTATCAGCTCACCGTCGAAATCTCGCCCGACGAGACGATCGAGAATATCGCGGTCGGCGACAGCAGCACTTGGCAGGTCTCGCCCAGCCGCCGCGGCGACCGGATTTTCATCAAGCCGCTGCAATATGGCGTCACCACCAACATGACCGTGGTGACCGGCACCCGCACCTATTTGTTCGAACTCGCCCCGGCGAATTACGGCGGCGCGGGCGCAGCGCAGATCGTCCGTTTCGCCTACCCCGAACCGACCCCGGTTTCGACCCCGCCCGACGAGCAGCGCGTCGACCAGGGGCTCTACAAGCTCACCGGCACGCGCGAGCTGTTCCCCGCGGCGATCAGCGAGGACGGGCTGCGCACCTATATGCAATGGAACGACGACGCGCTGCTCCCGGCGGTATATGTCGTCGACAAACTGGGGCAGGAAGTGCTTGTCGACGCGATGATGCGCGACGGCATCCTGACGATCGACGAGGTCGTGCCCAGCCTCGTCTTCCGGCTCGACGGCAAGCTGGCGCGCGCCGTCCGCCGCAGCACGGCCCGCGCGAAATGACCGACACGACCACCGCCCCCGAAGCCGCGCCGTCGGGCGCCCCGCTGGTCCGCCGCCCGCGTCAGGGTCTGCCGACGCCGCTGCTGATCGGCGTCGCCGCGCTCGCCGCGATCGTCCTGTTCGTCGCGCTCGAGGCGCGGCGCCAGAATGCCGAGGCGCCCGCGGTCGCCGGTGCGCAGACCGCGATGATCGCCTCACCGCCGCCGCTCGCGATCCCCGACGACTATCCGCAGCCGCCGCAGCTGCTGCCTGCGCCGCTCGAAGCCACACCCGAGGCACCGGCGCGCAACCTGCCGCCCCCGCCGCCGCAGATCGTCTATATGCCCGCACCTAATGTTGGTCCGCCGCAGGCCTATGACCCGCCCAGCCCGCCGCCGCGCGCGGTCGGCGGCGGCCCGGTGCTCGTTTATGACGGTGCCGGAACCGGCGGCTCCTCAGCCAATTCGCAGGACGACGGCAGCGGGACGCCCCGCGCCGCCGCCACGCCCGGCGAAGCGGGCCGCGTCCGCGCCGGGGTGCTCGCCAACCGCTCGACCACCGTCGTGCAGGGCTCGCTGATCCCAGCGGTGCTCGAAACCCCGCTCGACTCGTCGCGTCCCGGCTTCTCGCGCGCCGTCGTGTCGCGCGACGTGCGCAGCTTCGACGGCAGCCGCGTGCTGATCCCGCGTGGCAGCCGCCTGATCGGCGAATATCGCTCCGAAGCGACGCAGGGCCAGAAGCGTGCCTTCATCACCTGGACCCGGCTGATCCGGCCCGATGGGGCGACGATTTCGCTGAACTCGCCCTCGGGCGATCCGCTCGGCCGCGGCGGGATCAAGGCGAAGGTAAACAGTCATTTCTTCTCGCGCTTCGGCGAGGCGATCCTGCAATCGGTGCTCGACATCGGCGTCAACGCCGCCGCGAGCGCCACCAATTCGCCGGTCGTCATCCTGCCCGGCGGCACCGGTGCGCAGCGGCCGCAGCCGACCAATATCGCCCCGACGCTGAAGGTCGCGCAGGGCACCAGCATCTCGGTCTTCGTCGCGCGCGATCTCGATTTCTCGGGCGTGGAGCGGCGCTGAGATGGGCCAAGTCGCGGCCATCCCCGACGATCGCGTCTATTTTCGCAGCTATCTGGCGCCGCTCGCGCCTCTGCTCGACCGCGACGACGTCACCGACATCTATGTCAACCGCCCCGGCGAGGCCTGGGCCGAATCGCTGACGGGCAAGATCGAGACCCACGAGATTCCCGCGCTCACCGAACAGCTGCTCGAACGCCTCGCGCGGCAGATCGCGGCGCTGTCGCACCAGGGTATCAACCGCGAACATCCTTTGCTCTCGGCGACGATGCCCGACGGTGCGCGCGTCCAGATCGTCGCGCCGCCCGCAACCCGCGGCACGATGGTGCTCGCGATCCGCAAGCATGTCTCGCCCGACCTCCGGCTCGACGATTATGCCGACCGCGGCGCCTTTGCCGCCACCCGTTCGGGCCGGATCGGCGATGCGAGCGACCTCGACCGCAAGCTGCACGACCTGCTCGACGCCGGCGATATTCCCGCGCTGCTGCGGACGGCGGTGCAAAACCGCAAGAATGTGCTGATTTCGGGTGGCACCTCGTCGGGCAAGACGACCTTCCTCAATGCATTGCTGCGCGAAGTGTCGCCAAGCGAGCGACTGATCCTGATCGAGGATACGCCCGAGATCACCATCCACCACCCGAACGCCGTCGGGCTGCTCGCGGCGCGCAGCGCGCTCGGCGAGACGCATACGACGGCAGAGGATCTGCTCAGCGCCTCGCTGCGCCTGCGCCCCGATCGCATCATTCTCGGCGAATTGCGCGGGCCCGAGGCCTTCTCCTTCCTGCGTGCGGTCAACAGCGGCCATCCGGGGTCGATGACGACGATCCATGCCGACAGCCCCGAACGCGCGATCGAGCAGCTCACCCTGCTCGTGCTGCAGTCGGGCAGCCGCCTCGACCGCGCCGACGTCCATCATTATGTACGCTCGACCGTCGACGTTTTCGTCCAGCTCGGCCGCAGCGGCGGCAAGCGCCATATCAGCGAAGTGAAATTGCGCGAGGCCTGAGGCCGCTCCAACGCATCATCCGGCGTATCCGATCGGGGCCGGGAAAAAGGGGCCGGCGCATGGGCCGACCCCCTTCACCAATTACTGCTTCGCGATCGTCGACGTGAAGCTGCCGTTGTTGGTGTTCGACACCACGACATTGCCGCCCTGGCTGACCAGCGCGCCGCCGGTAATCACCCGCACGCCATTGCCGTTCTGCGTGATCAGGCTGTTGCTGACGGTGACGGTCGCCAGCGCGTCTTCGGCAAGCACACCGCTGCTGCTATTTCCGCTGATCACCGAATTGACCAGCGTGACATTCGCGGTCCCGCCGCCGGCGCTCGAGCGGGCATAGAGCCCGATCTGGTTGTCGGTGATCTGGCTGTCCGAAATCACCGCCTTGATGCTCGATCCGCTGCTCGACGCGTCGAGGCGGACACCGCCGCGGTTATTGTCGGTAACGCGGCTGTTGGTGATCAGCACCGTTACAGGGACGCCCGTGCCCGGCTGGACGAGGACGCCACCGGTTACGCCCGACGTCGTGCCATTATTCTCGAGTGTGACATTGTCGACGACGAGCGTCGCGCCCGCCACATCGGACGGCGCAAATTTGATCCCGAACGGCGAAGTCGAACCGCTGAAGCCGCGGATCGTCGAGTTCCGGATATGCAGGCTGCTGCCGTTCAGGAAGTTGACGCCGCTCAGGCCGTTCCCGATCCCGTTGAAATCGAAACCGCTGAGCAGCACGGTGATTCCCGTGCCATTGACGTTGATGGCGTTGCTCCCCGAGGCCAGAATACCGGCCACCCCGCCCTCGCAGATCAGCGAAATCGACTTGGTGATCGTTACCACGCCGAACGATGCCGGGTCGAGGCAGTTGATCTCCCCACCGGCAGCGGTCTTCGAGATCGCCCCGGCAAAGGTCTTGCAAGGCGCGGTGCGGCTGCACGGGTTGACGTCGTCGCCAACGCCGGAGACCCAGGTGCGCGTCGCCTGCGCCGAGGCCGGCGCGGCAAAGCCAACCGCGCCCGCGAACAGCGCCGCGAGAGCGAGGCTGGTGGAAGTAGCTCTTTTCATCATATTTCCCCTAATCCGATGTGCCAGCGATGCGGGCGCCGGACCGAACCGGCGCCGCTCGCATCACTGCTTGGTGCCGGTCGCGGTGAAGCTGCCGTTGTTGTTGTTGTTTACCAGCGTGTTGTCGCCAAAGGTCACAAGCTTCCCGCCGGTCAGCGAGCGAATGCCGTTGCCGTTGTGCGTGATGGTGTTGCCCGTCGCGTTGATCGTCACCAATGCGTCCTCGGCAAGCACGCCGGTGCTGGTGTTGCCACTGACGACCGTATTCGACAGCGCGACGTTGACCGAGCCGCCGCCGGTCGCCGACCGGGCATAGACGCCAATCTGGTTGTCGGTGATTTGGGTGCCCGAAATCACCGCCTTGACGCTCGATCCGGCATTCGACGCATCGAGGCGGACGCCGCCGCGGTTGTTGTCCGAAATGCGGCTGTTGTTGACCAGCACGCTCACGGGCACATTCGTACCGGGCTGCACCAGCACACCGCCGGTCACGCCCGACGTCGCGCCATTTTCGATGATCGTGACATCGTCGAGCACCAGCGTCGCGCCCGCCGCGTCACTCGGGGTGAAGCTGACACCGAAACCACCGCCGCGGAAATCGCGGATGTTCGAATTGCGGATATGCAGGCTCGCGCCGTTGACGAAGCGGACGCCGTTGATCCCGCTGCCGAAACCTTCAAGATCGAAGCCGCTGAGCAGCACGTTGATGCCGACGCCGTTGATGGTGATCCCGCTGGTCCCCGCGGCGAGCACGCCGTTGATCGTGTCCTCGCAATAGAGCGAGATCGATTTCGTGATCGTCACCGCGCCGAAACCGCCCGGATCGAGGCAGTTGATCTCGCCGCCGGTCGCGGTCTTCGAAATGGCGCCCTGAAAGGTCTTGCACGGCGCGGTGCGGCTGCACGGATTGGCATCGTCGCCAACGCCCGAAATCCAGGTGCGGGTCGCCTGCGCCGACGCTGGTGTCGCGAGCGGCAGGGCCGCCATCGCCACCGAAGCAGCCAGCAGGCCACGGGTCATCATTCTGCTCATCTTCGATTTCTCCCCAATATTCCCCACCAATAGCGCCCGCAGCCGCTCTTGGGATGATGCGATGTAACACGACCTGTCCCGGACTGGAACAAATCAAACGAACCGGCGGATGCAATCTTCCCGAAAGGAGGACACCGCCTTGCCCCGAAGCCCGAACGCCGGGCCTCGCGGGATTCCCTATTTCCCTGTGGCGTTGCCCGTGAAGCTCCCGTTCTGGATATTGCCGGCAAGGATATTATCGCCAAAGCTCACCACCGCCGCGCCGCCCTGCGATGAAATGCCGAGTTGGTTGTGGGCGATAAGGCTGCCGCTCACCATCACCCGCGCGCTGCTGCCGCGCGCTTCGATCGCGCCGAAGCCGGCGCCGCGAACGCTATCCCCATCAGTCCGGCGCATGCGGCAAGAAAATATCTGGCCATCAGACTCCCCCTAGGCGTCGTCGATGGTCAGCCGCGGCCCCGCCGCGCTTGGACCAAAGCGCCTCCCCGCCGTGGGCATGACAGGATTGCTTATGCCTAGCAAGAACTTAACCACTTGGTCCCAGCTCTGCTCCGCGCTCGGCCCGCGGCCCTTCGACGTCGCTTATCGCCCAAGGCGATTTTACCTGTCGCACGGGGCTTGCCATATCGAAAAGGCGCCGCTAGGGGCGTCTGCCTCAGCGAGGAGAGTTGGCTGAGTGGTCGAAAGCGTCGCACTCGAAATGCGAAGTGCCGGCAACGGTACCGAGGGTTCGAATCCCTCACTCTCCTCCATTTTCTTATTTCCACACATCCACGACCATCCGACGAGAGCCTAGGAAAACCTAGGCTCTCCGGGGTGTTTCGTGTCCTCATGTATCCCATGCTGTCCAGACCCACACATTTGATTTTGTGGTAAGAAACGTGGGAAAAAATCAGCATGAAAAGGCTATCGGTCAGCGCCGTTAAATCGGCTTCCCGTCCCGGTCGATTCTCCGACGGCGACGGCCTCTATCTCGTTGTGCAGCCGGGAGGCAGCAAGAGTTGGGTGTGCCGGGTCCAGAAAGCGGGCAACCGCCGAGACTTCGGCATAGGCAGCGCCGCAAAGGTCAGCTTGGGCGATGCCCGCGAGCGAGCGCGGGAAATTCGTAGCCAAGTGGAGATGGGGCTGGACCCACTATTCGAGCGCCGGAAGGCGCAAGGCATCCCGACCTTTCGCGAAGCCACCGCCAAGGTTTTGGCGGCTCATCGGAAAACTTGGAAGAACGAAAAGCACGAAGCGCAGTGGCAGCAAAGCCTTCGCGACTACGCTTTTCCACATATCGGCAATGTACGGGTCAACGAGATTACCGGCCCGATGATCCGCAATCTGCTCTCAGAGATTTGGCTGTCGAAGCCTGAAACCGCCCGCCGTGTTCGCCAGCGCGTCGGCGCCGTCCTCAATTGGGCCTACTCGTCGGGCTATCGCGACAGCGAAGCACCCATGCAAGCAATCACCAAGGGTCTGCCCCGCCAGCCGAAGCAGGACGGCCATTTCGCCGCCATGCCCTACGCGAAGGTCCCTGCATTCATCCCTAAACTACGCGAGCGGGAGTCATTCAGCCGCCTTGCCCTCGAATTTGCGATCCTGACCGCCTCCCGGTCGGGCGAGGTGCGCGGAGCGACTTGGGATGAGATCGACCTTGCGGATCGCCTGTGGACCATTCCTAAGGGCCGTATGAAGGCAAACCGCGAGCATGTGGTGCCTCTATGCACCCGCGCGGTCCGCATCGTCGAGCGATGCGCGGAACTTCGCTTGCCGGGGTGCCCGATCATCTTTCCCGGTGTCCGTGGCAAGCAACCCATGTCCGATATGACAATGAGCAAATTGCTCAAGGAAATGGGCGAGCCGTTCACCGCGCACGGGTTCCGGTCGTCGTTCCGAGATTGGGTCAGCGAGGAAACCAATCATCCGAGCGACGTCGCCGAAGCCGCCCTCGCCCACATCGTCGCGAACAAGACCGAGGCGGCGTATCGGCGCGGCAATCTTCTCGAAAAGCGGCGCATGATGATGAACGAATGGGCAGCCTACTGTGAGAAGGAGCCAAGCGCATGAGCTCCTTGTCCGCAGAGGATCGGCGCAGGTTGCGTCGCTATGAACATGCCGTAGACCGCATGACGCCCATTCAGCGGGCGATATTCTTGGGTCATGTCGTGCACGATCTGACATATCGCGAGCTTGCTGAGCGACACGACATTAGCCTGATCGAAGTCGAATGCCATATGTGGCGCAGCCTTGGGGTGCTGGATAACGAGCCCGAACAAAAGAACCGGTCTTGGTGGCAATTCTGGCGCCGCTGATCGCGCTTCGATCTTGCCAATCCGTCCTCGTCTCTACAGGGTGCCGCCAGCATGAAAACCGACCTCGATCATCTTCCAGCGAACAAGCAGCGCGAACTCGACCGCGTGAAGCAGATCATCTTCGAAGAATTTGAAGACGCACTCGCTCTTGGCACTATGAACTGGAAGAAGAAGGGGCGGATCGACAAGATCATCCTGTACGGCAGCTATGCGCGCGGCGGCTGGGTGGACGAGCCGCACACCGCCAAGGGTTATCGGTCAGACTTCGATTTGCTCATCATCGTCAATGACAAGCGACTGACCGAGAAGGTCGATTTCTGGCTCAAGCTGGACGACCGGCTTATTCGTGAGCTGGCGATCGACAAGACGCTGCACACGCCGGTCAATTTCATCGTGCACACCTTGCAGGAAGTGAATGACGGGCTGGCGCATGGCCGCTATTTCTTCATGGACGTCGCCAAGGATGGCATCGCGCTCCATGAATATGACGAGAAGGCGCTGCATACGCCTAAGCCGAAGACGCCCGAACAGGCACTGGCAATGGCGCGGGAGTACTTTGATGAGTGGTATCCCAGTGCCATGCGCGCGCACGTTAACTTCGACGACGACCTAAAGCGGGGCTGGTACAAAGAGTCGGCATTTATGCTGCATCAGGCAACCGAACGTCTCTACCATTGCGTGCTTCTGGTCTGCACCTTTTACACCCCCCACGTCCACAACCTTGCTTTCCTGCGGACGCAGGCCGAGCGGATCGATATGCGTCTCGTTGATGCCTGGCCGCGCGAACTTCGCGAAGATCGGGCACGGTTCGAGAAGCTGAAAGAAGCCTATGTGAAGGCGCGCTATTCGAAGCACTACCGGATCACCGAGGTGGAACTCCGGTGGCTTGGTCGATGCGTCGAGGAGCTTGGTCGAGCGGTTCACGCGATCTGTTCGGAACGCCTTGCCGAACTCGAAGCGACGGCCGGTCTGCGCCTGCCTCGCACTTCGGCCTGATCCGCGCCGTTCTTGCCGTTTGTTCAGAGCGCACTCCCCTGCTAGGGGCGCAGTTTAAATAGCTTAGATGCCGAAGGAAATGACGATGGAAGATTCTGAGACCTTGGTCACTCTGACCGCCGACATCGTCGTCGCGCATGTAAGCAACAACAGCGTCGCAATATCGGACATTCCGCTGATCATCCGGTCAGTTCACGACGCGCTCGCAGGACTTGGAAACGCCGTTGTCCCCGAAGTCAAACAGGAACCGGCAGTTTCGATCCGCGCGTCAGTTAAGCCGGATTACATCGTCTGTCTTGAGGACGGCAAGAAGCTGACGATGATGCGGCGCTACCTGATGACCAATTTCGAAATGACCCCGGACGAGTATCGCGCCAAGTGGAACTTGCCGAAGGACTATCCGATGGTCGCGCCGAATTATTCGGATCGTCGGCGTGTGCTCGCGAAAGAAATCGGGCTCGGGACGAAGGGGCGCGGCGGCGGACGAAAGCCCGCCGCACGCGGACGTTCCAAAGCCAAATAAGCCCACCCTGAGGGTGCGCAGCGCACTCTCGAAAAGCGGCCAAAAACCGTGCCTTTTGACTTGCGCTGTCAGAGTGTGGTCAGATCGCACTCTCAAAAAGTGGCGGAAAAGCTGCATTCACCCGTGCGTGAGGTGTGTATCCAAATTACGGGTCCGATGCGTAGCATCGCGGCCCTGCGACCTCGCCTCCACAGCCGCCATCTCAGATATGCGATGGCGAGTCACTTCCCCCGATAAGGTTCGCAAGCTATTCCATCGTTGTCCGCGTCCAGCCCTTCACGATATCCGGGTTCGCCGCGATAGATCGGTGCGGCTCCTACTGCGCGCGCGTCATCGCAGCGCAACCAATAATCGCCCTCTTTCGCCGAGCGCTCGCGCGCCATACCAGTTGCAATACCGATATCCGTCGCAATCGCTACGATGGTGTCGCGGCCCTCCGAGGTTGTTGCCACGGAACCGACCCCGGCGATGGCGCCGACGAGACCCGCGCCTACCAGAAGGTTTATCGAGCGACGAGGCACGCTGACGTAGGTCCGGCGATAGGTCGGGCGACGGGGCATCGAATTCGATTACACCGCTTTGGTAAATGTTGGGTGTGGGAGCTTCGGTGCACGATCCGCCGCGTCTTTGGTAATACGTCCGGTTGGGACGGTTGGGGCGCTTGAAATCGGAAGGCGGGCTTATGGCAAGATAAAAGCGGTGCCAGCTTCGCGCACGCGATGGTCGGTTTTCTGCGGCTTTGCGCGTATGGCACAACAACAATCTGCCAGACTATGAGAATTTCAGGCAATTATTCCAAGTCGTTATCGACAGGCATAAAACTTGGGTGGGACGATGACGCGACACAGCGTTCCCGCTGAGTCCTCAGCGACACTCTCGCGTCCATCATCTTCGACTCATAGAAATCGTAGAATTGGCTACGACTGGGTGCAAACGTCGGATAGAAATGGAGCTGCAACTCGGGGATAATGGGACGTGCTTGGGTCATTACGTGCTCAATGCCACCATCACTATTTGGAACGTTAAACCGATGCCGCAGATTTTACCCCCGGCGGGATTTCTACACCCGTCATCGCCGCTAGCTATCGAGCCGATCAGCATGCGAATTCCGGATGCCTGTCAGTTCACCGGGATCAGTCGCAGCACTCTCTATCTGCTCATCTCTAGGCGAGAGATCGAGGTCGTGAAGCTAGGTTCTGCCACGCTCGTTTTGACGGAAAGCTTGCGGAAATTGATCGAGCGTCGTCGGCAAAAATCTCTGCAATGCGAGTAGCCCGCACTTTCTACAAAAGACGCCTCCAAGCTCTTCCCGCCAGAACGCGGTCGGACTAAGGTGACCCCAAAGGGGTTCCTTCTTGTCTGATTCCGCGCTTGTCATTTCCGGTTCTCTGTTCACGACTGATTATCTGGCTGAAGCCATCAAGGACGATCCAGCATATCTGACAGTCGACATCGCTGGCCTAAGACATTCGCTTGAGACGATCGCAGCAATCTTCCCTCAGAACAGTAAAACCAACGAGAGCCAAACAGAGGATGATTTCATCTGGCCGGTGCTCAGTGCGCTCGGCTGGACCGAATCCTTGCGGCAGCAGAACCTGACTATCAGCGGTCGGGACGACGTGCCCGATGGCCTGCTGTTTATGAATGCGGAAGCCAAGGCAGCTGCTAACGCGCAGGACGAGCAGTGGAAGCGATACGGCCACGGCTTGGCAGTGATTGAAAGCAAGCGCTGGGGGCGACCGCTTGACCGTGCCTCTGGTCGAGATGAGGCGACCGCGCCCTCCACCCAGATGCTTCGGTACTTGCGACGAATTGACGACCTAACGAGCGGTCAGCTCCGCTGGGGCATCCTGACAAACGGCAGCCGGTGGCGGCTCTACTGGGCAGGTGCGCGCTCTGTCTCAGAAGAGTTCCTTGAAATCGATCTGCGTCGCATCCTTGCGCTAGATGGTGGCGATAACCTCCTAACCGACGAGACAACTCGCGATCATTGGCTCCGAGTTTTCGCGTCAATGTTCGGTCGCGACGCCTTCGTTAAAACGGGCAAGGACAGCCGCACATTCCACGAGCGCGCTCGGGCGGCGGCCGAATTTTACGAAGAGAGGGTTGCCGCCAGCTTGTCCAAGCTGGTCTTTGAACAGGTCTTTCCTGATCTTGCAGGCGCGATTGCTCAAGCCGCACCGCAGGCTTCGCTGGAAGATGTTCGGCAAGCCTCGCTTGTCCTGCTCTACCGACTGCTTTTCTTGCTCTACGCCGAAGATCGCGACCTGTTGCCGGTAGGTGAGAAGCGCTACGACGATTACGCGCTGCGCCATCAGCGTTTAGAAGTTGGGAAGCGCGTTACCGAGGGCGATGTGTTCTCAGGCTCTGCTGGCAAGATCTGGGCGCACGTGGCCGACCTGTCTCGAATCATCGACAAGGGAGATACCTCCGTCGGCATCCCACCATATAACGGTGGCCTGTTTGCTAGCAGCGGCGTTCCATTGCTAGATTCCATCCGCATCCCCGACAGCGTGATGGCCCCGACGCTCGATGCCCTGTCCTACGAGCGTTCATCTGGCGAACGGCGCTACATCAATTACCGTGACCTCTCAGTGCAGCAGCTCGGTTCAATATACGAACGGCTGCTGGAATTCGAGATTGTCCACGACGATAACGGCGCGCTCGCGGTGCGACCCAACCTCTTCGCCCGCAAGAACAGCGGCAGCTACTACACACCGGACGAGCTGGTCGGCCTGATCCTCGACAAGACGCTAGAACCGCTGATTGCAGAACGGCTTAGCGCCTTCCGCACCGCGCTAGCTAAGCTGAAACCTTCCGACGCGCACGATTACCATATCGGCGATTTGAACGACGCTGACCCGGCGCAAGCAATCTTGCAACTCCGGGTATGTGACCCGGCGATGGGATCAGGGCACTTCCTTGTGAGCTTGGTCGATACACTAGCCGACCATGTGCTTGATGCTATGGCCGAAGCGCAGGCACTGGCAGCGGAAATGGCGCCACACCTCGAATTTATCTCGCCACTGGCCCGCAAAATCGAGGACATCCGCACGACCATCCTGCGCAATGCGAAGGCGGCAGGTTGGACTATCGACCAAGCCCAGCTCGATGACCGACATATCGTTCGTCGCATGGTGCTGAAGCGCTGCGTTTACGGCGTTGACAAGAACCCCATGGCGGTCGAACTGGCGAAGGTAGCTCTGTGGCTACACACCTTCACGGTTGGTGCGCCGTTATCGTTTATCGACCATCACTTGCGCGCCGGAGACAGCCTGTTTGGCCTTTGGGTGCGAGATGCAATCGACAAGGCGGGTGCTCAAGGAGGTGAACTTCTGCACATCGGGCCTGTGCGTGAGGCAGAAGCATCCGCAGCGGCAATGGGGATCATCGAGCGGCTGACCGACGCGGAGATCGCCGAAGCGCACCAGTCGGCAGCTACCTGGTATGGGGTACAATCGCAGATCGCACCGCTGGACAGCTTTGTCTCGTTCCTCCACGCGCTGGACTGGTTGAACATCAAACAGCCAGTAGACAAAGCGGCGGTTCGTGCCCTGCTGGACGGTCAGTTTGGTAACCCGGTTGAAATCATGCTGGGGCGGCAGGAACCAGCGGCAAAGAAATCGGCAGCGGCGCGCTCGGGCGTGACTGACCGAATGAAGAAGCAGCCTTTCGATGCGCACGATCTGCTAGAGGCCGCTGAACGCGTTCTGGCATCGGCCCGCGCGCTGATTACGGAAGAACGGTTTCTAAATTGGCAAATTGCCTTTCCCGGCGTGTGGGAGAACTGGAGCAACGTAGAACGCTCCGGCGGCTTTGATGCTGTGGTTGGTAATCCGCCATGGGATCGGATCAAGCTGCAGCAGGTTGAGTGGTTTGCCGCGCGCAGACCGGAAATTGCGCTAGCCTCGCGCGCATCCGATCGCAGCCGGATGATCGCTGCCCTCAAGAAAGACGACGATCCGCTATGGAACCAGTTCGCGCACGCGGATGCACGCGCGGCCGACACGGCTCGCATCGCCCGAGATGAGGGCCACTATCCTCTTCTGAGCAGGGGCGACATAAACCTCTATAGTCTTTTTGTCGAACGCGCCCACGCGCTGGTTAAGCAGGATGGGATGGTGGGTCTGCTGACCCCCAGCGGCATCGCATCGGACTTGTCGGCAAGCGCCTTCTTCCGCAAGGTAGCTACCGGAGGGCACCTCAAGGCGCTGTACGATTTCGAAAACCGCCGAACGCGCTATGGCTTGGGGCCGTTCTTTCCCGACGTCGACAGCCGGTTCAAATTCTGCGCCATGATCGGAAGTCCAAATCGAACCTTCCCAGCGGCGCATTGCGGCTTCTTTCTGCAATCCATCACTGAGATCGAAAATCCGGAACAGGCCTTCCCGATAACCGCAGAGGACTTCGCGCGGGTAAATCCGAATACGGGGACTGCGCCGATCTTTCGCACCGCGCGCGATATGGCGCTCACAGCCGCGATCTATGCTCGTGCGCAGGTGCTGGTCGATAAGTCCGGTCCTCAACCGGTGGCAGCATGGCCGATTAAATACGCTACTATGTTTCACATGACCAACGATAGCCACCTGTTCCGCACCCGTGCCGAACTGGAAGGAAGCGAGGGTGCATGGCCCACCGGCGGCAATTGCTGGCAATCCGCAACGGAGGAATGGGTTCCCCTTTACGAAGGTAAGATGGTGCAGGCGTTCGATCATCGCGCCGCCAGCGTCGTGCTCAACCCCGCGAATTTTAATCGACCAGCCCAGCCCTTGCCCGCAACGGACGAACAGCATGCCGATCCTTCTTGGCTGGCGGCTCCTCAGTATTGGGTTTCAAAAACAAAATGCATGGTCACGGCTGGCCTGCCGTGGGTCCTTGGGTTCAAGGAAATCACCGCTCCAACAAACGCCCGAACCTTCATTGCAGCAGCATTTCCACCAGTGGGGTTTGGAAACAAGGTTCCGATCTTAGTACCTACCCAAGACGGTGTTGACCTAGCCCTCCTGTTGGCAAATATGAACGCTGCGCCATTCGACTTTGCCGTTCGCCAAAAAGTACAAGGTCAGACGCTGAACTGGTTCATCGTTGAACAGCTACCCGTCATCCCACCTTCGGCTTACGCTCGAAAGTTTGGTGCCAAGACAGCCGCCGAGGTGGTCCGCGAGGCGGTATTGGAGCTAACCTACACTGCGAATGATATGGCTCCCTTCGCCCGCGACATGGGCCACACACAGGCAAATGGCGAAGTCCTGCGCCCCTTTCCTTGGGATGACGCGCGCCGCCTGAACCTGCGTTCGAAACTAGATGCGATCTATTTCATCCTATACGGTGTGTTCGACCCGGAAAATACGGCAGAGAGTCGCCAAAATATCGCTTATATTTACTCGACTTTTCCAATTGTAGAGCAGCAGGAACGCGAACGATGGGGAGGTCGATACAAAAGCGAAGACTTGTGCCTTGCATGGATAAATGCGCTGGTTGGTGGTGATCCAGATGCACGTGTAGTAGTCGGTTAGCTGCATGCCCGTGCAAATATTGCTTCAGACCCACAACGAAACGGCCTCGATGTTGACCGCATTGAGAGCTGGTTTCGCTAATCAGGGCCTGCAACGCTTTCGCGTTGCAGCAGCTTACGCGCGTTGGGACGGCATCGGCCTAATTTCAACGGAAATAGAGAACATGATTTCCCGCGGAGGCTCATTTGAGTTCATCTATGGGGCGGGAAACGGTATAACTACTCCTGATAGCTTGCACTATGGCATGTATTTAGATGAGATTTTTCCTGGGAAAGTCTTATCTCTCTTTGTCGAGGATAAGTATTGTAATTCCATCTTTCATCCAAAGATGTTTCTGTTTTCATATCATGATCATACGATAGCGATAATCGGTTCCGGTAATTTCACTGGTGGCGGGCTTGTACGAAACACGGAAATCGCAGTACGAGTTCGAGCGGCGCACGGTAGCGCGCTTGAAAAGCAACTTGATATTTCTTGGGGAAAAATCAAGAAACTTGCCGAACCCGTTACGTCGAAGCGCATTAGAGAGGTGATGCAAGGAGAGGGAAAGGGTTCAGAAAAAGATACCCGCGAAAGTATCCCTCGCAAATCTCAGAAACCTGCCCTCAAGGGAGGGCCAAAAACTTCACCAAAGCCGTTATTTAGCAAAGTAATTACTTTAAATAGTGCAAATAAAAAGGCAAAGATTCTTTCCAAGCTTGATTCTCTTACAGAAAAGCCAGATTTACTATACTTGCAGATTTTCGAGAATGAAACCGGCGGAAACGGTACCAGCGCAGGTTATCAGGTGCAGCTCCCAGTTGCTACATTGGCTGCCTATTTTGGGGTCGGAACCAACGAGACCAAAAAGGCGGAGTTTCGCTTCCCAAACGAAACAATTGAAGCCAATCTAACCCATTTTGAGAACAACACCCATCGCGTTCGGCTTCGTCCAATTTTGGATATTCCCCGACCGGCGATCCTGATATTTAAGAGGATCGATGATGGAGTTTACCAAGTCAGGTCTGAGCGCCCTACTCGCTACGCGAAGACCCTTGCAAACAAATGTACTGAGCAAAGTCGGGCCGGATCACGCAAATGGGGCTTCGAATAATACGGCGAAGAAAGTGGACCCCATCTTCCGTTCCCTGCCCCGTCGATTGCGTGTTAAATACAGAAGTTTAGGCCATGCCCATTTCTTGGAGGAAACGCGACGGCGCCTTAGGCCAACCGTTGTACCGGGCGGCATACGACAATGTCAGCGTGCTCATGCATCGGGTAATTGCGACAAAGCAATTGCGTCGCTCTTCCTCCATCTGAGGCGATCGATCACCCGCCTTCTTGCTTTGAAATGAAGGGAGCACGTCCTCAGCCAGACCGATTAAATACACATGGGTGAACTCGTTGCCCTTTGAACCGTGGATCGTCAGTAAGGGCACGACGCCGTCTTTGATCGGCGGCTCTTTAGAACGCAATTCCAATTCCTGCAGGAAAGTATCGAGAGGGGCTTGGCGTCCAACTTGACCCGAAATATCCGAGAATAATTCTTTCCATGCGCGCTGGTCCTCCTCGAAGGAAGGCTGAGTTTCTTCAAGAGCCCACTCCGCTTGCGCGAATAAATCCGTTAGATTGCGAACAAACTTACGGAAGTCGTTTCGTTCAACAAGTTCCACCCTTAGAATTTCGACCGCCTTGATAGCAGGTGCATCTACGGGGTGAGCCTCACTCACCCAAGCCCGAAGAAAATCACCGTGGCCGGACAGGGCGATAGCGATAAGTTCTTCTGCATCGAGCGCCATGCCGAGCAATACGTTCCCTGATTCAACAAAAGCCTCAAATTCCCGGGCGTCGGCGCGTCGGTTAGCGACCTGAAGACTGCCGTTGAGCCATTGATAGGGCACGCTTGCAAAAGAATCGCGACGCTGGGCAATTTGGGCGGCAATGCCAAGGCTGGCGAGCTCACCTTGAACCTTGGTAAGCAGCTTTTTTGTGCGGGCTATAATCGCGACTTCGCCTGGGTCATGCTGGTGACGCGCTGACAGATCCGCCGCAATGCCAGCAGCTTCGGTATCTTCCGAATCAAATTGCAGGATCCGCACCGTCTCTGCATCAGGCGTCTCAATCTTGCCTGCCTCTAGCGGGTTTTTTCCCGGCGTTCGCAGCAGGTTGTGCGAGACGAGTCCGTTTGCCATCATTACAACATCTCTCGGGCATCGAAAATTTGTCGGCATCTGCAGCACGGCCGGATCGTAGTCGGCAACAAATTGCTGGAGACGCTGCGGACTGGCGCCGTTCCATTGATAAATCACTTGGTCATCATCTGCGACGATGAAGAGATTTTTGTACTCATCCCCCGTGAAGGATCGCACAAACGCGTACTGTGCCTGATTAGTATCCTGAAATTCGTCTAAGCTCGTGAATCTATAGGTTCGCCGATACCGGCCCGCGATAGCGGGAAACTCGGTGAAGAGGCGATATGCCATGTAAATTATAGCGGGAAAATCCAGCGCATTTTCTGCCTGAAGATGCTGCATATAAGCTTCGTAAGCGGCGGCAAACCGCATGCCTCGATCCTCATCCGAAAAGAAGCGCAAGCAGTTATCTGGACTGGCGAGTCGATCGCGCAACCCGTCGAGGATTGGAAAAACTCGTTCAAGCGGCTCATCAAGATCGATATTGGCGCGCTCAAGCGCTTTCGAAAGAAGCAGAAGACGGTCTTCGGGACTGGAGTAGATTTTAAAGTCGGTCTGCACTCCAATATGCGAACCGCTTTGGCGGAGCACTTCACACGCAAAGGAATGAAATGTTCCAGCGAACATTCGATCTACGCTGTCCGGGACGAGCTGTTCAACCCGATGTCGCATCTCATCTGCGGCGCGAGTGGTGAAGGTTAGTGCGAGAATGCGCCATTTGCCCGCCGGATCGGCATTGAACAGCCGCGCAATACGCGAAGTCAATACCCGCGTCTTACCAGAGCCGGGGCCCGCCAGCAGCATCATCGCGCCTTCGTCCCATTGCGCAGCCTGCTGTTGGACATCAGTCAGCGAATGAAGCAGCTGGTTCTGGTCAGGGATTTCCGTCACGCGCAAGCTCCAATTCTAGTGAAGAGAGCCCGAAATTCCGCCGGGATATCCGCAGCATTCGCCGACAGTCGAATGTGAGCGGCGATACGCACGGCTATCTCCTCCTTTCGGGAATATGCAAACTTCAGCAACTCGGCGTCGCTATCAACGATTTGAGGAAACAACTCCCTAGCCGCTGCCAACATACACGGCCGTAGCGCGCTGGTGACAATAAGTTTTTCCAGATCGATGCCGTCGGCCAGTTGGGTTACCCGATCCGCGATTTCCACATCGGTGAAAAAATGAGACTTAAGCTGGGCTATATGGTCTTTTCCCCCGTCGTCGCCATCGCAGATCATTGCCCACGGATATTCGAGCGCTCGCGCGAGTGCGGCAAAGGCACCGGGGCTTCCGTTATTCTGGTAATCTATAACCGAAATGCCATGCGCATCGAGCGGGCAGTCAAGCTTGTCGGCAACTGCGCCCAAAATTGCATATTCAGCTTGACCTTCACAAAGTAGCCATTTGTTTGCGAAGAAGATTTCTCCGCGAATGCGTTTAGCCCAGCTTTCTAACTTGGTGATCTCTTCACTTGTGATGAACCTCCGGCTCTGGTCGCGCATCGCTTTGATCTCGGCGTGGTGCGGCGCGCGATCGGCGTCGGTATAGCATTGCAACAACTCCCGATAGTGATCCTCCGAAATCGTTTCCGTGCACATTATGCAACCCGACGTTGGGTTCCAGCTGATTGCAGCTCCAATTTTCGCAATTGCCGTGTCAAGCGCGGCGTTGTGCGGGACACTTGCGCTGCAAATACGCGGAAGAGCGGACGCGACCGGACCGTCTGCGTCGCGCCGTAGGATTATTATGTCTTTGAAGGGAACGTTTTGGACGAAAAACGGCGAATGAGTGGTGACAAGTTTTTGTCCCGGCAGCGCATTCACCGAAATCCAAAGAGATCGACAGGCTTGAGGATGGAGGTGCGCCTCCGGCTCCTCAAGGGTAAGAATCGGCTGCGCCTCCTCGGGCAGGGCGCCGCCTAACGCGTTCTCCACAAACGCACGAAATAGGAAGATGATCGCCAAACTCTGCACACCGTGACCGTGCTTACCGATCGGCAGCCAAGGGTCGTTCGCCTGGCCCTGTATTACCACCTCGCAACGGCTCAGTATCTCCCATAGATTGACGGGGATTGCCCGGACGTCAACGTCCCCGGCAGCCCCGTTGGCAATCACCGTGCTGATTCCCTTTAGGGTATCCTTTATCGCTTCTAATTGAGGATCTGCCGCGAGCAGCTCGCTGTTGAGCAGGGAAAATCTCTCCTCAAGATCTGCAGCTTTTTCCTGATCTACATCAAGCCCTTTAAGCAACGCGCCCCAAAAACGCGACTTTCCGCCGAATTCCACACCTGCATCGCGCATCGCAGCCATCGAAAAGCATGGAACATAGTCGAAAAAGCGCGACAGGTTTTGGTTACGCGCCCCGGCGCCAGAAAAGGGCTGATCCGCGGCATTTAGAAACTGCCAGACTGGCTCGACTGATTTGGAAACGCTCTCGAACGAACAAGTTACCTGCATGCAAATCGAACTGGTGCCGTCATGTGGGTCAGTGCGGACGATATCATTGAGATCGTCTAACATCGGCTGTGGCCATTCGCCCGGATGGGCTTCAGTGAACCAAAGGCGGATCCGTATCTCAGGACGGACGCCTTCTGGTGTGACGCCAAAAGGAAAGTCGTATTCGTTGAACCCCGTCCGTCCGGAACGGCCCCATTTGCGACTGAGAGCAATCTTCACTGCATCAAGTACGGCGGTTTTTCCTGCATTGTTTTCCCCGATTATCACCGATGTCGGAGAAAGACCGATATCCAACGTGCGTATACACCGAAAGTTTTCGATCAATATTCGACTAATATGCATGATTCCCCCCCTGGGATCGGCGCGCCCTATTTCTTATAAGCCTGACCCGACTGATAATGGGTGTAAACAGGCGTCTTGGTGCGCGCCAGTGTTGGAAATATTTACTGAAACGTCACGCTCAGCGAACGTATCTAAACGCGATCAGAGAAGCGATTATAGGCATCGATCCTATACATCGGCAGCGTAACATCGCGACCGTAGATTTCGTTCTTCAGATATTCGAATTCTGTTTCACGCCGAGCTTCTGCTACGTCAACGTACCACGCGCGGGGCTTGCCGTTTGGATCACCATTCCAGCGATAGCCACGGGATTTCAAGGCGTCTTTCATGTCAAATGGCGCGTCTTCCGCCCAAATCCGCCAAGTCGGAGCCCTCGCTCGCTCAAGTAGTTCTGCAAAAGCCGGCCGCCCGCTTTCGACAAGCGGGCGGGCTAAAAGTTCAAGCGCCGCTAGACAGTCGTGTGAGGCCCTATGCCTATCGTAGAAGAAACCAGCCCCGCTAGCGAGGTAGCTCAACTTCAGGCCTTCATGCCCTGCGCTGCTCCAATCCACTTGGGTCATGGAACAAGCCCACGCTACCTTCGTAAAGCTCTCACAAAATCGCTCAAGAAATCGGCGGTCGAACGCGGCATTGTGCGCGATTACTAGCACTGCCTCTTCTATGAAGTTGGCGACTTCGAGCGGATCGATGACCGCATTTGCTACCATTGCATCGTCGATTCCGGTGAGCGCGGTAATCTCCGTCGGAATGGGACGCGAGGGTTGGCGTAGACGGTGAAATGGTGCCTCAATTTCGTAAATTTCGCCATCAAGTCCATAGATAAACGGCACCATCGCGAGTTCAATTATCTCGTCTTGGGAAGGGTCAAGCCCAGTCGTCTCAACATCAACGAAAAGCCCTCGTCGAGTTGCTACGCCTTCAGGCACTGGCACAGCTTCGCGCTTTGAGAGGCGCCGTAAGATGCGAAATTCCCCGCTCGCTTCGAGGGCGCGCGCGTACGTTTCTAGATCGTCCGTCAAAGAGGTGGAGATCAAATTTGTCTTCTTTCGTTTGGTATCTACGGAACTTCAAACCTAGTGCCAGCGATCGACGGCATTGGGTTTGTATCGTCTCCCGCGATAAAAGCCGCAACAACATTGAAGCGTAGCGGCGATTCAAGCTGACCCACCGAAGGATGATCGTCCTCGTCCTCCCGCATTTCCAATTTGCATTTTCGACGACTTGCAAGCGTCAGTCGCAACCAACGCAGCAATAGGCGATACGAAGAACGAGCCAGGGCAGGGCTGCATATAATCTTGGATCTGGATTAGACATGCTACGTGCGCGGGTAACAGCACAGAAAAACCATCGACAGGAATCCGCGATTCTGGCATAGGAAACAGGCGGTCTGAAACACGCATCGGCATGCGTGAGGTAAGATGTGTGGTAAAATATTCTGGCGGGCGAGATACCTAAACCGTTACAAATGGTTAGGTTTTTTCAAAAATTCCTCACTCTCCTCCATTTTCCCCATCATCGACCATCAGGATGGGTGGCGCGCCGCCCCGGACCATCCGGGGCGGCAGGCGCCTCGATTTAGCTGATACTGCCGATCGACGGCGTCGCCAGCGCCGCGGCGATCGCCCCGACGATCACGAACAGCACGATCGCCGCCAGGATCACCACAACCGTATAGCCGAGCGCCTTGTCCTCGGGCGCCTTCATCAGCACCGGCAGGCCCAGGTACAGCAGGTACAGTCCGTAAAGGGCAAAGAGCAGGCCGATCACGCTCAGCGCCGGGATCAGGCCGAAAATGCCGCCGACCCAACTCGCGGTCCCCATATAGGCCGCGACCTTCAGCGCCTGCACCGGGTTCTTCTGCCCGCCAAAGTTCGGCGCCAGCGCGTCGATGACGAGCGCGAGCAGGAACACGCTCGCCAACGACAGGCCATAGCTGACCACCGCCGACACCAGCGACCCGACGAGCGGCGGGCGATAGGTCATGCCGGGAATGCTGAACCCGAAGACCTGCCCGCCGATGAACCCCGCCAGCGGGCCGATCGCCGCGAGCATCACCACATAGGGAACATAGATCGACTGCGTCGTCGCGGGCTCGGCCGCGATCACGGGCCAGGTTTCTTTTGGTTTGAGCAAGATGTCCTTGGCGCGCTGGACGACGCCCGCGGCTGGCGCGCCGGGGGGAATGGGTTCTCCAAAAGGTGTTTCGTTCATGCCATGCCTTTCCCTCGTTGCGATGGACGGCCCCGAAACCCCGACGGGTCCGGCTACGCGCCCCGGGAGCAAAGTAGCTCGACTTGCCGGCTCCTCTGTAACCATGGTCACAGCCGGGATTCGGCAGGCCGAGTGTAACGGGCTTGAAACAAGAGGGAATAGCCATAGATTGGGAAGATGATGTCCGAATCCCCGATCGATTTCTCAGCCAATGAGTCCAAGGCCGTCACCGCGCCGCTGATCGAGCGCGCGCGCTTTGCGCCGGGCGACATCGTGCGCCACCGCATGTTCGATTTCCGCGGCGTCGTCTTCGATATCGACCCCGTCTTCGCGAACAGCGAGGAATGGTATGAGGCGATTCCCGAGGGCATGCGCCCCGCCAAGGAGCAGCCCTTCTACCACCTGCTCGCCGAGAATGAGGATTCGTCCTACATCGCCTATGTCAGCCAGCAGAATCTGGTTGCCGACAGCGAGCGCGGCCCGGTCGACCATCCGCAGATCGACGCGATGTTCGAATGGCTCGACCAAGGCGGCTATCGCTTGCGCGCCATCCATCGCCACTAAGACGAGGCGGGCTTAGGCCTTCAGCTTCCAGCCCGACGCAAGCAGGCGATAGGTCAGCACGCCGAGCGCGACATTCACCCCGAGCAGCACGAGGATCGCGGTCGTCACAGGATTGGCGATCGTTGAATCCACGGTGCCGATGAAGCCATAGCGGAAGCCCATGATCGCATAATAGACCGGGTTGGCATGCGCGACGCCCTGGAACGCCGGAGCGAGCCGGTCGATCGCATAGAAGGTGCCCGACAGCAGCGCGAGCGGCGTAACGACGAAATTGGTCACCGCGGCGGCATGGTCGAACTTCTCTGCCCACACCGAGGTGATGAGCCCGAGGAAACCGAGCATCGACGCACCGAGCACGCCGAACACGACGACCGCCCAGAAATGATCGGGCATGATATGGACACCCGGCCACAGCAGCATCGCGAGCCACAGCGCGCAGCCGACGAGGATCGCGCGCGTCACCGCGGCGCCGATCAGCGCGATGATCAGTTCGCCCACCGCAAGCGGCGGCATCAGATAGTCGACGATCGTGCCCTGGATCTTGCCGACGAGCAGCGAAAAGGAGCTGTTGGCGAAGCTGTTCTGCAGCATCGCCATCATGATCAGCCCCGGCGCGACGAAGTCGGCGAATGGCACGCCGATGACCGTCCGCCCCGCACCGCCGAGCGCGACGGTAAAAATAACGAGGAAAAGAAGCGTCGTGATCGCCGGCGCCCAGATAGTTTGCAGCTGCACCTTGAAAAAGCGCCGCACCTCTTTGACATATAGGGCCTGCATGCCCGGCACGTTCAGCGTCCGGATATGCGGCACGCCCGGCTCCGCAAACGGCGGGGGCGCGGCGAGTTCACCCGACACTGTGCCCGAGTC
>NZ_LYVN01000056.1 GCF_001990265.1 Sphingopyxis sp. KK2
CCGCCGCATCTATCTCGCGTCGGCGGCGACGCTGATCGACACGATCCGCGACACCGGCAAGGATGCCGACCATCTGCTGATCGCGGGGCATAATCCGGGGCTGGAGGATCTGATCCTCGAACTCGTCCCCGAAAGCGATGGCGACGAACTGCGCGCGAAGGTGGAAGAGAAGCTGCCGACCTCGGCGCTGGCGCGGCTCGAAATCGACATCGCCGATTGGCGTGAGCTCGACACGAAAAGCGCGCGCTTCGTCCAGTTCATCCGCCCGCGCGACCTCGACCCGTCGCTGGGTCCGGCGATCGACTGAAAATCAGTCGCCGATCGCTGCCGCCAGCCGCTGGCGCAGCGCGATCAGATCCTGCACCGCAACCCCGGCCTGGCCGCCCGTCGGTGCCGCAGCCGGCACCGGCTGGGCCTCGTCCTGCCCGTCGTCATTGCCGCTGAGCGCCTTGCGCGCGCCCTCGACCGTATAGCCCTTCACATGCAGCAGTTCGTGGATCTTGCCCGCCAGTGCGACGTCGGCGGCGCGATAATAGCGACGGCGCCCCGAACGCTGGAGCGGCTTCAGTTCGGGAAAGCGTGTTTCCCAGTATCGCAGCACATGCGTGGGCACGCCGATCCGGTCCGCCAACTCGCCGATCGCGAGCATGGCGCCGGCGGCCTTGCCGTCATCCTGCCCCATGCTTATCCGCCCGCGACGCGGCCGCGCATCGACTGGCTGGCGCGAAAGGTCATCACCCGGCGCGGCAGGATCGGCACCTCCACCCCGGTCTTGGGATTGCGGCCGACGCGCTGCGCCTTGTCGCGCAGGACAAAAGTGCCAAAGCCTGAAATCTTCACATTCTGGCCGTCAGCGAGCGCGTCCGACATATGATCGAGGATCGATTCGACGATCGTCGCCGCTTCATTGCGCGACAGCCCGACCACATGATTGATCTGTGCCGCGATATCTGCGCGAGTGAGTGTCCCTGCCGCCATGATTGTCCCTCCCGTGACGAAGCCATGCTCAAACGGGTCTCGCCGGTCCCCCACCGTCACGAGTCCCGACACACTATGTAACAAAAGCGAATTAATCCGCCAAACTGAAACGGATGGAGCGAGGAGTTAAAGCGGCGAGCGCTTTGTCAGACGCGCAGGACCGCCGCGCCCCAGGTAAAGCCGCCGCCCATCGCCTCGAGCACGACAAGGTCGCCGCGCTTGATGCGCCCGTCGCGCACCGCGAGGTCGAGCGCCAGCGGCACCGACGCCGCCGACGTATTGGCGTGCTGATCGACGGTCAGGACGACGCGTTCGGCGGGCAGGCCCAGCTTTTTCGCGGTCGCGTCGATGATGCGCTTGTTCGCCTGGTGCGGCACGACCCAGTCGATCTGGTCGGCCGACAGCCCGACATCGGCCATCACCTCGCCGAGCACCGACGCGAGGTTGGTGACGGCGTGGCGGAACACTTCGCGGCCCTGCATGCGGACATGGCCGACGGTGCCCGTGGTCGACGGCCCGCCGTCGACATAGAGCATGTCGCAATATTTGCCCTCGGCGTGCAGCCGGGTCGCCAGGATACCGCGATCGTCGTCGACATCCTCGGCCGACAGCACCACCGCCCCCGCGCCGTCGCCGAAAAGGACGCAGGTCGTGCGATCTTCCCAGTCGAGGATGCGGCTGAAGGTTTCGCTGCCGATCACCAGCGCATGCTTGGCGGCGCCGGTGCGCAGCATCGAATCGGCGACCGATACGGCATAGAGGAAGCCCGAACACACCGCCGCGACGTCGAAGGCGATGCAGTCGGGCGCGCCGAGGATCGCCTGCACCTTGGTGGCGCTGGCGGGGAAGGTGTTGTCGGGGGTCGCGGTCGCGACGATGATCAGGCCGATGTCGGCGGCCTCGAGCCCTGCGGCCTGCAGCGCCTGCTGCGCCGCCGCGGCACCGAGCGTCGCGGTCGTCTCGTCGGGCTCGGCGATGTGACGGAAGCGGATGCCGGTGCGCTCGACGATCCATTCGTCGCTGGTGTCGACGCGCTCGGCAAGCTCGGCGTTCGAAACGCGGGTGCGCGGCAGCGCGGAGCCGGTGCCGGCCAATATGGCGCGCAGGGTCATGCCGGTGCGTGGCCGCTGAAATTGGCGAGATCTTCGGTCACCTGACGCGTAATGTCCTTTTCGACGAGCTCGGCGCACAGATGCACGGCGTTCGCGACGCCCTTGGCGTCGGCGCTGCCATGGCTCTTGAGCACGACCCCGTTGAGGCCGAGGAACACCGCGCCATTATGGTTGTTCGGATCGAGATGATGCTTGAGCAATTCGGTCGCCGGGCGCGAGATCAGGAAGCCGATCTTCGAGCGCGTCGACGAGGTGAAGGCGCGGCGCAGCAGGTCGGACACGAACCGCGCCGTCCCCTCGATCGTCTTCAGCGCGATATTGCCCGAAAAGCCGTCGTGGACGATAACATCGACGTCGCCGCGCGACAATTTGTCGCCCTCGATAAAGCCGGTGAATTCCATCGGCAGGCCCTTCGCCTCGCGCAGCAGCGCGGCGGCGTCGCGAATCTCGTCGGTGCCCTTGAGTTCCTCGGTGCCGATGTTGAGCAGCGCGACGCGCGGGCGCTCGAGCCCCATCGCGGTGCGTGCATAGGCGGCACCCATGACGGCGAACTGGGTCAGGTTGTTCGCGTCGCACTCGGTATTGGCGCCGAGATCGAGCATGACGACGTCATTGTCGCCGAGCGTCGGCAGCAGCGCCGCGAGCGCCGGCCGGTCGATCCCCGGCATCGTGCGCAGCGCGAGCTTGGCCATCGCCATCAGCGCGCCGGTGTTGCCCGCCGACAGCGCGCCGCCGGCATCGCCGCGTTTCACCGCGTCGATCGCCAGCCCCATCGAGGTGCTTTTCGCCTTGCGCAGCGCCTGGCTCGGCTTGTCGTCGCCGCTCACCACGCCATCGGTGTGGATGATGTCCGACGCGGCGCGCAGGTTCGGGTGATTTTCGAGCGCGGCCTTGATCTGCACCTCGTCGCCGACGAGCAGGAATCGCAGCCCGTCGTGACGATGGCGCGCCATGGCAGCGCCGGCGAGCATCACGCGCACGCCGACGTCACCGCCCATCGCATCGATCGCGATTCGCGGTGTTAGGCTCATCCGAACGCTTTCCGGTTAGGGCTTAGGCGCCGACCGACATCACTTCGCGGCCGTTGTAATGGCCACAAGCGTTGCAGAGGTTGTGCGGGCGCTTCAATTCGCCGCAGTTCGGGCATTCCTGATAGGCTTCGACCTTCAGGCTGTCGTGGCTGCGACGCATGCCGCGCTTCGAGGGCGAGGTTTTTCGCTTGGGGACGGCCATGATATATCCTGCTTATACAAATGTTTATACGAATCGACGCACCCGGATTTGTCGCCCCCGTCGCCGGGAATGACTGGCCCGCCCGCCGTGCCGAAGCGCTGTCCTGCCTGAAATGACAGGAAATTCTTCGACCGAAGGGTGCCTCAACGCCAGAAGGTGTCGGGTGCCGGATCGGGCGCGGCTATAGCGTTTTTGCCCGCAAAGGCAACCCCCGAGCGGGTCTTTCGACGGTCCTTGCCCGAAGCGTGCGGGAATGCCACATCTCGCGCACCGCCGGGCGACCATACCGGCCAATGACAGAGGGGGAAGCGATATGATCATCTTGCCGATCAGCCTGACGATGGCCGCGGGAGCGGCGATTCTGAATATCTGGCTCATGATGCGCGTCGGGCGCGTGCGCGGGCAGGAAAAGGTGTCGATCGGCGACGGCGGCAATGAACGCGTCATCCGCCGCATGCGCGCGCACAGCAATTTTGTCGAAAATACCGCCGTGGTGCTGATCCTGCTCGCGCTGATCGAACTCGCCACCGGCCCGTCGACCTGGCTCTGGGCGGTCGGCTCGCTCTATCTGATCGGGCGCATCCTGCACGCGATCGGCATGGACGGCATGATGTGGGCGCGCATGGCGGGCACGGTCATCACCATGCTGACGCAGCTCGGCCTCGCGGGTTTCGCCATCTTCACCGTCTACGCGACCCCGGTCGCAACCAAGTCGGTGGTGCAAGGATATGGCGAGACCACCACCGTCCCGGCCGAATGACCCTGCGCTCCCGCCTGCGGGCGGGAGCGGCCAAGACGGAACGGTCAGGCCGTGCCCATCGCCATGTCGCTGACATAGGGATTCGTCCGCCGTTCGGCGGCGAAGTTGCTGTGCGCGCCGTGCCCGGGCAGGAAGACGGTGTCGCCGCCGAGCGGCCACAGTTTCTGCGTGATCGAATCGAGCAATTGCTGGTGGTTGCCGCGCGGGAAGTCGGTGCGCCCGATCGATCCCTGGAACAGCACGTCACCGACGATCGCGAGCTTCGAGGGCTCGTGATAGAAGACGACATGCCCCGGCGTGTGCCCCGGGCAGTGGATGACGTCGATCGAGAGGTTGCCGACCGTCACCTTATCGCCGTCGACCAGCCAGCGGTCGGGCTCGAAGGGTTCGCCCTCCATGCCGAACCGCTCACCCGCGGTGGCAAGCCCCTCGATCCAGAAGCGGTCGTCCTCGTGCGGCCCTTCCACGGGCACGCCGAGCTCCTTCGCGAACACCCCGGCGAGCCCGCAATGGTCCATATGGCCATGGGTGACGAGGATCTTCTCGACCTCGACCCCGGTCTGCCGCACCGCCTCGCGCAATTTGTCGAGGTCGCCGCCGGGATCGACGAAGGCCGCCTTGTTGGTCTCGGTGCACCAGAGCAGGGTACAGTTCTGCTGGAAGGCGGTGACGGGGACGATGGCGGCGCGCAGCGGCGGATTGGGAGCGTTCATGGCCCCGGATGTGGGCAAAGCGCGCCGATTTGGCAAGGGCGCGTCTGAGCGCGAGTCGGCGCCCGATCAGCGCAGAGTCATCGTGTCGCCCTCTACATTCACCGCGTCGAGCTTCGACAAATAGCTTTGCCCGAGCAGCGACACGCCCATGTCGGCGTCGATCACCGCCGCCTCGACCCGGCGTACCTCGACCCCGTCGACATCGACGCTGTCTAGGATCAGCCGCCGCATCGGCACGTCGCCGCCTGCGGTGCGCGCGGTGCCGGTGACCGGCAGGTCGTCGACATTGACCCCGATCGCCTCGGCATCGCGGCGCGTGAGCGCGACGACCGAGGCGCCGCTGTCGACCATCATGCGGATGCTCGTGCCGTCGACATTGGCGTCGGCGTAGAAATGCGAATCCTCGGCCCGGCCGAGCCGTACCACGCCGCCCGAGGCCGAAGTTGACGGAGCCGACGACCAGCCGCCGCCCTTGCCCTTTTGCGTCGTCCAATTGGGATTGTCGTCGCCGCCGCGATCCGGTTCGACGGCCGCATCGGCAGGAGCCGACCGGCTGGCAATGCTCGCCACGCCGACCGAAACCACCGCGATCACCGCGGCCAAGCCAAGAAAACGCCCCAACATGGCCGGCAAGGTCGCAGAACATGGTTGGGGAAAGGTTAAACGCGCCTCAGGATTCGGGCTCGGCGAGCCCGCCATCGCCGCCCTCGATAAAGGCGCGCCATGTCGGCGTGCCGTCGCGCATCGAATAGGTGATGCGCGCGCAGGCATAGGGCCGCCCCGGCGCATTGTCCGCGTCGAACGCAGCGATCGGCCACAGCCGCGCCGCGTCGCGATGGGCCGACCAGCAGACCAGCGCCTCGGCATTCGGCGACGCCGCGATATCGGCACGATCGCTCGCCGACAGCAAAGCCGGCGACCAGCCGAGAATGACGCGCTCGACCGCTGCGTCGCTCTGCAACACGGTGGCGAACGCCCCGCCCTTTTCGGTCAGCAGCGCCGTGACCGCCTGCGCGTCGGGCTGGCTCAGCCATTGCCCGCCGAGCAGCGGCCGCCACTGCGCCGGGTCGCCCGAGGCGAGCGCCGGCAGAAGTTCGTCGGCCGCCGCCTCGAACCGCGCGGTCCATGCCGAATCGGCCGAGAGCGGCGCCAGCCGCGCCGATTTTTTTCCCGTCGCCGCGGTCAGCCGTTCGACCGGCGGGCCGGCATCGATCGCCACGGCGACAGCGCCGATCATCGTCCCGCCGGGATGGTGGCACGCCGATTCATCGACGACATAGGGCGACGGCGGACGGCCGCCATTGACCGCCCCCATGCGGCAGAAATTCAGCTTTCCGGTGACTATGACATGCCGCGCCTGCCGCGCGAAGCCCTCGGCCGCCTCGGCCGGCAGCGCGCCGCCCGGCGCCAGCGGTTCGCCGTCGGCACCGCGCGGCGGGAAATAGGCGACGCGATTGCCGCGCCCGTCCGGCGCACGCGCGGGACGCGGCTCGGCATAGATTTGCGCGACATCGTCATAGAGCGCGCCCTTCCAGGCGATCGCCGAAACGGTCAGGCAATCGCCCGCGCGGCCTTCGCCCGCGATGATCGCTGCGACGCTCGTCGGCTTCGCGGTGGCGACCGAACAGGATATATCCTCGGCGGCGGCCGGCGTGGCAGCGAACGCGGCGAGCGACAGCGGCAGGATGGTCAGGCTTCGCATAGCATTGCTCCTATCGTCCCCCGCTGCCCGGCTCATGACCCGGCCGCGAGTCCCTCGCGCATCCAGTCCGGCGCGGTCGCTGGATCGATAGCTTCGACCCGCCGATGCTCGACCGACAGGCCGAGGTCGGGATAAGCGATCACCTGCCGTTTTTCATCGGCGCCCGCCAGCGGCACGACGACCAGCCGCCGGTTGACCTTTTGCCGCCAGTTCATCCGTGCGGTATTTTCCTGCCCGACATAACAGCCCTTGGTAAAGCTGACGCCGCCCAGTTCGGTGGCATTGCATTCGAGCCACAAGGTCGTGCCGTCGCCGAGTTCGGCGCGCCCCTCGGTCACGCCGAGCGCCAGCCGGTGCGCCTGCCACGCCGCATCGGCGCCCTCGCCCTCGTCGGCGGGCGCCAGCCAGCGCTGGCCGAGCTCCGAGAGGCGCGGATCGACGACGCCGAGATCGCCTTCGGGCGCCCAGTGCACCGCGACATCAGGATCCACCGCAATCGTGATCGCGCGGCGGAGGCGATAAAGCGTCAGCCGCTTGGCGAGGTCCGCCGCGGCCTCGCGCTCGCAATCGATCAGGACGTCATCCTCGTCGCCCCAGATCAGGAAATCGAACAGCGCCTTCCCCTGCGCGGTCAGCAGCGCTGCCCAGACCGGCAGGTTTCCCGAGGTGTCGTTGGTCACCAGCCCCTGCAGGAAACCCCGCACATCCTCCCCCGAAAGACGGATCAGCGCGCGGTCGTGAAGGGTGGTATTGGCCATGGCCTTAATCTAGGGACACTCGCGCATAAACCAAGCGCCCAAATGCCGTCCGGAGCCTCCACATGACCGATCGCCTGACCATCCGCCGCCCCGACGACTGGCACGTCCACCTGCGCGACGGCGCGATGCTCGACCATGTGGCGAAATATACCGCAGCGCAGTTCGCGCGTGCGATCATCATGCCGAACCTGTCGCCGCCTGTGACCACCGCCGAGGAAGGCGCCGCCTATCGCGATCGCATCCGCGCCGCGACGCAGGGCATGGATTTCACCCCGCTGATCGTCGCTTACCTCACCGACGCCAGCGACCCCGACCAGATGGCGCGCGGCCATGGCGAAGGCGTGTTCACCGCCGCCAAGCTCTACCCCGCCCACGCCACCACCGGCAGCGCGCACGGCGTTACCGACATTGCGAAGATCATGCCCGTGCTCGAACGCATGGCCGAAATCGGCATGCCGCTGCTGATCCATGGCGAGGTCACCGACCATGACGTCGACATCTTCGACCGCGAGGCGGTGTTCATCGATCGCACGCTGAAGGGGCTGGTGCGCGACCTGCCGCAGCTCAAGATCGTCTTCGAACATATCACCACGTCCGAGGCCGTCGATTTCGTGAAGGCCGCCCCCGCCAATGTCGCGGCGACGATCACCCCGCAGCATCTCCACATCAACCGCAACGCGATGCTCGTCGGCGGCATCCGCCCGCACGCCTATTGCCTGCCCGTCGCCAAGCGCGAGGCGCACCGCCTCGCGGTCCGCGCCGCCGCCGTGTCGGGTTCGCCCAAATTCTTCCTCGGCACCGACAGCGCCCCGCACGCGGTGCATACCAAGGAAGCCGCTTGCGGCTGTGCGGGCATCTTCAACGCGCCTTACGCGCTCGAATCCTATGTCGCCGTATTCGACGAGGAAGGCGCGCTCGACAAGTTCGAGGGCTTCGCCAGCGAGCACGGCCCCAATTTCTATGGCCTACCTTTGAACGGCGGCACGATCACCCTGGAGCGCGGCGAGACGCTCGTTCCCGACCGCTGCGGCGAGGTCGTACCCTTCCATGCGGGCGAAACGCTGGGGTGGAAGCTGGTCTGAACAATCCTCCCTGTCGCGCAGCGATGGGGAGGTGGCAGCGCGAAGCGCTGACGGAGGGGCGATGGCGCAACGTTGCGGCCCCTCCACCACGCCCTTCGGGCGCGGTCCCCCTCCCCATGGCTTCGCCACAGGGAGGATCTATCAAGCGATCTCGATCATCCGCTCGGCGCGCATCTTGCGCCACATGTCGAAGCTGAACACCGCGATGCTTGTCCAGATGAGCAGGAAGCAGACGAGCTGCGCGGGCTTCAGCGGCTCGCCGAAGACGAACAGGCTGAGCAGGAATACGATGCTCGGCGCCAGATATTGCACGAAGCCGAGCGCGGCATAGCTCATCTTGCGCGCCGCCGTGGCGAAGAGCAGCAGCGGCACCGCGGTCACGACGCCGCCCGCCGCAAGCAGCCAGCTTATTCCCATATCCGAACCGAAACCGCGCCCGTCGCCGATCCAGATATACCAGCCCGCCGCCACGAGCGAGAGCGGCATGAGGAGCGTCGTCTCGACCGCGAGCCCGGGCAGCGACCCCACCGGTGCGACCTTGCGGATCAGGCCATAGAAGGCAAAGCTCAGCGCGAGCGACAGGCTGATCCACAAGGTATCGAGCGCACCCGCGAGCAGGATCGCGACCCCGACTGCGGCGATCGCCACCGCCAGCGCCTGCAGCCGCGAGAGTCGCTCGCCGAGAAAGATCATCCCCAGCATCACATTGACCAGCGGGTTGAGATAATAGCCGAGGCTCGCCGCCAGCACATGGTCGGTAAACACCGCAAAGATATAGACGAGCCAGTTCACCGCGATCAGCACCGAGCTCAGCAGCAACAGCCGCAGCGCGCGCCAGTCCCTGAGTGCCGCCAGATAGTCGCCGATCTGGCGCCGGAACGCCATGATCACGAAGCAGAGCGGCAGCGACCAGATGATGCGCTGCGCCAACACCTCGACCGGCGGCACGCTGGTCAACAGCTTGAAGAAGAGCGGGACGAAACCCCAGATCGCATAGGCGCCGAGCGCATAGGGCAAGCCGCCCTGATCGCTCCCCGCGGGGGCCGGAGCCTGTGCCATGTCGGACGCCGTCAGGAGATCAGATGATACCGCCGCCGAGCATCAGGCGCAGCGCACCGACGACGATGACGACGATGTTCAGGTTCCGGCCGCTCGTCCGGTCCGACATCGCGCCGAGCGCGAGGCCGACGACGGCAAAGGGAATGATGACCCAATTCGCCCAGCCAAGAAACGGAATGAAGGCGAAAATCGCGAGAATGAGCGCGATCACACCGATGACGAGCGAACCGATATTGAGCATGAAGGCGAATGTCGCACGCGCCGGAGCCCCCCGCAAGACACTTTCGGTTCGTCGCCGTCAGCACTCGGTTCGTCTCGTTGCCTTGCGTTAATGCAACGCTGTTCGCGCTCGGGCCGTTCTCCCCTCGTAGCGCCCACCCCTTTCGCGAGGAGCGGGACGCCAAACCAGGAAAGGACTTAGTCATGAAGATTCTCACCAAGGCCATGCTCGGTGCCTTCGCCGCAGTCAGCGTTGCCGCGACGGCGCCCGCCTATGCCGGCATCTCGACCGCCGCGCCGCAACAGGGCCATGGCCTGTACAAGGCCGATCAGGAAAGCGGCTTCCACAAGAAGAAGAAGCGCCACCGCCACTATGCCGACCAGCGCGTCAATTCGAACACCCGCATCTGGCGCGACAATGACGGTCGTTATCGCTGCAAGAAGGACAATGGCACGACCGGCCTGCTGATCGGCGGTGCCGTCGGCGGCCTCGCCGGCCACGAAATCGCCGGCAACGGCGACAAGCTGCTCGGTACCGTGCTCGGCGCCGCTGGCGGCGCGCTCCTCGGCCGCGAGATCGACCGCGACAAATATCGCTGCCGCTAAGCGATAGCTTACCGTTACGGGTGCGGGTCCGAGACCCCTCCGCCCGCATACGTGATGGAGAGGGCGTCGGTCGCAAGACCGGCGCTCTCGACTTTTGGGCCTTTCGCCTTGCCCCTCTCCCCCGCTTGCCGCAGAAGCGTCGCCTGATTTCAAGAGGGGGAGGATCATCATGCTCAACGGACCTTTGCTCGTGACCGAGCGGCTGATCCTGCGCCCGCCCGCCGCCGAGGATTTCGACGCCTTTGCCGAGATGTGCGGCGACGCCGAAACGATGAAGTTCATCGGCGGCGCCTGTCCGCCGGCGCAGGCCTGGCGGCTCTGGTGCACGCTTGCGGGCGCTTGGCATATCCGCGGCTTTTCGATGTTCTCGGTGATCGAGCGCGCGAGCGGCGAATGGGTCGGGCGGATCGGACCGTGGGAGCCCGCCGAATGGCCGGCGCCCGAGATCGCCTATGGCGTACGCGCGAAATTCGCGGGCACCGGCTATGCCTTCGAGGCGGCGGTGGCCGCGTGCGACTTTGCGGTCGAGTTTCTGAAATGGGATGAGCTGATGCACTGCATCGACCCCGCCAATGTCCGCTCGCAGGCGCTCGCCAGGCGGCTCGGCGCGACGAACAGCGGTCCGACCCGCCTGCCCGCCCCCTTTCAGGACGCGCCGGTCGATGCCTGGAAACAGAGCGCCGACACTTGGCGCGCGAACCGCAAGGCGCTCGGCGCATGACCGACCGCCACATCGATCCCGAACGGCCGCAGTTCGAGGCGTTCAAGGCGCTGCCGCGTGACAGCGTCATCCACATGCTCAACCTCGTCCGCTTCAAGGACAAGGCGACCTATGCCGAGGACCACCCGCTCGCGGGACAGCAGCTCACCGGCGCCGAGGCCTATCGCCACTATGGCACCGACAGCGGCCCGGTTTTCCAGCGTGTCGGCGGCCGCGTCATATGGCGCGCCGCGATGGAGGCGATGCTGATCGGCCCCGACGGCGAGCGTTGGGACGCCATGTTCGTGGCGGAGTATCCGAACAGCGGCGCCTTCCTCGAAATGGTTACCGATCCCGTGTACCGCGAGGCGGTCAAGCACCGCCAGGCGGCCGTCGAAACATCGCGCCTGATCCGCTGCGCGCCAAATACGTCTCAGGGTGACACAGTTTTCGGCTGACAAAGGCCCCTGCGTTAACGCTCTTTATTCGCGCCTTTTTGATCGCAATCGGGCATTCCTTTGCTGTTATTAAGGGAGTGTTAGCGATGATCTTGCGCGGAAAATGGCTGGTCGCCGGACTGCTGATGGCAGCGGCTCCGCTCGCCGGTTGCCGGGACAATCCCGATGCCAAGGCCGAACTGTCGCCGCTCGACGACGGGCTGACCGGTGCCGACCCCGCGGTCAAGGGATCGCTCGAAGACAAGATCATGGTCGATCCCAAGCTGACCGGCCAGGCGAACCAGAATGCGGCGACCCCCGGCAACAAGCCGGTCGACGGCGGCGTTCCCGCGGTTGCGGGTGCCAAGGCGGCGACCGTCGCCGAAGCCACTGCGGCGCTGAAGGCCGGCAAGCTGCTTCCCGCGCCCAAGGCGCTGCCGTTCGAAGCCGGCTGCGACGGCTGCGACGCCAAGCGCCCGGTCACCATCGGCGCGATGGCACGCGAACAGTCGAAGGGCAGTTGCGACGCCAAGCTGACCTATAACAACGCCTGGGCCGACCGCCTGCCCGCCGCGTTCAAAGTCTATCCGCGCGCGACGCTGCGCGAGGCCGCAGGCATCGCCGGCGGCAAGTGCAACATCCGCGTCGTCAATTTCCAGACCGCGGCGTCGCTGCAGGCTGTACTCGACTATTACCACACAATGGCGATCCGCGCCGGCTATACCAGCGACCACCGCGTCAACGGCAGCGAGCATATGCTCGGCGGCACGAAGGGCGAGCTCGCCTATGTCGTGATGGCGCGCACCGACGGCGGCATGACCGACGTCGATCTGGTGGCCTCGGGCGGGCGCTGACCTTCCTTTACTGCGGACAATGAAAAAGGCCCCGGATCGCTCCGGGGCCTTTTCCTTTGCGTGACGTCGCAACCAGGATGCGTCGTCAGACCTTGTCGCCGAGTGCGCCCTTGACCGCACCTTTCAGATTCTGGGCCTCGCCCTTCTTCTCCTGAAGAATGCCTTCGCCTTCGAGCCGCTCGTTGCCGGTGGCCCTGCCAATCGCCTGCTTGGTGTTGCCGGCGACTTCGTTCGCAATGCCTTTGGCCTTGTCTTTCAGTTCACCCATGGGGAGTCTCCTTTGACCGGGTTCGGGAGGCTATCGGCCTCTCGGAACATCAACCCGCGCACCCCCGCCAATGTTCCCGAAAACGGGTTAAACCGTTCATCGCAAAGCAATATTTAACCTGTGTTAAGTTGCGTTGGATCAGGGCCGCGCGGCGATCGTGTCGAGCGCGGCGGGGTCGCGGATCGTGATGCGGTTATAATCGACGGCGATCAGCCCCGCCGCCTCGAAGGAACGCAGCAGCTTGTTGACGCTCTGCCGCGTCACGCCGAGCATCGCCCCCAGTTGCTCCTGCGGCAGCCGCAGCCCCAGTTCGATCCCGCCCGCACCCGCGATCCCGTGAATGCGCGCGAGGTCGGCGAGCGTCGCCGCCATCCGCTGGTCGAGCGAACCGAGATTCTGCGCGTCGAGCAGCCGCAGGCTGTCGCCGTGCCGCGCGCACATCAGCAGCGCGACATCGCGCCACAATATCGGCTCGGCGTCGAGGATCGCCGCCAGCGCGTCGGTCGGCAGGTGAAGCAGCAGGCTGTCCGCATAGGCGCGATAGTCGTAATGGATCGGCGGCGCCGCGAGCAGCCGGACGATCGCCAGTATTTCGGGCGGCCCGTTGATGCCGAGCACGAATTTCTTGCCCGCCGCCGAACCGCGGCTGACCTCGACCTCGCCCGACGCGATGACGAAGGCCTCGCGCTTTTCGGGATCATGCGCATAGATTTCGGTGCCACGCGGATAAAATTCGGGGCGTGCGATCGCCGCAAGATCGGCGAGCCGCGCCGCGGGCCAGGGCGCGAACAGCGCGCAGCGGCGCAGCGCCGCGATGCGCTCTTCCTGCGACCATGCGTGCGGCTTCGTCGCCATCGCTCCCCCTCGCGGCAAAGCTTAGGCGCGCGCCGCAAAATTCCCAAGAGATTGTCGGCACGTTGACAGACGCGGTGCGGACGCCGCGCTAAGGGCGCGGGAAATCGGTTCGGGAGATATCTGTGATGACACGACTGCTTGCCCTGCTGGCGATGTTCGCCGCCTTCCTGTCCGGCCCCGCCGCCGCGCAGCCGGTCACCGAGGAGGAAGCCTATGCCATCGGCATCGAGGCCTATACCTATGCCTATCCGCTCGTGCTGATGGAAACGACGCGCCGCGTCGCGACCAATGTCGGCGCGCCCGGCCGGATGCGCTCGCCGGTCAACAGCTTCGCCAATATGAAGACCTATCCCGACGCCAGCTTCAAGGATGTCGTGCGCCCCAATGCCGACACGCTCTATTCGTCGATGTGGTTCGACGTCGGCAAGGAGCCGCTCGTCCTGACGCTACCAAACACGCAGGGGCGCTATCATGTCATCCCGCTGATGGACATGTGGACCGACGTCTTCGCGACACTCGGCACGCGCACCACGGGCAATGACGGCGGCACCGCCGCGATCGTCGGCCCGCACTGGCAAGGCACGCTGCCGGCGGGCATGCGCCTGATCCGCAGCCCCACCGACATGGGCTGGATCATCGGCCGTATCCAGACCAATGGCGCCGCCGACTATGCGCATGTCCATGGCCTGCAGGCCGGGCTGAAAGCCACCCCGCTGTCGCGCTGGGGCAAGCCTGAGGTCGCCGTCGCCATGCCCGCTCCCGACGCCTCGATCGACATGAAGACGCCCCCGGTGCAACAGGTCGCGGCGCTCGCACCGCAGGCCTTTTTCGCGAGCTTCGCCGAACTGATGAAGCGCAACCCGCCGCACGCCAGCGACTATGCGATCGTGCTGCGCATGGAGCGCCTCGGCATCGTGCAAGGCCAGGGCTTCGACCTGTCGAAGGCTGATCCCGCCGTCCAGCGCGGCCTGACCCGCGCCGCCACCGACGCCTATCAGCGCATCGTCACCCGCCGCAAGGCGCTGCCCGTCCGCGGCGGCTGGGGCGCGATCGGCAGCACCGTCGGCGTCTATGGCAATGATTATCTCGCGCGGGCCTTCATCGGTTTCGCCGGCCTCGGCGCGCTGCCGCCCGAGGAAGCCGTCTATCCAATGGCCGTGCTCGGCGACGACGGCAAGCCGCTCACCGGCGCGTCGAACTATGTGCTGCATTTCGACAAGGACCAGATCCCGCCCGCCGACGCCTTCTGGTCGCTGACGATGTATGGCGAGGACCAGTTCTTCGTCGCCAACCCGATCAATCGTTTCGCGATCGGCGACCGCGACAAGCTCCGGTTCAACCCCGACGGGTCGCTCGATCTCTATATCCAGAATCTATCGCCCGGCGCCGACAAGGAAGCCAACTGGCTCCCCGCCCCCGCCGGCGTCTTCACGATGAACCTGCGCCTCTACCTGCCGCAGCGCCGCGCGACCGACGGAAGCTGGGCGCCGCCGCCGGTCAAGCAGGTGCCGTAACCGTACCGAGTATGCCGGCCTAGATCAGCCCCGCCAGCGGGCTCGACGGGTCGGCATATTTGCGCAGCCCCATGCGGCCGGCGAGATACGCGTCGCGCCCTGCCTCGACCGCCAGCTTCATCGCACGCGCCATAAGAATGGGGTCCTTCGCCTCGGCGATCGCGGTGTTCATCAGCACGCCGTCGCAGCCGAGTTCCATCGCCACCGCGGCATCGCTCGCGGTGCCGACCCCGGCATCGACGAGCACGGGCACCGAAGCACCCTCGACGATCAGGCGCACGGTCACGCGGTTCTGGATCCCGAGCCCCGACCCGATCGGCGCGCCGAGCGGCATGATCGCGACCGCGCCCGCATCCTCGAGCTGCTTCGCGGCGATCGGATCGTCGACGCAATAGACCATCGGCAAGAAACCCTCCTTGGCGAGCACCTCGGTCGCCTCGAGCGTCTCGCGCATGTTCGGATAGAGCGTCTTGGCCTCGCCGAGCACCTCGAGCTTCACGAGGTCCCAGCCCCCCGCCTCGCGCGCGAGGCGCAAGGTGCGGATCGCGTCGTCGGCGTTGAAGCAGCCTGCGGTGTTCGGAAGGTAGGTGATCTTCTTCGGATCGATATAGTCGGTGAGCATCGGCGCGCTCGGGTCCGACACATTGACGCGGCGCACCGCAACGGTGACGATCTCCGCCCCCGACGCGGCGACGGCGGCCGCATTCTGCTCGAAATCCTTGTATTTGCCGGTCCCGACAATCAGCCGCGACGTGAACGTCCGGCCGGCTACGCTCCAACTGTCGGTCAACAACCGCCTCCTACGAAATGAACGATTTCCAGCGCATCGCCCTCGGCGAGCGCGACATCGGCAAGCGTCGAGCGCGGGACGATCTCGCGGTTGCGCTCGACCGCGACCTTTTTCACATCGAGCCCCAGCGACGCGACGAGATCGGCAACGCTGCCTTCGCGCACCTGCCGGGGATCGCCATTGAGGATGATGGTGATGGCCATGGGGTCCGCTTACCGGCTTCGCCGCAAAACACCATATGCCGGGCAAGTTTTTTGCCCTAATATGCGAGCATGACGCCGCTCGAAAAATTCATCTCCTTCGCACAGGCGCTGCCCGCCGATCAGTTGGAGTCGGTCGAAGCCTCGCTGTCCGCTTTGATGGACTCGCTGTCCGAACAGTTCGACTTTTCGCCCGAAGAATTGGCCGAAATCGACCGCCGCGTCGCGAACCCGAACCCTGAATTTTCGAGCGCGGCGGATATCGCCGGAATTTTCGGCCGTCCCTTCTCGGCATGACGACGGTCGTTTTCCGCAAGGAAGCGGAAGCCGACCTGCGTTCCATCATCGCATATTATGAAGAGGTGGCGCCCGAGGCGCTGCGGAACATATTGTCGGATATCTATCGCTCGATCGATCAGCTTGCCCGTTATCCCCATTCAGGCATGGCGGTTCCCGGCCGCTCCTTTCGCCGGATCGTGACGATCAAATATCACTTTAAACTTGCCTATGAGGCGTCCGACGACCGCATCGTCATCCTCGGCATCTTCCGCTATCAGGACCGCGAAGCCTGATATTTCCCTTCATTGTCGAAAGCTCGTGCCTTGCCCGATAAACCCATCGTCTATGTTCTCTCCGGCCCCAATCTCAACCTGCTCGGCACGCGCGAGCCCGAAATCTATGGTCATGATACGCTCAACGACATTCATGCCCGGCTCGAGGCGCAGGCGGATGGCCTCGGCCTGCGCCTCGAATGCCGCCAGACGAACCATGAAGGCACGCTGATCGACTGGTTGCATGAGGCGTACATCGCGGGCGCGAAGGCGGTTCTGCTCAATGCGGGGGGCTATACGCACACCTCGATCGCGATCCACGACGCGATCAAGTCGATCAAGGTGCCGGTGATCGAGGTCCATTTGTCGGACCCGATGCAGCGCGAATCCTTTCGCCATATCAGCTATGTAGGCATGGCGGCCGTCGCCCATTTTGCCGGTCACGGCGCAAACAGCTATACGCTGGCGCTGGACGCCGCCGCGTCTCTCTGACAAGAGGCGGCATCGAAAACAGGGGTCCGCGCGTCTTCATCGTCGAGAGACGCCGCAAAACAGCAGGAAAATCATCATGGGTGACCATAAAGACAATGGCATCAACATCGATCCGGCCTTCGTCCGCGCGCTCGCGGAACTGCTGGACGACACGCAGCTTTCGGAAATCGAGGTCGAGGATGGCGACCGCAAGGTGCGCGTCGCGCGCACGCTGACCGCCGCCGCCGCACCGGTTGCCTATGCCCCCGCGCCGGTCGCCGCGCCCGCCGCCGCCGCGCCTGCGGCTCCCGCCGCCGCTTCGGCCGCCCCCGCCGCCGACAATTTCGCCGACGCGGTGAAGTCGCCGATGGTCGGCACCGTCTATCTCGCCCCCGAACCGAGTGCGCCGAACTTCGCCGCCGTCGGCTCGGCGGTGAAGGCCGGCGACACCATCCTGATCATCGAGGCAATGAAGGTCATGAACCCGATCGTCGCCCCCGCGTCGGGCACGCTGAAGGCGGTCCATGTCGAGAACAGCCAGCCGGTCGAGTTCGACCAGCCGCTGTTCACCATCGGCTGAGGCTGAAGGGTAGATTTGGGCATGGCTATCGAAAAGCTCCTGATCGCCAACCGCGGCGAGATCGCGCTGCGCATCCACCGCGCGTGTCACGAAATGGGCATCAAGACCGTCGCGGTCCACTCGACCGCCGACGCCGACGCGATGCATGTGCGCCTCGCCGATCAGGCCGTGTGCATCGGCCCGCCGGCGGCGAAGGACAGCTATCTCAACATTCCCGCGATCATCTCGGCCGCCGAGGTCACCGGCGCCGACGCGATCCACCCGGGCTATGGCTTCCTGTCCGAAAATGCGCGCTTTGCCGAGATTATCGAAGCGCATGACATGATCTTCGTCGGGCCGAAGCCCGAACATATCCGCACCATGGGCGACAAGGTCGAGGCGAAGCGCACCGCGGTCGCGCTGGGCCTTCCCGTCGTCCCCGGCTCGCCCGGCGCGGTGACCTATGGCGACGAGACCAAGAAGCTCGCCGCGGCGATCGGCTATCCCGTGCTGATCAAGGCCGCCTCGGGCGGCGGCGGGCGCGGCATGAAAGTCGTTCCCGACGAGGAGAGCCTTGAAAGCCTGATGGGCCAGGCCTCGTCGGAGGCCGCAGCGGCGTTCGGCGATCCGACCGTCTATATGGAAAAATATCTCGGCAACCCGCGCCACATCGAATTCCAGGTGTTCGGCGACGGCAACGGCAATGCCATCCACCTCGGCGAGCGCGACTGTTCCCTCCAGCGCCGCCATCAGAAGGTGCTCGAAGAAGCCCCCTCGCCCGTGATCTCGGCCGAGGAACGCGCGCGCATGGGCAAGGTGTGCGCCGACGCGATGGCGAAGATGCATTATCGCGGCGCTGGCACGATCGAGTTCCTGTGGGAAAATGACGAATTCTTCTTCATCGAGATGAACACGCGCATCCAGGTCGAGCATCCGGTGACCGAGATGATCACCGGCTTCGACCTCGTCCGCGAACAGATCCGCATCGCCGACGGCCGAGGCCTGTCGGTGCGGCAGGAGGATCTCGAATTCCGCGGCCATGCCATGGAATGCCGCATCAATGCCGAGGATCCGCGCACCTTCATGCCCTCGCCGGGCAAGGTCACCCAATATCACCCGGCCGGCGGCATGCATGTGCGCGTCGATAGCGGGCTCTATGCCGGCTATGCGATCCCGCCCTATTACGACAGCATGATCGGCAAGCTGATCGTTTACGGTCGCAGCCGCGAAAGCTGCATGATGCGCATGCGCCGCGCGCTCGAGGAAATGGTCGTCAGCGGGGTCAAGACCAACATCCCGCTGCATCAGGCGCTGCTCGCCGCCCCCGACGTGATCCACGGCGACTATACGATCAAGTGGCTCGAGGAATGGCTGGCGAAGCAGGACGAAGAAGCCTCGGCATAACCGTTTGGCCCTTCCCTTGTGGAAGGGGCCAATCGCGCCGAGTTGTGGCCTAGCTCACTTTCACTGGGGTCGCTTTTTGGCTATGGGCCTTAACCATGGTCAAAATCTCCCCCCTTGCCGCCCCTTTGCTTGTCTCGCTGACGCTCCTCGCCACCCCCGCGCTTGCGCAGGGGGTCAAGGAGGATTCGGTCGTCGTCCAGCCCGACAAGGTCACCGACGACGCGCCCGAGGTCGAGAGCGCCGAGCAGGCCAATCTGCCGAGCTGGTCGAAAGCCAATGCCGAGGCGCTGCTGCGCAGCATCGAGGGGATCGGCGCCGAGGGGCTGTTCGCCAAGGACTATAATCCCGAGGGTCTCGCCGCCGCGATCGTCAGCGACGACCAGGCGCGGCTCGACCGCGTCGCGACCGACAGCTTCCTGCTGCTCGCCACCCACCTGCGCGACGGACGCACCCCCAATGCCGCGCGCAAGCAGTGGTTCATGGTCGACAGCGACGCCGATCATATGCCGCTGGTTTCGATGCTGACCTCGGCGCTGCTTGCCGGGACGATCTCGCAGACGCTCGCCGGCTTCGACCCCGCGCATCCCGATTTTGCGGTGCTCAAGGCATCGCTCGCGACCGCCAAAACCCCGGCCGAGGCGAATGCGATCCGCGTCAACATGGAACGCTGGCGCTGGATGCCGCAGAACCTCGGCGAGCGCTATATCGTCAGCAATGTTCCCGAATATCTGACCCGCGTCGTCCATGACGGCACGATCATCGCGACGCACAAGGCCGTCGTCGGCAAGGCGTCGACCGCGACCCCGCAGCTCAACCCGATGGCGACCGGGATCATCGTCAACCCGACCTGGACGCTGCCGCGCAGCATCATCAACGAAGGCATCGGCGCGACGATCGCGAACAACCCCGCCTCGGCGCGCGCGCAGGGCTATACCTGGACGGGCAGCGGCAAGACGCTGTCGGTGGTGCAAAAGGCGGGGCCGAACAATGCGCTGGGCGTGATGAAGCTCGAAATGCTCAACCCGCACGCAATCTACCTGCACGACACGCCGTCGAAGGGCGCCTTCGCCTCGGCCACCCGCGCCTTCAGCCATGGCTGCATCCGCACCGAACGCGCGTTGCACTTCTCGGGACTGATGGCGGTGATGTTCGCCGGGAAAAGCCCCGATGAATTCGGCCAGGCGATCGCCAGCGGCGAAACGACGCGCTTCGGCTTCGACCAGCCCTTCCCGGTCTATGTCGCCTATTGGACGATGATCCCCGGCGACAAGGGCGGGGTCAAGAAGCTCGCCGACATCTATGGCCGCGACGCGCCGGTGGTGGCGAGCTTCGCCCAGCCCGGCCGCCCCGCCGCAACGATGATCGCGCCCGCAGTCGTCCCGACGGTCGCGAGCGCCCCGGCGAAGAAGCTCGGCGGCGGGGACTAAAGAGCCGTCGCCCCGCGCGGGGCGACGCCGGCTCAATCCGCCTTAGTCGGAAAACTGCCCTGCTGCGCGGTCGCGCGCACCATATGCTCGGTCCCCGGAGCGGGCGTAGCGGGCAGCTCGAACGGCACCGGCATCGGCGGCGGCAGGCTGAGCTTGTCGGCGAACAGCAGCCGCCCCGGACCCAGCTTGTAGAGGATCATCGGCAGCAATTCCTCGCCGAACACGAAACAGCCCTCGCTGCGGCCGAGCTTGCCCTGCGTCGCGATCAGCGACGGTTCGGCATACCAGGCGCCATGCACGACGATCGCGCGCTGGTCGGCGTTATTATTGTCGGGCTCGAGCCCCGCGAGCCGCATCGACGACCCGTTGCTGCCCCAATAATAGTCGCTGGTGCGATATGCGCCGCGCGAGGTCGCAAGGCTGCCGACGCGGTTCGAAAAGCTCTTGAGCCAGCCGTCGTGCTGCGGATCGGAGCCGCGGCCGTGGGTGACCGGGAACATGTCGACCTTGCCCGCGACCATGTCGACCAGCGCGAAACGCGGGCGCGACGACGGCAGGCCGAAATCGACGATGCCGACGCGGTCGGTCTGCGGAATATTGCGGCCCTGCATCGCGAGCTGGCGTTTCGCCACCTCGGCATAGTCCACCGCCGGCGGCACGAAGGGCGCCGGCTGCTGGATCCAGCCCGGCATCGACTGCGCGCGCAGCGGCATCGCGGCCAGCGCACCCGCGCCGGCAACCACCGCACCCAGCATCGATCGGCGATCGATCAATTTGTTCACTTGCAACCCAACCCCGTCTGTCGCTTGTTGCGATCCCTCGTCGGGGCATTAGCCGCAGCTTCGCCTGCAAAGGCAAGCAGCAATGCGTTCGTCATGCCGCCAGCTGTGGCATATTCGCCATGAACGGCGGGTTTACATAGCAACCCTTGGCGCGATAGAGCCGGGGCATGAAAGCAACCATCTGGCACAATCCCGCCTGCGGCACCTCGCGCAAGACGCTCGCCCTGCTCGAGGAAACCCCCGGCGTCGAACTCACCGTCGTCGAATATCTCAAGCAGCCCTATGAGGCCGACAAGCTGCGCCAGCTGTTCGAGGCCGCGAATATCAGCGCGCGCGACGCGCTGCGCCTGCGCGGCACCGACGCCGCCGAGCGCGGCATGACCGACTGGGACGACGAAGCGATCATCGCCGCGATGGCCGCGAACCCCGCCTATGTCGAACGCCCCTTCGTCGAGACCGAAAAGGGCGTGCGCCTGTGCCGGCCGATGGAAAAGGTGCAGGACATCCTCTGACGCGCCCGCGCGCCGATCAGGGGCAGCGCAGGCCGCTCGCCCCGCGTTCGGCGCAGACGAGAAAGACGCCATCGTCGCCGCGCATCAGCTTGAAGCGCATCTTGCGCCCCTCGCGATAATAGGCGTGGCCGAAATAGCGGACGAGGACGACGCGCGGCAGCCGCTTGGCCCCCACCACCTTCACGACATGCAGCCGGGCGGTCATCCAGCCATGGCCCAGCAGGTCGTCGGGATCGTTCGTCGACTGATAGCTCAGATTTTCGATCCGCCCGAGCACTTCGACATATTCGGTCGCCGCAGCCGGCTGCGCGGCCGCGACAAAAGCGGCGCCGAGCGCGGCCAGCGCGATCCTATATCCCGTTCGCATGCCATGCTCCCCTTGCTTCGTGCCCCGACAAGATAGAAGGCGACCGCCGTGCCGTCCACATCGCCCCGCCGCGTCGCTTCGCGCTGGACAGAATCGCCCTGCCCTCGCTACCGCCCGCGCCATGGGTATCACCGCAACAATCATGAACACCGCCACCGGCCAGCCGATCCAGAAAATGAGCTTCGGCCGCATGCCGAAACCTTGGGCCAGCTTCACGCTCGAAACGGGCGAAATGGTCACCGCCGAACGCATCGACGTCGGCAAGCCGGCGCCGGGCAAGTTCGTCGCACCGGTCAGCGTCTGGGTGACGGTCAAGCCAAAGGGCTGATCGCACTATTTCTTGTCCCACGGCGACGATGCGTCGCCCGACGCCGAAACATCCGCCCCGCATCGCGTCAGCACCGCCGGCGCGGGTTCGCGCAGCGTGAACACGCCGTCGTTGACGATCTCGATCGCCCCCGACGCCGATTTGCGCTGCATCACCGTGATGCAATAGCCCTCATAATTCGGCCAGATCGCGTCGAACTGCGCCGAGGGCACCGCGATGTCGGTGCTCTCGCCCGCGTCATAGGGATCGATCTCGAACGAATCGCGCCGCCCCTTGCGGCCATGGCTCGCATATTGGATCGGATAGGCAGCGGGCTCGTAAGCGGCGTTCGAAAAGGCGAATTCGGTCCAGTCACTGATCCGCCACGCCGCTTCGCCGCCCGCAAAGCCGGTCAGGAAGGGCAGGAACAGCAGGACGAGGATCTTCTTGGCGATCCCCATCGGCTCGTGCGGGCGGGTGATGGTCAGGATCGCAAGCGGGATGCCGAGCGCAAAGCCGACCAGCCGCATCGCATTGAGGAAGGTCGCGTTGATCGGGGTGATCAGCGACGTGCCCGAAAACAGCGCCTCGATGCAGAGCAAAGTCAAAAGCGCGCCAAAGAGGATCGCAGCGAGGCGCAGCGGCGATATGCGGTCCGCCGGCTCGTCGGCTTCAAAGGCATAGGACGGCACGCGTCGGGGCGCCGGCGATCCCGCAGGCACGCCTTCCAACCGACTGCCACGCCGTCCGAAACCTCCGCCCGCCAGATTGTCGCGACTGTTCATGGCGCTTCCCCCTTCGGGACGGCGCTACAGGCCAAGCGATAAGATCGCGTTACCCATGCGGCGCAGGGGCCGGCCCTAATCCTCTTCCTCGACCCAATAGATAAAGGCATGGTCGGCATCGAAGCCGATCAGCCCGCAATCGAAGGTGGCGGCACTCATAGGGTTCCACCAGTTCGCGTCCGCGCTCCACAGGCCGTTGCTGAGGAAGCGGACGTCGTCCGCCATCTCGCGCAGCGCCTCGCGCGCGTCGCGCAGGGCTCCCTCGCGCGGCACCCAGCGCGAATAGGCCAGGCTCACCGTCCCGGAGACCGCCAGCACATTGGCCGCCTGCGCCCGGTCGAGGGCGACCAGGCCGCCATGCTCGAACGGATCGACGCTCGCACTCGGATAACCGATCTTTGCAGCCAGGATGCGCGGGATCTGCCCGACGCGTCCGACCGGGCGCGGGCCGATCCATGATCGCGCACCGCTGCGGCGGCGCCATTTGCCGAACAATTGTTCGAGCCTTTCCATATCACCCCGCCGCGATCCGTCCGCCTGCGATCCGGAAGCGCGTGACCGGCCCCGGCATGTCGTCGAACAGTGCCGCCTCGGTCCCGGTCAGCCAGGCCTGCCCGCCCTGCGCCGCCAGCCGCTCGTACAGCGCGGCGCGGCGCATCGGGTCGAGGTGCGCCGCAACCTCGTCGAGCAGCAGCACGGGGCGCTGGCCGCGCGCGCGCGCGACGCAGTCGCTGTGTGCGAGGACGAGCGAGAGCAGCATCGCCTTTTGCTCGCCGGTCGAACAGCGCGCGGCGGCGCGGCCCGTCGCGGCATGCACCGCCGCGAGGTCGTCGCGATGCGGCCCTGCGGTCGCGCGGCCCGCGGCGGCATCGATGCGGCGGCGGCCGGCGAACAGCGCCTTGAGCGCTTCGGCGGTCCATGGCGCG
>NZ_LYVN01000057.1 GCF_001990265.1 Sphingopyxis sp. KK2
CGCCGATTATCAGCAACGCCTCGCCGCGCGCTTCGCCGCGATCGCCGCCGCCGAGCCCGACCGCTGGCGCGTCATCGACGCCGGCGGCGCCCCCGACGCCGTGACGTCGGCGATCCTCGCCGAGCTCGAACCATGGCTCTGATCGGTCACCAGACCCCCGCGGACGCCTTTATCGAGGCCTGGGCCGCCGGGCGGCTCCACCATGCCTGGCTGCTCGCGGGGCCGCAGGGCATGGGCAAGGCCGCCTTCGCCGCGCAAGCCGCGCGCTTCCTCGTCACCCATGGCAAGGGCGGCGAGGGGCCACCCCTGTCGATCGACGACACCGGCGACCCCGCCGCCGACCGCCTCGTCACCGCCGGCAACCATCCCGAAATCCTGCTCCTCACGCGCCAGCCCAAGGACAAGAGCAAGGACCTCGCGCGCAACATCACGATCGACCAGGTCCGCGGCATGATCCGCCGGCTGCATTTCTCGCTGTCGCTCGGGCATTGGCGCGTCATCATCGTCGACGCGATCGACGATCTCGAGACCGACGCCGCCAACGCGCTGCTCAAGACGCTCGAGGAGCCGCCCGCGCAGACGGTTTTCTTCCTCGTCAGCCATTCGCCGGGACGGCTGCTGCCGACGATCCGCTCGCGGTGCAGAACGCTGCGTTTCCAACCGGTTGAGCATGACGTCATGACGGCGTGGCTGCTCGAACTACGCCCGATGACCGAGATGGGCGAGGTCCGCGCCACCGTCGCCGCATCGGGCGGCGTCCCCGGCAAGGCACTCGCGCTGATCGACAGCGACGTCGGCGCGATGGAGAAGAAACTGCTCGCGATCGCCACCAGCGGCGATCCCGGCAACCGCCTCCGCGAAGCGCTCGCGCGCGAGGTCGGCGGCACCGCGAACCGTGCGAAGCTCGAACTCGTCATCGACATCGTCCCCGGGCTGCTCGCCCGCCTCGCGCGCGAGCGCCCGGTCGCCGACATCGCCCCGGTGCTCGCCCAGTGGGACCGCATCCAGCGGACGGTCCGCGACGCGATCCGCGGGTCGTACGACGGCGCGATGGTCGGCTTCGAAATCGGCAATTGCCTCGCCGAACTGGCGCCCAGGGCGGCGGCGGCACGCTGAGAAGGGGGAAGCGGCCACTTCCCCTTGCGCCCCGCACCCGCTAAGGCGCGGCCATGTCCGAAAAAACGCCTTTCTACATCACCACCGCGATCAGCTATCCCAATGGCCGTCCGCATATCGGCCACGCCTATGAGGCGATCGCCACCGACGTGATGGCGCGCTTTCAGCGTGCCCGCGGCCGCGACGTGCGGCTGACCACCGGCACCGACGAACATGGGCTGAAAATGTATCAGACGGCGCGCGACCAGGGCCGCCCGACGATCGATCTGGCTGACGAAATGTCGGGATATTTCCGTGAGATGTACGCCAAACTGAATATCAGTTTCGGTCATTTTATGCGCACCTCGGATCCCGCGCACCATGCAGCGTCGCAGGCGCTGTGGCGCGCGATGGAGGCCAATGGCGACCTCTATCTCGATCGCTACGAAGGCTGGTATTCGGTCCGCGACGAAGCCTTCTACGACGAAAGCGAACTGACGGGGGAAGGGGAGGCCCGCCTCTCGCCGCAGGGCACCCCGGTCGAATGGACCGTCGAGGAAAGCTGGTTCTTCCGCCTGTCGAACTATCAGGACAGGCTGCTCGCGCTCTATAACGACAACCCGGACTTCATCCGCCCCGAAAGCCGTCGCAACGAGGTGCTTCGCTTCGTCGAGGGCGGCCTCAAGGATCTCAGCGTCTCGCGCACCAGCTTCGACTGGGGGGTGCCGGTGCCGGGCTCGCCCGGCCATGTCATGTATGTCTGGGTCGACGCACTCACCACTTACATGTCGGCCCTCGGCTTCCCCGATCGCGAGGGCGAATGGGGGAAATTCTGGCCCGCCGACATCCATATGATCGGCAAGGATATCATTCGTTTTCATACGGTTTACTGGCCGGCCTTCCTGATGAGCGCGAACCTGCCTTTGCCCAAACAGGTGTTCGGTCACGGCTTCCTGCTCAACCGCGGCGAGAAAATGTCGAAGTCGCTCGGCAATGTCGTCGACCCGATGAACCTCGCCGAGACCTTCGGGGTCGATCCGCTGCGCTATTACCTGCTCCGCGAAGTCAGCTTCGGACAGGACGGCACCTATTCGGCCGAGGCAATCGTGCGCGCCGCCAATGCCGATCTCGCGAACAGCTTCGGCAATCTGGCGCAGCGCAGCTTGTCGATGATTTTCAAGAATTTGGGCGGCGAGTTGTCGACCGACTGGATTGCCGCAGAAGATGACATCAACCTAATCGCGGACGTGCTCGACATGGCGCGCACGCGCCTGCCGCGCGAATTCGACCAGCTCGCTTTCTCGGTGGGTATCGAGGACTGGCTGCGCGCGGTGTTCGCCTGCAATCAATATGTCGACACCCAGGCGCCCTGGGCCCTGCGCAAGACCGATCCCGAGCGCATGAAGGCGGTGCTGATGACGCTGTTCCAGGCGGTTCGCACGCTCGCGATCGCGATCCGTCCGGTGGTGCCGGCAGCGGCAGACAATCTGCTCGACCAGATGGGCATCGCCGCCGATGCGCGCGACTATGTCTCGCTCGGCGACACCGACTGGTTCGCTACGCTGGCGAACAGCGGCTTCACCGTCGGGCAGCCGACCCCCATCTTCCCCCGCCTCGAACTGCCTGAAGGGGAAGGGGAGGCCTGATGCTCGTCGATTCGCACTGCCACCTCAATTACAAGGGGCTTGCCGAACAGCAGGGCGAGGTACTCGCGCGAGCCCGCGACCGCGGCGTCACCGCGATGCTCAACATCGCGACGCGCGAAAGCGAATGGGACGACGTGCTCGCGGCGGCCGAGGCGAACGACGATGTATGGGCCAGCGTCGGCATCCATCCGCACGACGCCGACCATCATCCCGACGTCGATACGACCAAGCTCGTCGCGCGCGCCGCGCACCCGCGCGTTATCGGTATCGGCGAAACCGGGCTCGACTATTATTACGACAAGAGCGACCGCGTGCGGCAGCAGGACAGTTTCCGCCGCCACATCCACGCATCGCAGCAAACGGGCCTGCCGGTCATCGTCCACACCCGCGATGCCGAGGTCGATACGCTCGCGCTGCTCGGCGAGGAGATGGGCAGGGCGGTCTTCCCCGGCGTGATCCATTGCTTCACCGCCAGCGACGACTTTGCGCGCAAGGCGCTCGACCTCGGCCTCTATATTTCGATCTCGGGCATCGTGACCTTCAAGAACGCCGCCGAGCTTCAGGCGACCGCAAAATGGCTGCCGCAGGACCGGCTGCTGATCGAAACCGACTCCCCCTTCCTCGCCCCCGTCCCGCATCGCGGCAAGACCGGCGAACCCGCCTTCGTCGCCGACACCCTGTCCTTCTTGGCGGCGCTGCGCGGCGAGGACCGCGAGACGCTGGGCAAGGCCACGAGCGCCAATTTCTACGCGCTTTTCAACAAGGCGACGCCATGACGTCACGCCATACCGCTGACATCTCAACCTTTTCCGTTCGCCCCGAGCTTGTCGGAGGGCCGTTCTTTGCTTTGGTGCCGTATGAAGACGGATTGAGCGCGGTCGTGGAATCATGAAAGTCCGTATCCTCGGCAGCGGCACCTCGTCGGGGGTCCCGCGGCTCGGCAACGACTGGGGCCAGTGCGATCCCGATAATCCGCGCAATTTGCGCAGCCGCGCCTCGATCCTGATCTCGCTCGGCGGCTATCGTATCCTCGTCGACACCAGCCCCGATATGCGCCTGCAATTGCTCGCGGCCGAGGTGGGAGAGGTCGATGCGGTCATCTGGACGCACGAACATGCCGACCACACCCACGGGCTCGACGACCTGCGCCAGGTGATGCACCTGCGCGGTTCGGCGGTGCCATGCTATGCGCGCGATCATGTGCTCGACACGCTGAAATGGCGCTTTACCTATGCCTTTGCGGGCAATGCCGGCTATCCGGCCTCGGTCGACCCGATCGATCTGATGGATCATCAGTCGATCGGCCCGATCGAAGTGTCGGCGATCGAAATGCCACATGGCCCGATCAAGGCGAGCGGCCTCATCTTCAGTGATGGTGCGCACAAGATCGGCTATGCAACTGATTTTTCTAAATTTACGGACGAGATGGTCGACTTTTTCCAGGGGGTCGACTTGTTCGTGATCGACGCGCTGCGCCGCTATCCCCATCCGACGCATCCGCATCTCGCGATGTCGCTCGCGGCACTCGAAAAGGTCGGCAATCCGCGCGCGATCATCACGCATATGGACAATACGATGGATTATGACGACCTTGCCGGCGAATTGCCGCCGGGGGTCGAGCCCGGCTACGACGGGCTGGAGGTGCAATTGTGAGCGACATGGCGGTCACGATGGTCTGGGGCATCGGCGCGCTGGTGCTCGTGGGAAGCTCGCTGATCGCGCGCCAGCTGCCGATGAAGGACTGGGTCAAGATGGCGCTCGCCTGGGCCGCGATCTTCGGGCTGATGTTCCTCGTGATCCGGACTTGGCAGGCGGTGACGTGACGACGGCGTGGCAGCGCGATCGGATCATCGCGCTGCAAGACCGGGGGCCTCGACGCCCCCCGCCACCCATTTCAAATTTAACATAATATATATTATCGGATAATCAGATGCCCGAAACGAGCGCCGCTTCCCCGTCACCCCCCATCACCCGCCTGCTTGGCGTCATGGCCCGGCTCCGCAATCCCGATGGCGGCTGCGAATGGGATCTGGCGCAGAGCTTCGAGACGATCGCGCCTTACACGATCGAGGAAGCCTATGAGGTCGCCGACGCGATCGCCGGCGGCAACCCTGCCGCGATCTGCGACGAGCTTGGCGACCTGCTGCTCCAGGTCGTGTTCCACAGCCAGATCGCGGCTGACGACGGGCTCTTCACCTTCGACGATGTCGCGACCGCGATCTCGGACAAGATGGAGCGCCGCCATCCGCATATCTTCGGTGACGTCACGACGTCCGACGTGCGGCTGCAATGGGAGCAGATCAAGGCGAACGAGCGCGCCGCCGACGGTCCCAAGGGCGCACTCGACGGCGTCGCGCTGTCGCTGCCCGCGCTGCTGCGCGCTGAGAAGCTCCAGGCGCGCGCCGCGCGGGTCGGTTTCGACTGGCCCGACAGCGACGGCCCTCGCGACAAGATCGACGAAGAACTCGCCGAAGTCGCCGCCGCGACCGACGACGCGCACCGCCATGAAGAGATCGGCGACCTGCTCTTCGCGATGGCCAATTACGCCCGCAAGCTCGGCGTCGATCCCGAAGCCGCGCTGCGCGACGCCAATGCGAAATTCGCGCGGCGCTTTGCCGCCATGGAAGCCATTGCGGGCGGCAGCCTCGCCGGCCTGTCGCTAGACGAACAGGAAGCGCATTGGCAGGCGGTCAAGGCGTCCGAGCGCGGCTGAGCGCCACCCCACATCCCGTTCGCCCTGAGCTTGTCGAAGGGCCGTTCTTTCTTTGAAACGTGGCGAAGAAGGACGGTGCTTCGACAAGCTCAGCACAAACGGATTTTGTTTATGGCACTGTGCCCGGAAACAGACGCTCGAACCGCGCCATGTCCGCGGGATCGAGCCGCACCGTCAGCACATGCCCGTCCTCCTGCGGCTCGTCGCCCAGCACCTCGCCGCGCGCGTGAAGCCACGCCGCCGCCTCGCCTTGTTCATAGCCCAGGAAAATCCGCTGCAATTTGTGCTGCGCGGTCAGTTGAGCCGCCATCAGTTCGCGCGCGCCCTCGACGCCCTCGCCGCTGACCGCCGAGATGATTGCGACGTCGGACCGCCGCGCCGCCATCTCCTCGATGATGCCGCGCGCTTCGGCATCGGCGGTGTCGATCTTGTTCCAGATTTCGACCTGCGGAATCACATCTGGAGCTGCCTCGTCGGCCCCTTCCCTGCCGTCCTGCGGCCCGTTCACCCCCAGCGAATTGAGGATGGCGACAACATCGGCATATTGCGCCTCGCTATCGGGATGCACGATGTCGCGGACGTGGACGATCAGGTCGGCGGTCGTCACTTCCTCGAGCGTCGCGCGGAATGCCGCGACCAGTTCGGTCGGCAGGTCGGACACGAAACCGACGGTGTCGGACAGGATCGCCTTGTCGATGCCCGGCAGCCGGATCTCGCGCATCGTCGGGTCGAGCGTTGCGAACAGCATATCTTCCGCCATGACGTCACTACCCGTCAACCGGTTGAAAAACGTCGATTTTCCGGCGTTGGTATAGCCGACGAGCGCGATCACGGGCCAAGGCGCGCGCTGGCGTTTCGAGCGCTGGAGCTGGCGCGTGCGCCGCGCTTCCTCGAGCTGTTTGCGGATGCGTGCCATGCGGTTGCGGATCATCCGGCGATCGGCCTCGATCTGCGTTTCGCCCGGCCCGCCGAGAAATCCGAAGCCGCCGCGCTGGCGTTCGAGGTGCGTCCAGCTGCGCACCAGCCGCCCCGCCTGATAATCGAGATGCGCCAGCTCGACCTGCAGCCGGCCCTCGGCGGTGGCGGCGCGCTCGCCAAAGATTTCGAGAATTAATCCCGTCCGATCAATGACTTTGGTCTCGAATGCGGTCTCGAGGTTGCGCTGCTGGATCGCCGTCAGTGCCGCATCGACAATGACGAGCTGCGCGGCACCTTCGCCAACTTCCGCCTTGATCGCCTCAATCTGCCCGACACCGAGCAACGTCGCCGCACGCGTCTGCCGCAACCGCAGCGGATAAACCGCCACGACCTCAAGTCCGATCGCGAGCGCGAGCCCCTTCGCCTCCTCGGCGCGCGCGTCGAGATCGCGCGACAGCCGCTGCGCATGCCATTCGGGCACGATCAGCACCGCTGTGGCGCCGCGCGTTACCTCGTCTTCATTCTCGAACATCGGATCGGTCAGGCGTCCCCGTCGGGCTCGCTGTCGGTCAGGTTGATCGGACCATTGGGCTGCACCGTCGAAATCGCATGCTTATAGACCAGCTGCACCTGCCGCTCGCGCTCCAGCAGCATGCAAAACAGGTCGAATGCCACGATATCGCCCTGCAGCATCACGCCGTTGACGAGGAACATCGTCACCGATTCGTCGGACTTGCGCACTGCATTCAGGAACACATCCTGCAGCGCCTTACCCTTGCTGGCCGGTGCGTCGCGCAAATTGTCGCCGAGCAGCGCGAGGTCGAAATCATGCGACGGCATGACGGTCGAAATCGCGTGCTTATAGACCAACTGCGACTGGCCATCGCGGCGCAGAAGCAGCGAGAAATTGTCGAACCAGGTAATGATACCCTGAAGCTTGACGCCCTTGACGAGGAACATCGTCACCGGTGTCTTGCTGCGACGCAGAGCGTTGAGGAAGAGATCCTGGAGATTCTGGTTTTTATCGGACACATTGGCCTCCTGTTCTTGGCGGCAGAACCGCTTGATCGCCCTTTTTGGACCGCCACCTTCGCCGTGGCGTGCGCAATATGAGGCAAAGCGCTGCGCAGGTCTAGCGCAAAGCCATCTCTCGTCAGGCCTCGCCGTCCGAATTGTCGGTCAAACCCAAAAGCTTCAGCTTCCGGTGCAGCGCCGAGCGCTCCATGCCGATAAAGGTCGCGGTGCGCGAGATGTTACCCGAGAAGCGATTGATCTGGATCCGCAGATATTCGCGCTCGAAATTCTCACGCGCCTCCTTGAGCGGAATCGCGGTGATCGACTCGGCGTTGGGCAGGATGTCGGTGCCGCCACGCACCAGTTCGGCGGGCAGCATGTCGGCGTCGATCCGCGAAAGCCGGTCGCTCGGCGCGAGGATCATCACGCGCTCGATGACATTGCGCAGTTCGCGGACATTACCCGGCCAGTCGTGCGCCTGAAGTGCGGCCATCGCCTCGGCGCTGATTTCGGCCGGCGGGGCGCGGCGATCGGCGGCGTAACGGCTGACGAAATGCTCGCATAGCGCCGCGATGTCGTCGCGCCGCTCGCGCAGCGACGGGATGTGAACCGGCACGACGTTGAGGCGATAATAAAGATCCTCGCGGAATCGCCCTTCGGCGATCTCGGTCATCAGGTCGCGCGCGGAGCCCGAAATGATCCGGACATCGACGCGGATCATCGTCCGTCCTCCGACGCGCGTAAAGCTCTGGTCGGTCAGCACGCGCAGGATCTTCCCCTGCGTGGTCAGCGGCATATCGGCAACCTCGTCGAGAAACACCGTGCCACCATGCGCCTGTTCGAGCAGACCGACGCGGATCGCGCCATCTTCGCTTTCGGAACCGAAGAGTTCGGCCTCGACCGTCTCGGGATCCATGCGGGCCGACGAAATGACGCGGAACGGCGCACTGTGGCGCCCGCTCCAGCCATGGAGGACGCGCGCCGCGACCTCCTTGCCGACCCCGGCGGCGCCGGTGATCAGGACGCGGCTGCCCGTGCCGGCGACGCGCTTCAGCGTGGCACGGACATTGTTGATCGCGGCGCTGGAACCGGTGAGCTCGTCGGCGGGGCCAGCACGCTCGCGCAGCCGCTCATATTCGAACTTCAGCCGCTCGCTCTCGGTCGCGCGCGCAACGAGATGGAGCAGCCGTTCCGCCTCAAATGGCTTTTCGATGAAGTCGAAGGCACCGCGGCGGATCGCCGCGACCGCCGTATCGAGACCGCCATGACCCGAGATGACGATGATCGGCAGCGTGGGGTCGAAAGCCTTGATCGCCTCGACCAGCCCAAGCCCGTCGAGCCGCGACCCTTGGAGCCAGACGTCGATCAGTGCCAGCGACGGTCGCCGCTGGCGGATCGCCTCAAGCGCGGCATCGCTGTCGGACGCGGTGCGCGCCTCATAACCTTCGTCTTCCATGACGCCGGCGACGAGGTCGCAAATGTCGCGCTCGTCGTCGACGATCAAAATATCAAGCGCCATGATCTTCTCTATCCTGCCGGTTCCGGGAACGGCCCGGGACCGATTCAGCCTGCCCTGTTGTGGTCGTTTCAACGCCGCGCCCGGCAAGCGGACGGAGGCGATCGGGATGCAGGGTGAGCGTCACGCACGTCCCCTTCCCTGCCGGATTGTCGCTGAAATCGAGCTCGCCATAATGCTGCTCGACGATCTTCTTGACGATCGCGAGGCCGAGACCGGTGCCGCCCTGGCGCGTCGTCATATAGGGTTCGGCGATCGTGTCGCGGGCTTCAGGGAGGCCGATGCCGTCGTCGGTTATGCGGATTATAACTTCACGATCATTGCCCATATCGAGGATCGCGCGAATATGACCGATGGGCGAAGTTTCCAAATTTTTATTATTTTCTTCAATCGCTTCTACCGCATTCTTCACGACATTCGTGAGAGCCTGCGAAAGAAGCCGCCGATCGCAGACCAGCGGTTCGAATTCATTCGGAACCCGGACGCTGAATTCGATGTCGGGCTTGGCGACCTCGAACAGGAAGACTGCCTGTTTCAGGATATCGCGGATATCCTCGACGCCGAAGGTCGGCTTGGGCATGCGCGCAAAGCTGGAGAATTCGTCGACCATGCGCCGCATGTCGTGGACCTGGCGGATGACCGTGTCGGTGAGTTTGCGGAAGGTCGCCTGATCGCCCTCGACCTTCTCGCCGAAGCGGCGCTGGAGCCGCTCCGCGGCGAGCTGGATCGGAGTGAGCGGATTCTTGATCTCGTGCGCGATGCGGCGCGCGACATCGGACCAGGCGGCGCGGCGCTGGTCGAGCAATTGCTGGGTGATATCCTCGAAGCTGAGGACGAAGCCTTCGCCCTGCACGACCGCCTTGGCCGCAAGCGTCGCGGGTTCACCTTCCTTGCGCGCCAGCTGGACGACCGCCTCGCGTTCATCGGTCGTGATAAGGCGCGCCAGTTCGGGCGCGACTTCCTCGAGCGGGCGCCCGGTGAGATCTTCGGCGCGGCTGCCGATCAGCCACTCCGCCGCGGCGTTGACCAGCAGGATGCGGTGATCGGCATCGACCGAGACCACGGCCGAGGACACGCCGCTGAGCACCGCTTCGATGAAGGTCCGGCGCGCTTCGATCTGTTCATTGGCGCTGACGAGCGCACTCGTCTGTCCCTGGATCTGTTCGGTCATGCGGTTGAAGGCATGGGCGAGAACCGAAATTTCGTCGTTGTTGGCCGACGGCGTGACGCGCACCGACAGGTCGCCGCCGGCAGCGGTGCGCGTCGCGCCGACGAGCGTGCCGAGCGGGCGAACGATGCGATCGGCGACGACGATGGCGCCGATGACCGCAAGCGCGAGCAACAGGAGTGCGCCGAGATACAGCGCACCGTTGAACTGGAGCTGGAGAAGCTGCGAGCGCTTGAACAGCGCGTTATAATCGGCGAGCACCGTTCCCGCGCGCTCAGACTGCTGGAAGCCGAGAACATTGGCATCACGCGAAGCATAGAGATAGGCGCGCGGCCGCCGCGGCAATTTGGTCACCGCCTCGATCCGGTCTGACCGGCGGGTCACGATGACCTCTTCACCGGCGTCCAGGCGCGTCACGATCGACGGCGAGATGCGAGCGTCGGCGTCGCGATTGTCGGGATCGATCATCGCCGCGGTTCGCGCGATGCCGTCGGGCCCCACCTCGATAATCGCCGATTCATTGAGATTCCGGACGACGACTTGCTGCAGATAATAGTCCGAAAATTCAGGGCCATCGATCCGAAAGCGGACGAGGATGTCGCTGAGGTCGCCCGCCATCTTCAGCGTGTTCGCGCCGACTTCGCGCTGGTTCTCCTGATAATAGCCCTCGGCAAGGCTCGCGGCATTTTCGAACATGCCGCGCGAGCGATCCGAGAACCAGAAATCGACGCCGAACTGGAACAGCAAAGATGCGAAGATCACGACGAGCATCGTCGGCGCGGCGGCGATCAGCGAGAAGAGCGCGACGAGCCGGACGTGGAGACGCCCGCTGCCGCCCGCCATCGACCGCACCGCGCGGGCGCGCGCCACCCGGCTGCCGATCAAAACGATCAGCGCCATCGCTGGCACGAGGTTGGCGACCATGATCGTCGCCACGAGCGCAGGGGTGAGCAGACGTTCGCTCTGCGCGTCGCCCGTTACGAAGATATAGGTAGCGATGCCGATGCTGACGATGAGCGCGAGCGTATAATATTCGGGCGCGGCGAAAGTCCAGATGCGCGAACGGGCGCCCTGCCCGTCCGACTCGATCTCGCCGGTTACCGTGAAGCCGTTCGCCATTGTTGCTTTGCTACGACAATCCTGTTGCATAGAAAACACACAAAGTGCGCGGATGTCGCAGTTCGGCGCAAAAAGCCGGTCGATTGGCCGCTATGTCCGCGCTCAGACCCGCGTCGGGTCGATGTCGAGCTGGCCGAGGCGTTTGCGCAACGTGTTGCGGTTGATGCCAAGGCGTCGCGCCGCTTCAAGCTGGTTCCCGCGCACATCACGCAGCACGCGGCGGAGGAGCGCCGCCTCGACGATCGCCTGCAACCGTTCGTGAATCGCACCATCCTGGTCGGCGGCGGCAAGTTCCTCGCGCGCCCAGTCGTCGACGGCGCGGCCGATGGCGTCGGCGGGCGCGAGGATCGGATTGCCCTCCCCGCTTTCGTGCAGCACCGCCTCGACATCGCGGACGGCGACGACGGTGTCGCGCGACAGCACCGCGAGCCGCTGGACGACATTGCCGAGTTCGCGGACATTGCCCGGCCAGTCATAGCGTTCGAGCAACTGCATCGCGGCAGGCGCAAACTGGCGGTCGGGCAATCCCGACGCGCGCCCCGCCTCGACGAAGTGGCGGATCAGCGCGGCGATATCGCTGCGCCGGTCGCGCAGCGGCGGCAGCGTCACCGGGATGACGTTGAGCCGGTAGAAGAGATCCTCGCGGAAACGGCCGTCGGCGACGAGCGTTCGCATGTCGCGGTGGGTTGCCGCCACCACGCGGACGTCCGCGCGCAGCGCCTGGCTTCCGCCCACGGTCGAATATTCGTTGCTCTGGAGCACGCGGAGCAGCCGCGTCTGCGCCTCAAGCGGCATGTCGCCGATTTCGTCGAGGAACAAGGTGCCGCCCGCCGCCTGTTCGAAACGCCCGGCGTTGCGGCTGTGTGCGCCGGTGAAGGCGCCCTTTTCATGGCCGAAGAGCTCGGCCTCGATCAGTTCGCGGGGGATCGCGGCCATGTTGATCGCGACGAACGGCCCCGAGCGGCGCAGGCCGGTGGCGTGGATGGCGCGCGCGACGACTTCTTTGCCGGTGCCCGATTCGCCGAGGATGAGCACCGCGAGGTCGTTTGAGGCGAGCCGCGCGATGGTGCGGTAGACCGCCTGCATCGCTGGCGCGCGGCCGACGAGACCGTGGCTGTCCGCGGGGCCGGCGTCGGTCGCTGCCGCCACCGCGCGGTGGCGCTTGAGCGCAGCGCGAACGCTGGTCGTCAAATCCTCGAGATCGAAGGGCTTGGGCAGATAGTCGTAGCTGCCGATGCCGGTCGCACGCACCGCTGTATCAAGCGTATTCTGCGCCGACAGCACGATCACCGGCACATCGGGATCGACCCCGGCGCCGGGCAGCGAGTCGATACCGTCGCCGTCGGGCAGGACGACGTCGGTGATGATGAGGTCGGGGCTGTTCGCCGCAAGCCAGGCGTTGCGTTCGGCGATCGTCGTCACCGCCGCGAACACCGCCGATTCCCCGACGAGCGTTTCGCGGATGATCAGCGCGATCGTCGGGTCGTCCTCGACGAGCAGGATCGTCTTGCCGTTCATGCGCCGCGCCCCTTTTGCGCGGCGGGAAGATGGACACGGAAACGCGTCCATTCACCGTCGCGCATATGCTGGACGGTGCCGCCCATATCGCGCGCGAGCTTGGCCACCAGTGCGAGGCCGAGCCCGCGCCCTTCGCGCTTGGTGGTGACGAAGGGGTCGAAAACGTCGCCGCGGATTTCGGCGGGAACGCCCGGGCCATCGTCGCTGACCGACACCTCGATCGGCAGCGCGATGCGGCCGCGGCCGTCGCCATTGTCGATCGAGAGGCCGTGGCGGTACGCCGTCGCGATGCGCACCGTGCCGTCGTCGCGTGGCCCCAGCACTTCGCAGGCGTTGGTGATCAGGTTCAGCAGGATCTGGACCATGGCGTCATGGTTTCCGAGCACGAGGGGCAGCGACGGGTCGAAATCCTCGGCAAAACGAATGCCGGGGATCTGGCGCGCGCGCACGACCTCCATCGCCTGGTGGATCGGCTGGTAGAGGTTCATCGCTTCGCATGCGATCGGTTGTCCGCGCGAGAAATGTTCCATCTGGTCGATCAGCGTCGCGATGCGATCGACCTCTGACACGATGAGCGAGGTGAAGCGCGCCTTGCCGGCATCGGCGCCGCGCGCGAGCAATTGCGCCGCGCCCCGGATGCCGGCCAGCGGGTTCTTGATTTCGTGCGCGAGCATCGAGGCGGCAGCGCCGGCGGCACGCCCCGAACGGCCGATCGCGCCACCCATCAGTTCGGCGTCGCGCTGCGATGCGACGAGCGCGAGAATGCGATGGCCGCTCTGGCCATAGGGGACCATCTGCATGTCGACCGCGATCGACTTGCGCCCGCCAACGGTGATCTCGGCGCCATGGGCGAAGAGCGCCGAATAAGCGGGGTCGCTCATCCGCTGGCGGTAATTGCGGTCCATGCGGATGACGTCATAGACGACATGGCCGACCATCGCGGCGCGGCCGACATTGCACAATTGCTCGGCGGCAGCGTTGACGAAGAGAATAACGCCGTTGCGGTCGATCAGCAGCGTGGCGACGGGATGCGACTGGATCAGTTCGTCATGGTCGAACGTGGGGATGCTCGACGTCAGCGCGCTCACGCAGCGGCCTTGCTCAGATGCGGTCCGTAAAAGGCTTCGAGCGCGGCGAGCACGCCCTTGCTGTCGGGGATCTGGTTGACCTGGTTGCGGAACTCGGCCGAACCATGGAGCCCCTTGACGTACCAGCCGAGGTGCTTGCGTGCCATATTGACGCCGGTCATTTCGCCATAATGATCGATCATCGCGCGATAATGCGATGTGATGACGTCATATTGTTCGTCGAGGCCGGGGTCGGGCCGCTCGGCCTCACCGCGCAGCGCCGCCATCACCTGTCCGAGCAACCAAGGGCGGCCATAGGCGCCGCGCCCAATCATGACGCCATCGGCGCCGCTCTGTGCAAGTGCGGTTTTCGCGTCGGCCGACGAGCAGATGTCGCCGTTGACGATCACCGGGATCGATACCGCATCCTTGACCGAGCGGACGAAAGCCCAATCGGCCTCGCCGCGGTACATCTGGTTACGAGTGCGGCCGTGGACGGTGACCAGCTTCGCGCCTAGATCCTCGGCGATATGCGCGAGTTCGGGGGCGTTAAGGCTGTCGTGGCACCAGCCCATGCGCATCTTGACCGTGACCGGGACCGACACCGCCTTCACGCAGCTATCGATCAGCGCGGCGGCGAGTTTGAGGTCGCGCATTAGCGCCGAGCCGGCGTCACCATTGGTGACCTTGCGCACCGGACAGCCCATGTTGATGTCGATGATCGACGCGCCGCGATCCTCATTGAGCTTGGCGGCCTCGCCCATTTCATAGGGGGTGCAGCCGACGAGCTGCATCGACACCGGCTCCTCGACTGGATCCCAAGCCGCCTTCTGGATCGACTGGCGCGTCTCGCGGATCGCGGCTTGGCTGGCGATCATTTCGGTGACGTTGAGCCCCGACCCATAATAGCGGACAAGCTTGCGGAACGGCAGGTCGGTGACGCCCGTCATCGGCGCGAGGATCACGGGATCCGCGATGGTGATGTTGCCGATCTGGATGGGGCGCAGCGCCGCCATAGGGGATGCCTTCGAATTGCCTAAAAATTGAGCAGCGCCCCTACACGTTAAGCGGCTTTCCCGCAAGCGGCGGCTGCGCTAACCGGCGCGGTCATGAATGAGTCCGCGACGCCCCCTGCCCTGTCCGTGATCGCCGTGCTGCTGGCGGGCGGCCTCGGTACGCGTACGGGCTTTAACGCGCCCAAGCAGCTGGCGATGCTCGGCGGCAAACCGGTGCTGCGCTGGAGCCTGGACGCGCTTGCCGCGTACGGCGAGGTATCGGCCGGCGTGCTGGTGGCGAATGATGACGTCATGGCGTCGATCGGCACCCTGCCCGAAGGCTGGATTTCCGCGGCTCCCGGCGCCGAACGGCAGACGTCGGTGGCGAATGCGCTGGCTGCACTTGAGAGCCGGCCCGACGACGCAATCGCCCTGATCCACGACGCCGCGCGGCCGGGGGTGACCGGCGAGGTGATCGACCGGCTGCTCGCGGCGCTCGCCGCCGGGGCAGAAGCGGTGATCCCTACACTGCCCGTTCCCGATACTTTGGTCGCGCAGACCGGCGACACGGCGGGTGCGGTCATCGATCGCGGCGGGCTGGCGCGCGTCCAGACGCCGCAGGGCTTCCGGCTAGGGACCTTGCGCCGCGCGCATGCGGCGTCGGACGGCGCCGCAGCGACCGACGACGCGCAACTGGCGCGGGCAATCGGGGTGCCGGTGGTCGCGGTTCCGGGTGATGCGCGGCTCCACAAACTGACATATGCGGACGATATGGCGATCCTGTCGGGATTGCTGGAGACAGGCAAGATGATGCAAAGCGCAGTCGGCATGGGGTATGACGTCCACCGGCTTGTCGCCGACAAGCCATTGTGGATCGGCGGGATAGAAATCGCGCATAGTCATGGACTTGAAGGCCATAGCGATGCCGATGTCGCGCTGCATGCACTGACCGATGCGATCCTCGGTGCGCTCGGCGACGGCGATATCGGCGACCATTTCCCGCCGAGCGATCCGCAATGGCGCGGCGCCGCCTCGCACCGCTTCCTGTCCTTTGCAGCGGACCGCGTCGCCGCGCGCGGCGGGCGGATCGCGCATGTCGACCTGACGATCATCGCCGAGGCCCCGAAAATCGGCCCGCACCGCCAGGCGATCCGCGAGCGCATCGCCGACATCCTTGCGGTTTCGCCGCTGCGGGTTAGTGTGAAGGCGACAACGACCGAGCGGCTGGGCTTCACCGGCCGCCGCGAGGGGATCGCCGCGCAGGCCGTCGCGACCGTGCAACTACCGGAGAATTGACCCTTGCCGTCCAAGAAACCAACGCGAGAAAGCGCGCGCGCGGCCGCCGCGACGTCGGTGCTCGCCGCCAATCGCGCCGTGGCACGCAAGGTCGCGGTCGCCGAAAGCTGCACCGGCGGCATGGTGTGCGCCGCGCTGACCGACATTGCGGGCAGTTCGGACGTCTTCTCGGCGGGCTTCATCACTTACTCGGGCGCGGCGAAACAGGCGCAGCTCGACGTCAGCAGCGAAATCCTCGAGACCTTTGGCGAGGTGTCGCTGGCGACGGCTTGGGCGATGGTTGCGGGGGCGCTGGCGAACAGCGACGCCGATGTCGCGGTCGCGATCACCGGGATTGCCGGGCCGGGCGGCGGGTCGGAGAAGAAGCCCGTGGGCATGGTCGTCTTCGCGCGCGGGCTGCGCGGACAGGACCCCGACGAATATTTCACCCAGCGCGTCCAGTTCGAGGGCGGTGACCGCGCGGGCATCCGCCATGCGGCGACGCTATTCGCGCTCGACCTGCTTCAGCCCGACAAGGACGCGCTGCGGCCCTCGGAGGATATTGCGCTGCCCGCCGCGTAAAGCGCGTCCGCACGCGCCTCGAACGCCGCGATCATCTTCCTCAGCGCCTTGTCGAACATCTGGCCGGCGAGCGCTTCGAACATGCGGCTGCGGAAGGCGAAGTCGACCATGAAGTCGACGCGACAGCCGCCGTCTTCGAGGGCGGAGAAATGCCATTCGTTGGTGAGATGGCGCATCGGGCCGTCGATATAGCTGACCGAAACCTTGTCCGGCCGATGCTTGTGGACGCGGCACGAGAAGCTCTCGCGCAGCCCCTTGAAGCCTACGATCATGTCGGCGACCGCCTCGGTCTCGCTATCGCTGCGGATGCGCAGCGCGACCACCCACGGTAGGAAGTCGGGATAATGCTCGATGTCCGACACCAGCGCGAACATCTGGTCCGCGCTGTACGGCAGGACGCGGCTTTCCTGATGCCTCGGCAATCAGTCGGCCTTTGCGCGGGCGAGCTGCGCCTCGCGCGCGGCGCGCATCACCTCGAAATCGTCGCCGGCATGGTAGCTTGAGCGGGTCAGCGGCGAGGCCGCGACCTGCAGGAAGCCCTTGGCGCGCGCGATCTGCGCATAGGCGTCGAACGCCTGCGGGGTCACGAAGTCGATCACCTTGGCATGCTTGGGCGTCGGCTGAAGATATTGGCCCATCGTCATGAAGTCGATGTCCGCGCTGCGCATGTCGTCCATCACCTGGTGGACCTCCATCCGCTCCTCGCCGAGTCCCATCATGATCCCCGACTTGGTGAAGATCGACGGGTCGCGGCGCTTGACGCTCTCGAGCAGGCGCAGCGAGGCATAGTAGCGCGCGCCGGGGCGGATCGTCGGATAAAGCCGCGGCACGGTTTCGAGATTATGATTGTAGACGTCGGGACGCGCGTCGACGATCGCCGCGACCGCGCTTTCGGGCTTGTTGCGGAAATCGGGCGTCAGGATCTCGATGGTGGTCTGCGGCGTTTCGCGGCGCAGCGCCTGAATCACCTTCACGAACTGGCTGGCGCCGCCGTCGGGCAGATCGTCGCGATCGACCGAGGTGATGACGATGTGGCTAAGCCCCATCTTGGCCGCGGCGATCGCCGTATGTTCGGGCTCGAACGGGTCGACCGCGCGCGGCATGCCCGTCTTGACGTTGCAGAAGGCGCAGGCCCGCGTGCAGGTGTCGCCGAGAATCATCACCGTCGCATGCTTCTTGGTCCAGCATTCGCCGATGTTCGGACAGGCCGCTTCCTCGCACACCGTATGCAGGTTGAGCTCGCGCATCAGCTTGCGCGTTTCAGCATAGCCGGGGCTGGTCGGCGCCTTGACGCGGATCCAGTCGGGCTTGCGGGTGCGTTCGGACGGTTTCGGCAGCGGAGCGTTCATTCGGCCCACATAGGCGCGCCGCCCGCTCTTCTCAACCATGCATCTTGTGCTAAGGCGCCGCCATGACTCGCTTTGCAGATATGATCGATGGCTATCGCCGTTTCCGTAAGGGCGGCTGGCAGGAACAGCGCGAACGCTGGGAACAATTGGCCGAGGGGCAATCGCCCAAGGTGATGGTGATCGCCTGTTCCGACAGCCGGTCCGAACCGTCGCAGATTTTCGACACCAATCCGGGCGAAATCTTCGTCGTGCGCAACGTCGCGGCGCTGGTGCCGCCGTTCGAGACGACCCCGGGCCGCCACGGCGTCTCCGCCGCGCTCGAATTTGCGGTGCAGTTTCTGAAGGTCGAGGAAATCGTTGTGATGGGCCACGGCCTGTGCGGCGGGTGCCACGCCGCACTTCACAAATCGATGGAAGGCGCCGAGCCGGGGCGCGGGGGCTTCATCGCCGACTGGATCGCGCTACTCGACGACGCCAGCGCAGAAGTGCGGGCCGAGCATCAGGACATCGACAATCGCGAGGCGGGACGCGCGATGGAAATGGCGGCTGTGCGCGTGAGCATAGACAATCTGCGCACCTTTCCCTGTATCCAGGAGAAGGAAAAGCGCGGAACACTGAAACTGCGCGGCGCCTTTTTCGCGATCAGCGACGGGGTGCTGCATGTGATGGACGACGCGACGGGAGATTTCGCACCGGCCTGAACGGCCCGACAGGGGAAAAGGACATGAGCAAGAATGCGATGTGGCTGACGATCATTTTCGTCGCCGCCATTTTCGGAGCGCTGATGGGGCCGTCGATCGGCAGCCTGGTCGGCGAAGGCACGATGCTCATCCTCGCCCCCCTGTTCCTGATCGGGGTCGTCGGCTTCTGCATCTGGGCACTGTCGAGCAACAAGAGCGGCAAGAAGGCCGACCCGGCGGCGCTCGCCGAGGCACGGCGGATGCAGGCGCCCGAGGGCAAGGCGCGCATCTATGTCACCCGCCGCGGTTTCGTCGCCGCGTTGCAGGGCATGAACGTCACGATTGGCGGGGCGCAGGGGCAGATCAAGTCGGGCCAGATGCTGATGGCCGACGTCGACCCCGGCACCTATATGATCGCGGTTGCGACCGCGAAGGCGAAGCTCGCCAAGCCCGCCGAGATCGCAGTCGATGTCGGCGCCGGCGGCGTTGTGGTGATCGACGCGATGATCGAAATGGGCGCGCTCAAGGGCAGCGTCGTTCTGACCCGACTCGACGCCGCGCAGGCGCGCGAGAGCGTGAACGCGACCAAGCTGATCCTGTGGGAAGTGCCGCCGACATAATCGCGACGATCAGGGCGTTGGCGGGACGAAGCCTGCGCCGGGCCAATCCGTATCGCCGATCCGCTGCACGTCGAGCTTGGCGAATTCGACCGGCGGCATACCCTGCCCCACATAGCTGCCGACCTCGACCCATTTGCCGTCGGCGAGCGTTGCGCTGTACTGGATCGTCGCGCCATTGGGCAGCGGCACGCTCCAGTCGAACCCCTTATCGGTGACCGCGAACGGGAATTTTCCGCTGCGCCCATCGGTCCAGCTTGTCATCGCATATTGATCGGTCGCGGCGTCATAGGCGATGACCGCGAAGGCGTTGAAGACGAGCTTGCCCGCTTCGTCGGTGCCGCGTCCCTCGACGACCATGACGGTGCCGTCGAGCATCGGCCCAGCGCGTTCGGTTTGGACGAGCTTGATCGTCCCGCCGGGGCCGGTGATCGTCGCGGTGCCGCGCCATTCGCCGCGCAGCTTGTCGAGCTTTGCGATCGCCGCCTTTTGTTCCGCGATTACAGCGGGATCGGTCCGCATCTGCGCCTGTGCCGGGATCGCAACACCGGCCAGCGCCATCGCAGCCACAAGGATTGTCGATTTCATAAGGCCCTCCGCTATTGCCTTATCAGAATGACACAGCGCAGCCGGAGACGGAACGAAAATCGCCGTTTTCTGCGGCTAACGCAACTTGTCGCCCATATCGGGCGTTTCCCGGTCGAGGCGCCCCGCATCTGCGGGCAGCCGATTTTACGCTTTTCCGCCCCAATGGCAAAGCGATGACCGTCGCAAACAGGGAGACATGAATGACCCTTCGCCAACAATTATTGGCTGCCCCGGCGCTCGCGTCGCGCCGCCGCCCGATTCCAGGCGAAGACGATGATTATGCCAAAGCCCGCAAGTCGCTGCTGGCCGAAGAGATCGACCTGCGCCGCAAGATGACGCGGATCGCCGAACAGCGCCGCGCGCTGCCGCCCGGGCCGCTGGTCTCCGCCGATTACCGATTCAAGGATGCCAATGGCGCCGATCTGGGCCTCGCCGAACTGTTCGGCGACCATGACACGCTGGTCACCTATTTCTGGATGTACGGCCCCGAGCGCGAGCGCCCCTGCCCGATGTGCACCAACTGGCTGGGGGCGGTGAACGGAAATGCCAACGACATCAAGCAACGCGTCGCGCTCAAGATTTTCGGCCGCAGCCCGGTCGAGCGGCAACAGGCGTTCGCGCAGGAGCGCGGGTGGCAGGCGCTCGATTTCGTGCAGACGGTCGGCGACGATTATGCGCGCGACCATCATCTGCTGAACAAGGACGGGTCGGAGAATCCCGCGCTCGTCGTCTACAAGAAGAATGGCGCCGGGGTGCGACTGTTCTGGAAGAGCGAGATGACCGCCGAGATGGCCGACCCAGGACAGGATCCGCGCGACGCGCCCGATATCGCGAGCCTGTGGAATGTGCTGGATCTGACGCCGGGCGGGCGCGGGACGAGTTGGTATCCGAAGCTGGAATATTGAGAGGCTTAAAGCCTCAAAAGCCTCGCATGGGCGCTTCGAAATTGTTCCCTTTGTGGTCTTAAGGAGACAAAGGATACGGATGCGCGCGTCCGAAATGTCTCCTTTGTCGCTTTAAGGAGAGGTTGCTGGTGCCCGACGATGAAAAGAACAAAGAGAGAACATATCGGGGCGGAGGATATTAGGAAAGCGATTTCTTTCGGGCTGGGTGATGGGCCGCTTTCGGGTGAGGAGCGGACATTTCGGTCCAAACCGCTCACCGGCGAAGGCCAGGGCCGAGAGCATGGCAGCGCGACGCCGGCCTTATCCGCTCTGGGCGGGGAACGGATTAGATATGGCCGCTACCGCCCGAAATGGGACACTTCGCTTCAAGGGATCGCGTAGGTCACATTCGCCTGCCCGACCGGCTTGTCGGCGTCGTCGGTCCAGATGCGCACATCCATCACCGCGAGGCGCTTGCCGAGCCGGAGCATCGCCGCGTCGGCGAACAGCGGCCCCGGGCGGCACGGGCGCAGGAACTGGTAGTTGAGCGCACTCGTCACCGCCATCGCGACGGGGCCGATATGCGCGAGGACGAGCGCATAGGCGGCCATGTCCGCAAAGCCCATCTGCGTCGGGCCCGAGATCAGCCCGCCGGGGCGGAGCGCCTTTTCATTCGGGTCCATCCGCGCCCGGATATGCCCCGGCGCGGCCGACACGACATGGCCGCGCGTGCCCGGCTGGGCATGCGGGAAGGCCTGTTCCATGAAGGCGTTGAGCGCATCCGCATCCAAGCGGATCGCACTCGACGATATGGGCGCCTCCCCTGCCAAGGTCAGCGCGTCAGCTTCTTGTACGACGTCGCGTGCGGGCGCGTCGCGCCGTCGCCGAGGCGACGGATCTTGTCCTCTTCATAGGCCTCGAAATTGCCTTCGAACCATTCGACATGGCTGTCGCCCTCGAACGCCAAGATGTGCGTCGCGAGGCGATCGAGGAAGAAGCGGTCGTGGCTGATGACCACCGCGCAGCCCGCGAAATTTTCGAGGGCCTCTTCGAGCGCGGCGAGCGTTTCGGTGTCGAGATCGTTGGTCGGTTCGTCGAGCAGCAGGACGTTGCCGCCCTGCTTCAGCATCTTGGCCATATGGACGCGGTTGCGTTCGCCGCCGGAGAGCTGGCCGACCTTTTTCTGCTGATCGACGCCCTTGAAGTTGAAGGCGCCGACATAGGCACGGGTCTGCATCTCGTGCTTGCCGATGTTCATCAGTTCATGGCCGCCCGAGACTTCTTCCCAGACATTCTTGTTCGGGTCGAGCGCATCGCGGCTCTGGTCGACATAGCCGAGGCGCACGGTGTCGCCGATCGCGACGCTGCCGCTGTCGGGGGTTTCCTGTCCGGTGATGAGCTTGAACAAAGTCGACTTGCCTGCGCCGTTCGGCCCGATGACGCCGACGATGCCGCCCGGCGGCAGCGAGAAGGAGAGGTCTTCGAACAGCAATTTGTCGCCATAGGCCTTCGAGATGCCGTCGACCTCGATGACCTTGCCGCCGAGGCGTTCGGGGACCTGGATGACGATCTGCGCCTTGCCGGGGGTGCGCTTTTCCTGCGCCTCGACGAGCTGGTCGAAGCTCTTGATACGCGCCTTCGACTTGGCCTGGCGCGCTTTCGGCGACTGGCGAATCCATTCGAGCTCGTCCTTGATCGCCTTCTGGCGACCGGCGTCCTCGCGCGCTTCCTGTTCGAGGCGCTTGCCCTTCTTTTCGAGATAGGTCGAATAATTGCCCTCGTAGACGAAATAGCGGCCGCGATCGAGTTCGAGGATCCAGTTCACGACATTATCGAGGAAATAGCGATCGTGGGTGACGAGGATGACGTTGCCCGGATAATCGACGAGATGCTTTTCGAGCCAGGCGACGCTTTCGGCGTCGAGATGGTTGGTCGGTTCGTCGAGCAGCAGGATCGAGGGCTTTTCGAGCAGCAGGCGGGTGAGCGCGATGCGGCGCTTTTCACCGCCCGACAGATTTTCGACGCTCCAGTCGCCCGGCGGGCAGCGGAGCGCTTCCATCGCGATTTCGAGCTGGTTGTCGAGCGTCCAGCCGTCGACCGCGTCGATCTTTTCCTGCAGCGTGCCCATTTCCTCCATGAGCGCGTCGAAATCGGCGTCGGCCGGCGGGTCGGCCATCAGCGTGCTGATCTCGTTGAAGCGGTCCATCATGTCGGCGACGCCGCGGACGCCGTCCATGACATTCTGTTTGACGGTCTTGGTCGGGTCGAGTTCGGGCTCCTGCGCCAGATAGCCGACGGTGATATTTTCGCCGGGCCAGGCTTCGCCCGAAAATTCGGTGTCCATGCCGGCCATGATCTTCATCAGGGTCGATTTACCGGTGCCGTTCGGGCCGACGATGCCGATCTTGGCATCGGGATAGAATTGCAGGCTAAGGTTGTTGAGCGTCGGCTTTTGCGCGCCGGGATAGGTCTTGGTCAGACCCTTCATCACGAAACTATATTGAGCGGCCATGGTTTGCTCCGGAAGCTGGCAAGGCCGCGCGGTGGGCAGGCGGCCGGGAGAGAAGAGGAATCGAGGCGCCGGTTAGCGAATGGGCGCCCGCTTGGCAATCGACGCTTGCCGCCGATGGAGAGGCGGAGTTAGGAACGGCGCCATGAAAAACAAGCTCCGCCTGTTCGCCCTCGCCTCCGCCGCATCGATCGCCACCGGCGCCATCGCCATCCCGCCGCCACCGCCGCCGAGCGCCGCCGAACTGGCGCAGCAGGGCGACGACATCGCGTGGGCGATCACCGAGGACCTGACGACCGAGATCGGGCCGCGGCTCGCGGGGACCGAGGCCGAGTCTGCCGCGCGCCGCTGGGCGGTGGCGCGGCTGCAGGCGATGGGCTTCGCTAATGTGCGCGAAGAGCAGTTCGACATGCCGGTATGGGTACGCGGCGAGGAAGCGGCGTCGCTGACCGGCCCGTTCCTGCCGCAGAAGCTCGCCATCACCGCGCTCGGCAACAGCGCGTCGACGGGGCCGAAGGGGGTCGAGGGCGATATCGCCTATTTCGCGAGCTACGACGCGCTGGTCGCCGCGCCCGACAGTCAGGTGAAGGGCAAGATCGTCTTCATCGACCACCAGATGCAGCGCGCGCAGGACGGCAGCGGTTACGGCCAGTTCGGGCGCGGGCGCTTCCAGG
>NZ_LYVN01000058.1 GCF_001990265.1 Sphingopyxis sp. KK2
ATCTACGACGGCACCGCGACCTTCGGCGCGGGCAATGACAGCCTGACGCTCGCCGGCACCTCGAAATTCGGCGGCCTCGCCGACTTCGGCGGCGGCAGCGACACGCTGACCATCGGCGGCACGTCGATGTTCTCGGGTCGCCTCGCCAATTCGCAGGGCCTCGCGGTTTCGGTCAACGGCGGCACCTTCGACGTCGTCGGCGCGGCGACCATCTCGTCGCTCGCGGTCACCAACAAGGGCGTGCTCGGCGTGACCCTCGACGGCGGCAGCACGGGCACCGCGATCCAGGTCACCGGCAACGCCAGCTTCGGCGCGGAATCGAAACTGGCGCTGCGGCTGACCAGCCTCGACAATGCCGAGGGCCAGCATGTCGTGCTGACCGCGGGCACGCTGACGGGTGCGAGCAACCTCACCACCACCTCGACCTTGCTGCCCTTCCTCTACAAGGGCACGCTGACCTCGAACGCCACCCAGCTGATCGTCGACGTGTCGCGCAAGAGCACGACCGAACTCGGCCTCAATCGCTCGGAGGCGAGCGCCTTCAACGCGGTGATCGACGCACTCGGCGAGGACGAGGCCATCGAGCAGGTGTTCCTCGACATCACCAACGGCGACCAGTTCAAGGGCCAACTCGGCCAGATGCTGCCCGAACATGAAGGCGGCACCTTCGAAACCGTTACCTCGGGCTCGCGCGCGCTCGGCCGCTATCTGATGGATCCCAACGCGCCGTTCCAGGACGAGGGCAAATGGGGCTATTGGGTCAACCAGGCCGTGTGGGGCACGTCGAAGAGCATCGGCGACACTGCCGGCTACGACGTCACCGGCTGGGGCATCTCGCTCGGCGCCGAGTTCAAGACCGACATGGGCAATTTCGGCGGCTCGGTTGCGTTCCTCGCCGGCAAGGACGGCAATGCCGCCAACGCCAATGAAGTGACCTCGAGTCAGTTCGAAGGCGCGCTGCACTGGCGCCTGCGTTCGGACGGCTGGATGGCCAACGCCCGTATCTCGGGCGCGCCGATCAGCTTCAAGGGTACCCGTCAGTTCCAGGCTGAAGCCGGCGCCGACGACATCAACGAAACGATCCGCGGCAAATGGGACGGCACCCTCTGGTCGGCCTCGGGCTCGGTCGCGCATGACGGCCGCCTTGGCGGCCTGTCGGTCCGCCCGATGGTCGCGGTCGATTATTACAAGCTGACCGAAAAGGGCTATACCGAAACCGGTGGCGGCGACGCGCTCGACCTTACCGTGCTCGGCCGCGACAGCGACGAACTCGCGGTCTCGGGTACCGTCGCGGTCGGCCTCGATTTCGGCGGCACCGACCAATATGACGGCTGGACGCGCTTCGAGATCGAAGGCGGACGCCGCCAGATCGTCGGCGGGTCGCTCGGCACGACGACGGCGTCGTTCAAGGACGGCACCCCCTTCACCCTTGTTCCCGACGATCGCACGAGCGGCTGGGTCGGCCGCATCCGCGGCATGGCCGGCAACTCGGCCTTCCAGGTCGGGGGCGAGCTTTCCGCGGAAGAACAGCAAAGCCATGTCGGCTGGGCTTTCCGTGCGAGCCTCAAGGTCGGTCTCTAACGGGCTGCCCCCGCCCTGACCGGCCTTGTCCGCAAGGGGGAAGCATACCCCACCCTCCGCTTCCCCCTTGCCTTGCCCTTCAACGAACGACCGAGGATCATGATTGCCGCCACCGCCCCCCTTCTCCGCCACAAAAAACGCCCTTCGGGTGCGAGCGGGGTCATGCTGCGGTTGCGCACGCCGCGCGGGACGCTATATGACGGCTCCGCCAGGGGGACGTGGGGCGCCGGCCAGACAGGTGTCGTTCAGCAGCAGATGGCGTTCCGAATCAATCGATCCATGACCGAGGCGACCGACGCATCCCCACCCGCGCAGGGCATCGAAGGCGTATTGCTCGCCAACCGCGACCGCATCGTGCGCTTCCTTGAGGTGCGCGGCGCGGGCGATGGGGCCGAGGACCTGTTCCAGGATCTGTGGATGCGCCTCACCGAACGCCGCACCGGCCCGATCGCCGATCCGCTGTCCTACGTCATGCGCGCCGCGAACAATCTGATGCTCGACCGCTATCGCTCGGCGCGCCAGCGCATGCTGCGCGACCATGCATGGGGCGAAAATGCCGCGGTCGAAAAGCCGTCGGCCGAGGCGGCGCTGATCGCGCGCGAACAGCTCGCGCAGGTCGAAGCCGCAGTTTCGGCAACGGGCGACCGCCCCGCGCGCATCTTCCGCCGCTTCCGCGTCGACGGCGTCGCCCAGCGCGACATCGCCGCCGAATTCGGCGTCAGCCTCAGCACCGTCGAGGCCGATTTGCGCAAGGTCTATGCGGCGCTCGTCACGGTCAGGAGGCAGTTCGATGTCGGCTGATCCTCACACCATCACCGCGCAGGCGATCGACTGGGTGATCCGCCAGCGCGACCCCGACTTCGCCGACTGGGACGGCTTCGCCGACTGGCTCGGCGAAAACGCGGACCATGCCGAAGCCTATGACGCGGTCGCGACCCTCGACGCCGATCTCGACGCGCTGCCGCGCGATCCCGTGTCATCGGTGGCGATCAACGCCCCCGCGCCCCGCGCCCGGCCCTCGCGCCGTACCTGGTTCGGCGGCGCCATCGCTGCCGCGCTGGTTGCCGCGATCACCCTGCCCAATATTGGCCTCTTCGCAGACCCCAACCGTATCGAGACCGAGGCGGGTGAGCATCGCACGCTGACGCTCGCCGACGGGTCGAAGATCGAGATCAACGGCGCGTCGGTCGTCACGCTCGACGAGGACCGCCCGCGCTTCGCCAGGCTCGAGAGCGGCGAAGCGATGTTCCATGTCGTGCACCGCGACGGCGACCCCTTCGTCGTCGAGGCCGGTGGCAACCGGATCGTCGACCTCGGCACCGCGTTCAACGTCGTGCGCCGCGACCGCCAGACCTCGGTCGCGGTGTCCGAAGGCATCGTCGTCTACAACCCGAGCCGCGACAATGTCCGCATGGTCGCGGGCGAAGGCATCGAGGCGAAGGACGGCGACGCCACGCCGCCCACAGTACGCAAGGTCGACACCGCTTCGGTCGGCGGCTGGCGCTCGGGCCTGCTCGTATATGCCGACACCCCGCTGTCGGTCGTCGCCGACGACCTGCGGCGCACCGCCGGCATGCGCGTGACCGTGGCCCCTGAGGCGGCCGACCAGTCGTTCCGCGGCGCGCTGATCGTCGGCGACGATCCGGCGCGCACCATCGCCGACCTCGCCGCGCTGTCGGGAACGCGCGCCGAAAAGCGTGGCGATGGCTGGGTGTTGACGCGTTGAGATGAGCCGCAGCCTGCCCCTCCTCGCCGCAGCGGTCCTGCTGTGCGCCCCCGCCGCGGCCGCGGCGGCGGAGGAACGGGCGTTCGACGTGCCCAAGGGCAGCCTTGCGAGCGCGGTGCCGCTGATCAGCCGCCAGGGCGGGGTCAGCATCAGCGTCGCCGACGCCGGCCTCTGGAACGGCCGTGTCAAGGCGGTGCGCGGGCGGATGAGCGTCGACGAGGCGATCCGCCGCATGCTCGCCGGCACCGATGCGCGCGCCGTGCGGGTCAGCGCGACGAGCTGGCGGATCGAGCGTCGCCCCTCGCCCCCGCCGAAGGTTGCACGGCGCGCGACATCGCCGCCAAAGACGCCGCCACCGAAGGCGCGGGAGCCCGACAATCTGGTCGCTGGTCCCGGCGACGAGATCATCGTCACGGCTTCGAAGACCGACCTCCCCTATGAAAATTACGCCGGCGTCGCCACCGTTCTCGATGGCGGCGATTTGGCGTTCGGTGGCGAGCGCGGGATGGAATCGATCCTGTCGCGCATGGCGACCGTGTCCTCGACCCATCTCGGCTCGGGGCGCAACAAGCTGTTCATTCGCGGCATCGCCGATTCCAGCTTTACCGGCCCGACCCAGTCGACCGTCGGCCAGTATCTCGGCGACATCCGCCTCAGCTACAACGCTCCCGATCCCGACCTGCGGCTCTATGACATCGAAAGCGTCGAGGTGCTCGAAGGGCCGCAGGGTACGCTCTATGGCGCGGGGTCGCTCGGCGGCATCATCCGTGTCGTGCCGCAGGCGCCCGATCCCGACGCCCAATATGTCCAGGCGATCGCCGGCGTGTCGTTGACCCAGCATGGCGATCCCGGCGGCGACCTCGGCGCCACCGTTAACCTGCCGGTCGGCGACAATGGCCATGCGCTGCGGCTCGTCGGTTATATGGTGAGCGACGGCGGCTATATCGACAATCCGTTCCGCGGGCAGAAGGACGTCAACCGCGTCAATGTCCGCGGCGGCCGCGGTACTTTCCGCTTCGACGCGGGCGACGATTGGACCGTCGATTTCGGGGGACTCTATCAGGCAACCCTCTCCGACGACGCCCAATATACCGATCGCGATGCGCCGCCGCTCGTTCGCAATTCGATGGTCGATCAGAATGCCAGCGCCAAATATGGCCTTGGCACGATCGTCATCATGAAGGACTGGGACGGACTGCATTTCCAGTCGTCGAACGCTATGGTCAGCCATCGCGTCTTCGAACGCTTCGACGCGAGCAAGGAGGGCGAGCCGCCGCGCATCCTCGACCAGCGCAACACGACGCGTCTGTTCGTCAGCGAGACGCGCCTGTCGCGCCCTTATCACAACGGCCTTGGCTGGGTCATCGGGGCGAGCATCCTCGACAACCGCACCCGGCAAAAACGAGAATTCGGCGATGCCTTCATGCAGGCGCCGCTCACCGGCGTCACCAACAGCATCACCGAATTCACCGGCTATGGCGAGGCGACGGCCGAGATTTTCCCCAATGTCATCGCGTCTGGCGGCATTCGTTTCTCGCACGCGCGCCTCAATGGCAGCGGTGAGGATGTCCCGCTCGCCTTCGCAGTCGCGAACCGCGAGATCGCGGCTTCGGCGCACCGCTCCGAAACCGACCTGCTGCCCTCGGCCTCGATCCTTGCCTCGCCCTTCCACAACGTAACGCTCTACCTGCGCTATCAGGAGGGCTTCCGCCCCGGCGGCCTCGCGGTCGACAGCAATTTCGTGCGGCGTTTCCGCAACGACCAGGTCCAGACCTTCGAAGGCGGCATCCGCTTCGGCGAAAAGGGCCGCACGCCGTTCGACGCCAATATTTCGGTCTCGCACAGCCGCTGGCGCGATATCCAGGCCGACTTCATCGACTCGAACGGTTTTCCGAGCACCGCCAATATCGGCGACGGCCGCATCACCAGCATTTCGGGCGCCTTTGCGGTGCGGCCGATGCGCGGCCTCTCGCTCGAAGCCGGCGCCGTCTATAATCACAGCCGCGTCGACGAACTGTTCGCCGAAGCGCTGCGCACGATCGTCGTCCAGAATTTCAGCGGCACCCCGGGGCTACCGGGCGCGCCGGTGAACGCCGACGGATCGGTGACGCAGGATGTGCTGCTCGGACGTCTCGGCCAGATTCCCAATGTAGCGCGCTATGCGGTGCGCGGCGCGATCAACTATGCCGCGCCGATGGGCGACGAGGATTTCCGGATCAATGGCTGGGCCAATTATATCGGGCCGTCGCGGCTCGGGATCGGCCCCGTGCTCGGTGAGGGCCAGGGCGACTATGTCGATACCGGCGTGGCGATGCGGCTTGGCAACAACCGGCGCGGGCTGTCGCTGACGCTGACCAATTTGTTCGACGCGCGCGGCAACCGCTTCTCGCTCGGCACGCCGTTCGTCGAGGGCAGCGCGGGCTTCCTGACCCCGCTACGCCCACGCACACTGCGCATCGCGATCGATCTGGCGTACTAATAGGTCGCCCCCGCCTGCGCGGGGGCAACGCCATCTTCAATCCGCCAGCACCAGCTGCTCATAGCGGTCCATATGGTAATCGGCGCTGCCGAACTGGCCCTCGATCATCGTCGAACGCTTGAAATAATGGCCGATCGCGAGTTCCTGCGTGATGCCGATGCCGCCATGCGTCTGGATCGCATTCTGGCCGACGAAGTTCGCGCCGCGCGCGACCTTGTTCTTCGCCGCCGACACCGCCGCCTTGCGTTCATTCGCCGGCAGGTCGAGCTTCAGCGTGCCCATGATCGTCATCGAACGCGACTGCTCGACCTCCATGAACATATCGACCATGCGGTGCTGGAGAACCTGGAACTTCGCGATCGGAATGCCGAACTGCTTGCGCTGCTGGGTATATTCCAGCGTGCCTTCGTGCAGCTTCTGCATCACGCCGGTCGCTTCGGCGCACACCGCGACGGTCGCCTCGTCGACGACCTGCTCGATCAGCGGCAGACCGGCCCCCTCGCCGCCGAGCAGCGCATCGGCGGGGATCGCGACATTCTCGAAATAGATTTCCGATGCGCGGCTGCCGTCGACCGTCGGATAGTCGCGGCGAACGATACCGGGCAGGTTCGCGTCGATCAGGAACAGCGACACGCCGTCCTTGTCGCGCTGATTGCCGCCTGTGCGCGCGGTGACGAGCAGGTGCGTCGCCCAGGGTGCGGCATAGACGACGCCCTTGTGGCCGTTCAGAACATAGGTCTCGCCGTCCTTCTTCGCGGTGGTGCGGAGGTTGGCGAGGTCATAGCGCCCCTGCGGCTCGGCGTAGGCGAAGGCGACGATGACATTGCCCGCGATGATCTCGGGGATGAACTTGTCGGCCTGCGCGCCGCCGACGGCCTTGAGCGCGCCGCCAGCGATGACCACGGTCGGCAGATAGGGCTCGATGCCCAGCACCTTGCCCAGCTCTTCCATGATGATCGCATTTTCGAGCGCGCCGCCGCCGAGGCCGCCATGTTCTTCGGAAAAGGACGCGCCGAGCATGCCCAGTTCCTGCGCGAGCGCGGTCCAGATTGCCGGATCGCGACCTTCCTCGCTGGCGATGAACTTCTGGCGCGTTTCGAAATCATAGGTGTCGCCGAGGAAACGGGCGAGCGTGTCGCGGATCATGTCCTGCGTTTCGGTGTAGGTGAAATCCATTGGTATAGTCTCTTTCTATGTTCCCCGGCGAAGGCCGGGGTCCATGCCGCAAGCGGCCATAAAGGCCGATGGAGACCCCGGATCAGTTCCGGGGTGGTTCTGGGTCAGAGCCCCAAAACCATCTTCGCAATGATGTTGCGCTGGATCTCGTTCGACCCGCCGTAAATCGTCGTCTTGCGCGTGTTGAAATAGGTCGGCGCGGCGCGGTGCGCATAGTCGGGGCCGATCGGATGTTCGTTGTCGCCCTCTCCGAAACCGCGGAAATAGGGCGCGCCATAATGGCCGACGGCTTCAAGCGTCAGCTCGGTCAGCCGCTGCTGGATTTCCGATCCCTTGATCTTGAGCAGGCTCGATTCCGCCCCCGGGCCCTTGCCCGCGTTCGGGCCGGCCAGCGTCCGCAGTTCGGTAAACTCCAGCGCGGTCAGGTCGATCTCGAGCTCGGCGATCTTGCGCTTGAAAAAGGCGTTCTGGAGCAGCGGCTTGTCGCCGTCGATCTCGGTGCGCGCGATCTGCTTGACCTTTTCGACGCCGCGCTTCGACGCCGCGACGCCGGCGATGCCGGTGCGTTCGTGCGCGAGCAGGAACTTGGCGCAGGTCCAGCCCTTGTTCTCCTCGTAAACGCGCTGCGACTGCGGAACGCGAACGTCCTCGAGCCACACCTCGTTGACCTCATGCTCGCCGCCGAGTGTGATGATCGGGCGCACGGTGATACCGGGCGACTTCATGTCGATGAGGAGGAAGGAAATGCCTTCCTGCTGCTTGGCATCCTTGTCGGTGCGGACGAGGAAAAAGCCCCAGTCGGCATGCTGCGCCATCGTCGTCCAGGTCTTCTGGCCGTTGACGATATAGTCGTCGCCGTCGGGAACCGCCGTGGTGCGCAGGCTTGCAAGGTCGGACCCCGCGCCGGGTTCCGAATAGCCCTGGCACCACCAATCCTCGCCCGACAGGATGCGCGGGAGGAAATACGCCTTTTGCTCGGGGGTACCGAAGGTGTAGATCACCGGGCCGACCATCGCGAGGCCGAAGGGCATCAGGCGAACGCAGTCGGCGCGCGCCGTTTCCTCGGAAAAGATGAAGCGCTGCGTCGGGGTCCAGCCGGTGCCGCCATATTCGACCGGCCATGCCGGCGCGACCCAGCCCTTTTTGTACAGGACCTTGTGCCAGGCGAGGAAATCCTCCTTGGACATCTCCTCGCCCTCGTCCTGCTTGCCGCGCAGCTCGGCGGGGTAATTTTCGGCGATGAAGCTGCGCACTTCCTGCTGGAAGGCGAGGTCTTCGGGGCTGAACTCCATGTCCATTATGATTCTCCCAAGGGCTGTGCCGCCCTTATATGGACGGTTCACGCTTACGTAAAGGTAAGTTGCATCTTGCTACGCGATGGACGCGATCATCGTGAAGATCGCCGCCTTTGTCCAGCGCCGCAAGCTCCCACCCGTCAGGTGAAGCGTCGCGTCACGATCACCACCGCCCCATCACTGAAATAGGCGTTGCGCCGCTCGGCGATCGCCAGCGCCACCGGGATGGTTGCGCCGTCGCGTGCGACCAGTTCGGACTCGATGCGAACCGGTCTTCCGCCCCGCAACACGGCCTCGAGCGCCTCGCCGAACGCCGCACGCCGTCCGACGCTGAGCAGCGCCGAGAATTTGACCCGACGGATCGCTTCGTCGCCCACCCCGAGCATCGCGGTGAGCGCTTCATTCGCATATTCGACCGCCTCGCGCAGCGAGATGCAGGCATGGCCGATGCCGCCATCGGCATCGATCGCGCGCAGCGCCGCTGCCCGCGCGTCGCTCGCCTCGAGCGCGGCGATCGCTTCGCTGACATCGCGCAGGATGATGGCACCGCCGACCGGCAGCGGCACCAGGTCGGCATGGATCCACTGCCCTGGCCGCAGCAGCGACGGCAGATCGCCCGAAAAGCGCTCGCGATGGTCGATCATCCGCAGGATATGGTGAAAGATCAGGTTGCTCTCGATCGTCGGCAGCGCCGCACGGAGCGGCTGGCCGATCAGCGGCGCAGCCGCCATTTCCAGCATATCGGCCGCCGCTGGATTGATCGCGGCGATCCGCCGTTCGCGATCGACAAGGATCAGCGCATCACGAACCGACTCAAGCAACAATAGCTGCGACTCGCGGAGCGCCGCGCCGGGTGCTTGCCCCTCGCCCGGCCCGCCCATCCGGCGGTAGTCGTCGAGCGAGATCAGCACATGCGCGTCCTTGCCATGGTGCGTGACCACCACCGGCCTGCGCGCCGCCTGCATCCGCCAGCTTGCGAAGCCGCGAATGAAGTCCGCCGCCGATACGCGATCATGGCCCTGCCCCGTTTCCATCTCACCCTCCAAAGCATCGCTGCCTTTCCCTTATGGGTGCGTGGCGGACTCTTTTGCTCCGGAACGGATCAACCGACCAGCTTGACCTGGCCGCAGCGCAGCGCGTTGACCCGTGCATCGGCCTGCCCGACATGGACGCCAAGCACCCCGGTCACCTGTTGCAGCACCCCGTCGAGCAAGGGCGCGGTCGCACCCACGCTCGTCGCGACAAGCGACTTGAGCGCCCCCAGATTCAGCCCGATGCCGAGGACGTTGCCGGTCAACTCCATGCGATCGGCAAGCGACTTCGTCGTGCCCGCGACCAGCCCAGCGCTCGACACCGTCTTGACCGTGCCGTCGGCGATGTTGACGCGCGAAAAGGCGACCGATTTTTCCGCCAGATCGGACAGGACCAGTTCGGCTTCGGCATCGACATTGGCCAGCGGTAGCTTCAGCACCCGCGCCTTTTTCGGGTCGAGCGGACGGCTCATGTCGCGAAATTCGCTATCGGTGACCGAACCGATCGCCAGCGACGCCGGCAATGTCGTCACCCCCAGCGTTACCGCCGCGCCCGCATTCTTGCCGCAGTCGATGTCCGAAACCCGCGCCGAAGCAGACCCAAGCTCGGCGAGGACCGGCAGATCGATGGTCGCGACCGGAGTCGCGATCTTCGTGTCGATGCGCAGCCGGACCTGCGCCGTGCGCACGACGACCTGGTTGTCGTCGGTCACCGCGATCAGCGGCGAGTTTGCCGGCGGTTCGCCGACGATCAGCGCGAGCTTCGCATGCGTACCGCCCGGCAACGCGCCGACGAGGTCGAGATCGACCTGCCGGTCGGCCGATCCCAGGATCAGCATCGTGCGGAGCAGGCTGAGCAGGTTGACCCGCACCGGATTGGCCGCGTCGACGCGCACGCTCGACGCGCGTGGGCCAAGGTCGATCGCCGACGCCGGCACGAGCTGCGTCGCACTCGCGCGCGCCGCCATATGTTCGACCAGCGGCGCGACGCTCGGGTCGGCGGCGGTCGCCAGCGCCGACAGCAGCTGCGGCATCGTCACCTGGCTGTCGAGCGTCTGGCCAAAGGTCAGCGCCTCGACCCCGATTTCGCTGCGCAGCGCGTCGGAGAATTCGAGCAGGTCGACATCGGCACCCGCGAGCGCATTATAGTCCATCACCGACAGGTTGAGCTGGCTTCCGGTCAGCGCCGACAGGATCGCATTGGGTACCCCGCCGCTGACTGCCGCGACGCGCGATCCCAGCGAAAAGGCGGCGTAGCCGCGCCGCGACCCGGTCGCCGAGGCGCTGATGACATTGCTCTCGCGTCCCGTGATCGCGCGCCCGAAGAACAGGGGATGCTCGCGCGTCAGCACGATGCGCACTGCATTGGGCGACGCCCCGCCCGGCGCGAAGCGCCGCTCGGCCGCGATCCCCACGTCGGCGACATAGCTGCCCGGGGTAAGCGAAGCGATCGTGATGCCGCAGTCGCAATTGGCGGCAATGATGCGCTCCGCTGCGGCCCGTTCCTCGCCGGGCCGCGCCGCGGCCGCGAGCGCGGCAGCGTCGGCGATGCCCTGCAATTTGCGGCGATCGAGGTGCAGCGACCCGACGTCGACCGCGAGCGCGGCGGCGCCGAGCAACATGATCAGGCCGAAGGCGGCGGCGATGCTGATGCTGCCGCGAACGTCGCGCGGCAGGGCGAGCAGGGAGTGGTGCGCGCGCATCAGTCGGCGGGCAGTTCAAAGGTGGCGCGGGCGCGGATGACCTCCGCCGGCGTCGGCACCAGCGTCGAACGCAGCAAATTGCCCTCGGGCACCCGATAGGCGAGATCGACGGTGACGGCCTCGCGCGTCTCGGACACCAGCACGCTGCGCAGTTCGCTGCGATAGCCGCCGATGCCCCCCATGCTGCGATCGACCGCGCGGATCGCAACGGCGCGCCGGTCGGCCGCGTCGAGCCCGGTGATCGCGGCGCGAGCGCCGTCGTTCGCCGCCTGCTGTACGCTGTGCGCAAGCAGGAAATATTGGCCATAGATCAGGATGCCGAGCAACAGCATCAGGAAGAGCGGCAGCAGCAGCGCCATCTCGATCATCGCGGTGCCGCGCATGTCCTGCGGCAAGGAGGTCAGGGGCCTTTTCATGCCCGCGATCATGCGCGGCGGGAGTAACCGGACGGACCTGTATCGACGCGCGGCGATAATGCGGAATTTACATACATTGCCGTCCGCTGCAGCGGTCGCCATAACGTCGGCAAAGGTCGAAAATCAGGGCTTCGTGCCGACCAGGCGCGCGAGATTTCAACCAACCACTACGACAGACGCCCGCTCAAAAGGCGGAAAATGCCGAAAATGTCCCAAACGCCGCGATCAGTTGCGCGAGGGGAAAATCCCTTGGAGCGCGATGCAGGTTGTGATCGCGATATAGGGCTGCAGGTTCGAAATCGGCTGGCTGCCGCCTGTCGGCAGGACCTGCACCATGCTCCGGTCCATCAGATTGGCTTCGGGCGGCGTCGCGTCCTCGAAGCTGGTATTGCTCGAAATGCCGAAGGCGTTGCCGGTCGACGTCGTGGCATTGGCCTGAACATTCGCGGTCTGGATCGCGCCGCGATGATCGTGCTTGGGCAGATTGTTCGACGTGAGCGTCACCGTCTCCGAGCCCGCTTGTTGGCCCAGCACGAACGGCGTCAGGCCGGGGCCGCTCCCTTGGTGCATGGCCGTGCGTCCGCGCAGGTCGGGAAGCTGGAAAGTCGTCTGGCCATTACCGCCATAGGTCGTGCCGAGCAGCGAGAACAGCGCGGTATTCTGAGCGATTGAGAGGGTCTGGCCGCCAGCCGTCGCATAGCCGCGCGGGCAGAAGTTCGTGCCGAAATAGACGATTTCGCCCAGCAGCGGCTCGGCACCCTGTGCCATCGCCGGCGCCGCTATCCCAAGCGACGATACACCTACCGCGAGCCCTGCCGCGAAAGTCCGAATATGTGCCATTCCCGCCTCCATATTATCTTTGACCAGCTTCTTCGTCCGCGATCAGTTTCGCGACGGGAATAGGCCCTCGATCGCGATGCAATAGCGCGTCACCGTAAAAGGCGAGAGATTGGCGATCGGGGTGGAGCCGCCCGTCTTTTGGACCGTAATCGTCTGGTCGTTCATGGTGCCACTGTAGCTCGAGATGTCGGTGGTATATTGATTGTCCGGCGTGACCGCGAACGAGTTGCGGCTCGATCGCCGGCTGTTTGCCGGCGCGTTAACCGTCTGGAACGAGGCCTGATGCACATGTTGCGGCATCTGGTTGACCGTCAGCGTCTGCGATTCGACGCCGCCCCGCTGCCCAAGGTCATAGAGCGATAGCCCCGGCCCCTGGCCCGACCCTACGACCAGCCTTCCACGAATATCGGGCAAGGCGAATGTGGTCTGGCCATTGCCGCCATAGGTCGTGCCGAGCAGCGAGAATAAAGCGGTATTCTGCGCGATCGACAGGATCTGTCCATCGGTATTGGCAAAGCCCCGCGGGCAGAAATTATAGCCGGTGTGAATGATCTGGCTGAGGTAATAATCCTGCGCGGCCGCCGGAAGGGCAACCCCCGTGGCCAATGCGCTCGCCAGCGCCAATATCGTCTTGTTCCGCATCCTCGGTCCCCTCAAAACGCTCTCAGGTCTCGCCCGCTTCATCGCCGATCAGTTGCGCGCCGGAAAAATCCCGGCGGTCACCACGCAATATTGGATGGCGAGCGATGGAGAGCGGTGGTTGTATGACTGGCCTTCCCCGGTCGGACGAATGATCACCGTGTCGCGGTTCATCAGTAGCGCCGCGGGTGTGGCTCCACTGACATATTTATTCGCCGGCGTGGTGCCGAACGCATTGCGGAAGGGGCGGCGCGAATCGCCCGCCGCCGCCGTCGCGCGGACCAGCGCGACATGCTCGTGGCGCGGCATCTGCGCTTCGGTCATCGTGTTGGTTTCGGTACCGCCGACCTCGCCGAGGTCATAGGGCGACAGGCCGGGCCCCTGACCGGTGTGGACCGTTGCACGGCCACGAAGATCGGGAAGCGCGAAAGTCGTCTGGCCGTTGCCACCGTAAGTGGTGCCATAGAGCGCGAAAAGCGCGGTGTTCTGTGCGATCGACAGGATCGCCCCATTCGCCTGCAGCGTGTTGCGCGGGCAGAAATTATAGGGCGTTTTCAATATCTCGCCGAGAAGATAGTCCTGCGCGCTGGCAGGCGCCGCTGCCCCGGCCGCTCCAATGATGGTCGTTGCCAGCAGCAATCGCGAAAAATGCTTGGTAGCCATTTTCAGCCCCTCCCCGATGAAGCACCGAGAATTAATAGCATTTTAACGAGAGTCAAACGGTCTGACGCATACTCCCCCGTCGCCAAAGAAAAAGCCGCGCCCGAAGGGCGCGGCTTTCGATCGATCGCCGTATGTGGCGCAGTCCAGAGCGGACTGCTCGAATCAGTTGCGCGCCGGGAAAATACCCTCCGTCGCGATGCACCACTGCATCGTCAGATAGGGCGGACGAATCGAGAAGGGAATATTGTTTCCGGTCGGCTGGACCACGGCCGTTCCCGGGCTCATCAGATTGCCCACCGGGTCGCTGCCGCCGAGGAAGCTCGAGTTCGACGAAATGCCGATGGCGTTGCCGCTCGCGGTCGTCGCATTGGCCTGCGCATTCGCGGTCTGGATCGCCGCGCGGTGGGTGTGGCTGGGGATTTCGGCCGTCAGCAGCGTGTGCGTTTCGGCACCGCCCTGCTCTCCGATCACATAAGGCGACAATCCGGGGCCTTGACCGTAGTTGATCGCCATACGCCCGCGCATATCGGGCAGCCCAAAGGTCGTTTGGCCATTCCCGCCGAAATTCGTGCCCAGCAACGAGAACAATGCGGTGTTCGACTGGATTGCGAGGATCTGCCCGTTGGCGGCGGCGTAGCCGCGCGGACAGAAATTGAACCCGACCTGGATCATCTGGCCGACATAGGGTTCAGCCTGAGCCTGTGCCGGCGACGTGAAGGCCAGCGGACTCGCCGTCACGGCGAGAGCAAGTGCGACTTTGCGAAAATTCCTTGTGCGTGTCATCTACGCCTCCCCAAAAATCCTGTGTGCGCGGCGCCGCCGATCAGTTACGCGACGGGAAAATACCGCTGAGTGCGATGCAATAGCGCGTGACCAGGAACGGCGACAGCGTGGGCGCCGTCGTCGTCGCAGTGTCACCAGCGGCCTGAACCGAGACCGTCTCGGTGTTCATCGTGACGTTCAAATTGGTCCCGGTCGCATATTGATTGTCGGCGGTCACCGCAAAGGCGTTGCGGAACGACCGCTTCTCGGTGGCGGTGCCGGGGTTGGTTTCGACCGACGCGACATGGATATGCGCCGGCAGATTGGCTTGGCCCAGCGTCGTGCTTTCGGCGCCGGCCCGCTGTCCGATGTTATAGGTCTGAAGCCCCGGCCCCTGCCCTTGGCTGATCACCATACGCCCACGCAGGTCGGGCAAGGCGAAGTTCGTGGTGCCATTGCCGCCATAAAAGGTGCCGAGCAGCGCGAACAGCGCCTGGTTGGTGTTGATCGCCAGAAGCTGGCCATTGGCTTCTGTATAGAAGCGCGGGCAATAGGTACCCCCGACCTCGATCAGCTGTCCGAGATAATAATCCTGCGCCTGTGCCGGCGCAGCCGCCAACATCGCCATGGCCAGCGCGCTCGTTGCGCCGAGTGCCGAAATCCTTGTATGCCGCATCGTCATACTCCCCTGAAATTCTTTCAATCCCGATGCGCGCCGCGACGCGCCGGATCGTGTGTCAGTTGCGTGACGGGAAAATCCCGGCCTCGACCACGCAGTAGCGGATCGTCGTGAACGGCGGCAGGATCGAATAGGGCTGGCTCCCGCCGGTATTGGCAACCACGATCGACCCGCGTTCCATCAACTGCCCCGCAGGCGTCGTTCCGTTGATATATTTGTTCGCGGGGGTGGTTGCCAGATTGTTGCCCACCGGGCTGGTCGAATTGCCCGCGTCGGTCGTCGCCTTTATCAGCGCGATATGTTCGTGCTTCGGCATCGTCGCGAGCGTCATCGTGTTGCTCTCGGTGCCGCCCTGCTGGCCCAGCACACGCGGCGACAGACCTGGGCCGGTTCCGACGTGCATCGAATAACGGCCGCGCATGTCGGGCATGCCGAAGGTATTCACCCCATCGCCGCCATAAGTGGTGCCGTAAAGCGCGTATAACGTGCTATATTGCGCGATCGACACCAACTGCCCCTGCGCTTCCAGCGTGCTGGCGGGACAGAAGGTATAGGGAACCTTCAAAATCTCGCCTACATAGTTCTGGGCCGCGGCAGGCATTGCCGATCCGGCCGCCAGGACGACAGCAGTCCCCGCATACCAACGCGATTTACGTACGAAAGCCATTGCCTCGTCCCCCTTTGCCCTGATGAATAGCGCGAACGCTAATAACTATTATTTCAAAGTCAAATACCGAACTGGATACCCGAAAAGATTTTGGTAATCCTGTTTTTTTACGATCTTATGAATTCATCGGGAGATAATGGCGCTGCGCTGCAACGGTGATACGGCCGCACGCACCCAGTCTCGATTGGCCGGTGTCATCGTTTTCACGTGCAGCACGTCAACCTCGCCCCTCGCCCCCAAGTGGCTGGTTAGGTAACCTATTTTCCGTCAGAGTCAAAGGCCACAAAGCTGGTATTTCAGCTACTTGCTGTTGCGACGCTCAGCCGCCGTCGGCAGGCGCCAATTTGTCCTGCGTCCGCGTGTCGAAGTCCGACGCGTCGTGGCGCTCGTGAAGCTGGCTCGCCGGATCGCCGGTAACACGGTTTACCATGCGGCCGCGCTTGACCGCGGGCCGCGTCGCGACCTGGTCGGTCCAGCGCTGGACATTTTTGTAATCCTGCACCTGCAGGAACTCGCCGGCGTCATAAACCAGCCCCTTCACCAGCGCGCCATACCAGGGCCACACCGCCATATCGGCGATGCTGTAGTCGGCCCCGCCCAGATACTCGCTCTCGGCGAGCCGCCGGTCGAGCACATCGAGCTGACGCTTCACTTCCATCGCATAGCGGTTGATCGGATATTCCTGCTTCGTCGGCGCATAAGCGTAGAAATGGCCGAAGCCGCCGCCAAGGAAGGGCGTGCTGCCCATCTGCCACATCAGCCACGACAGCACCTCCGCACGCGCGGCGGTTTCGGTCGGCAGGAAGGCGCCGAATTTCTCGGCCAGATGGATCAGGATCGCACCCGATTCGAAGATTCGGATCGGTTCGGGGCCGCTGCGATCGATCATCACCGGGATCTTGCTGTTGGGATTGGCGGCGACATAGCCGCTCGAGAATTGGTCGCCCTCGCCGATGTTGATCAGCCACGCATCATATTCGGCGCCGCTATGGCCCGCCGCGAGCAGTTCCTCGAGCATCACCGTGACCTTCACCCCATTGGGCGTGCCAAGCGAATAGAGCTGGAGCGGATGCTTGCCGACCGGCAATTCCTTGTCGTGCGTCGGCCCGGCGATCGGGCGGTTGATGTTCGCAAAACGCCCCCCGCTCGCCTTGTCCCAGGTCCAGACTTTCGGCGGAACATAGTCGGTGGCGTCGCTCATCGGGGGAACTCCTGCGATAGATTGTGTACTGATCGGTATCTAATCACGCGATGCCGGGACGTCCAGCGGCGACGCGTCAAATAATCCTTTGCTCGCGCAAAGCCGAAATCGCAGCGGCATCATAGCCCATCTCGGCAAGGATCGCGGCGCTGTCCTGCCCGAGCTGCGGCGCGGGAACCGGCGCGGCCTTGGCGCTCGCCGACAGCGTGATCGGGGTGCGCACCACGGGGGCCGGACCGTGGGCGCCCGGATAATCCATCGCATCGACCACCCCGGTCGCCGCGACCTGTGGATGCGCGAGTGCTTCGGACGGCTTCAGCACCGCCCCCGCGGGGACCTTGGCCGCACCCAGCTCGCCCAGCGCTTCGGCATTGGTGCGCGGCGCGCACCAATCGGCCATGATCGCGCTCAGTTCCGCGCCATGCCCGCCGCGCAGGATGTCGCTCGCGAAACGCGGATCATCGGCAAGCTCTGGCCGCCCGACCAGCGCCGCCCATCGCGCGAAAATCGGGTTGCCGACGACCTGCGTCATGATCCACCCGTCGCGCGTCGCAAATACGTCGGTCGGCGCCGAGCTGAAGGCGCGGTTGCCCATCATGCCGCGGTCGATGCCGTTCAGCGCATGGTCGATCGTCAGCCCGTTGGTGATCGCGAGCGCGGTGCCGAGCAGCGACCCCGACACGCGCTGGCCGACGCCGGTTACCTCGCGCTCACGCAGCGCCAGCATCACCCCGAAGGCGCAGTGCAGCGCGGTGGTGAAATCGACATAATTGACCTGCGCGCGTGCCGGTTCGCCGTCCTTGCCGCCGATATAGACCGCGCCCGACATCGCCTGCCCCACCGCGTCGAAGCCGACATGCTGCGCGAGCGGCCCCTCGCTGCCGAAAGCCGAGGCGGTGACGAGGATGATGCGCGGGTTGAGCGCGGCGAGCGTCGGATAATCGAGCCCCAGTTTCTCCAGCGCGTCGTCGGGCATGTTCGCAATCACGACGTCGGCGGTGGCCACCAACTTGCGCACGATTTCGCGTCCCGCCTCGCTGCCGGGCTTGAGCGTCAGACAGCGCTTGCCGCGGTTCATCTGCAGGAACATCCCGCCCGACCCGTCCTCGGCGACGGGGACCGAGAAACGGTCCTCATTGCCCGCAGGCCCCTCGATGCGGATCACGTCGGCGCCATAATCGGCAAGCAGCGCGCCGCAATAAGGTCCCGCGATATAGCGGCCGAAATCCAATACCCGGACACCCTTGAGCGGCACGCCTCATCCTCCCCTGTTCTTCTTTCGTCTGGCGCTAGCAGCCGTCCGTCGACCGGGCCAGCGCCTTCGTCGAAACCGCCCCCTTGCGCTTGCGGCCCAAAGCCATATGGTCGCAGCATTATTTCAACAGGGGAAACTAAAATGGCGCGCTTTGCACTCGCCCTGGCCATGTCGCTGGCCTGCTCGACCTCGGTCTTCGCTCAAACCGCCGCGGCGCCCGCCGCCGAGAAAAAGGACGAAAAGTGGGACGTCAACGCCCCGCCGGGAATGACGACCCGCAAGGTCCAGATCGCGGTCGACGAGGGCAGCTGGATGAACGTCGACGTCGCGCCCGACGGGCGGACGATCGCCTTCGACCTGCTCGGCGACATCTATACGATGCCGATCGAAGGCGGCACGCCGACGCGCATCGCCGAGGGCCTAGCCTATGAGCACCAGCCGCGTTTCTCGCCCGACGGCAGCCGCATCGCCTTTGTTTCCGACCGTGGCGGCGGCGACAATATCTGGCTGATGAACCGCGACGGCAGCGGCAAGGTCCAGCTGTCGAAGGAAGATTTCCGCCTGCTCAACCAGCCGAGCTGGTCGCCCGACGGCCAGTTCATCGTCGCCAAGAAACATTTCACCACCGGGCGCTCGCTCGGCACCGGCGAGGTGTGGATGTACCATGTCTCGGGCGGCGCGGGCGTGCCGCTGGTCAAGAAGGCGAACGAGCGGCTCCAGAAGGAACTGGGCGAGCCGATCTTCGCCGCCGACGGCAAGAGCGTCTTCTACACGCGCAACGTCACCCCCGGCCCGATCTTCGAATATGCGCAGGACAGCAACACCGACCTGTTCCACATCGAGCGCTACAGCCTCGAGAATGGCGAGGTCAGCACTGCCGCTTCGGGCGCCGGCGGCGCGGTGCGCCCCACCCCCTCGCCCGACGGCAAGAAGCTCGCCTTCGTCCGCCGCGAGGGCACGCAGTCGAAGCTCTATGTCAAGGATCTCGCCTCGGGCACCGAGAAGAAACTCTATGATGCGCTCGACCAGGATGTGCAGGAAACCTGGGCGGTCACCGGCGTCTATCCGAACATGGCATGGACGCGCGACAGCAGCGACCTCGTCTTCTGGGCCGGCGGCAAGCTGCGCCGCGTCAGCGGCACCGGCGGCGAAGCGCGGATCATTCCGTTCCGCATCGCCGACGACCGCGTCGTGATCGACGCGACCCATCCGACGGTCGAGGTCGCGCCCGACAGTTTCGAGACCAAAATGCCGCGCTGGGCCGAAGTGTCGCCCGACGGCCGTACCGTCGTGTTCGAAACGCTCGGCAAGCTCTGGACCAAGCCCACGACCGGCGGCACCGCGCGGCGGCTCACCCCCGCCAAGGACGATGCGATGGAGCTGTGGCCGAGCTGGTCGCGCGACGGCAAGTCGATCGTATTCGTGCGCTGGACCGACGCGGGCCTCGGCGAAATCCATGTCATCCCGGCGGCCGGCGGCGCGTCGCGCAAGGTCACGACCAACCCCGGCCATTATGCCGAACCGCGCTTCTCGCCCGACGGCAAGACGATCGCGTTCGAGCGGCGCGGCAGCGGCGGGCTGACCTCGACGCGCTGGAGCGAGGATCCCGGCATCTATCGCATCGCCGCTGCCGGCGGCCCGGCGGAGCGCATCGCGAACGACGGCGCCAAGCCGCAGTTCGGCGCCAGCAACGATCGCATCTTCATGATCACCGCGGGCGACGGCAAGAGCCAGCTCGTCAGCACCGACCTCCACGGGCAGGACAAGCGCAGCCATGCCAATGGCGAGCTGGTCAGCGACTATGAAATCTCGCCCGACGGCCGCACGCTCGCCTTCCGCCAGAATTACGACGCTTATGTCACCCCACTGATGCCCGGCGGACAGGACGTGTCGCTCGGCACCAAGAGCGGCGCCTTGCCGGTCACGCGCGTCAGCGGCAGCGGCGCCGATTTCATGCACTGGTCGAACGGCGGCGCGAAGCTCCACTGGAGCCGCGGTGCAACCTTGTTCAGCGCCGACCTTGCCAGCCTGTTCACCAACGCCCCGGCGGACGAAAAAGCTCCGAAATTCGCGCCGCCGACCGAGGGCGTCTCGCTGGCGATGACGCAGGCCGCCGCGAAGCATAAGGGCACCGTCGTCATTAACGGCGCACGCATCGTCACCATGGCGGGCAAGGACGGCGGCGTCATCGACAATGGCGCGATCGTCATCGAGGGCGACCGCATCACCGCGGTCGGCCCGCTCGCGTCGATCAGCGTGCCCGCGGGTGCGGTCACCGTCGACGCCGCGGGCAAGACGATCGTCCCCGGCTTCGTCGATGCCCATGCCCATGGCTCGCACGGCGACGACGAACTGGTGCCGCAGCGGAACTGGTCCGAGATCGTCAATCTCGCGATGGGCACGACGACGAGCCACAACCCGTCGTCGCGCGCGTCGGAGATTTTCCCCTCGGCCGAAATGCAGCGCGCCGGGATCATCCTCGCACCGCGCATTTTTTCGACCGGCGAGATCATCTATGGCGCCAAGGCTGCCGGCGTCTATGCCGAGATCAACAGCTATGAGGACGCACTCGCGCATGTCCGCCGCCTGAAGGCGCAGGGCGCGCACAGCGTGAAGAATTACAACCAGCCGCGCCGCGAGCAGCGCCAGATGGTCGTCAAGGCGGCGCAGACCGAGGGCATGGAAGTCGTGCCTGAGGGCGGCTCGCTCTACACGATGGACCTAACGCTGATCCAGGACGGCAATTCGACCGTCGAGCATAATATCCCGCTGCACACCTTCTATCAGGACCTCGTGCAGCTCTGGGGCCAGACGACGGTCGACTACACCCCGACCCTGGTCGTCACCTATGGCGGCCCGGCGGGCGACCCCTATTGGCGCGCGCACACCAATGTGTGGGAGCATCCGATCCTGACGAAGCATATTTCGCCGACCGACCTCGCCGCGCAGAACAAGCGCCGCGTGATCGCGCCCGAGGGCGACTATGTCGACGATGATTCGGCTCGCGAGGCGTGGAAGATCGCGCAGGCGGGCCGCAACGTGTCGATCGGCGCGCACGGCCAGCAATCGGGCCTCGGCGCGCATTGGGAGATTTGGTCCTTTGTCAGGGGCGGATGGAGCAACATCGACGCGCTGCGCGCCGCGACGATCATGCCGGCACAGTCGCTCGGCTATGCCAAGGATGTCGGTTCGCTCGAGCCGGGCAAGCTCGCCGATCTCCTGATCCTCGACGCCGACCCGACGCAGGACATCCGCAACACCGAAAAAATCCATCGCGTGATGCTCGGCGGCCGGCTTTACGACCCGCTGACGATGGACGAGGTCGCTACGGGGAACCGCAAGCGCGGCGCCTATGGTTGGGAAAGCGACCTGCCCTCGGCCAAATAAACATCGGGAAGCCCGGCGGGGATTGGACGCCCCGCCGCGCTCCCGTTATGAAACGACGAACCGTTGGGGTGAACGGCGCATCATGCTTGCGCCACGAAGCCCTTTGCCTATAGAGTTTTAGGCTTGGGGAGTGCTGATGCCTGCGGGCCGGGGGGACGATTTTGCGTAAACTAAGTGCCAGAATATCGGCGATTGCTGCCACCGCGACCGGCCTTTTCCATGCATCCGCCGCCTATGCGCAAAGCAACCTGCCCGATCCCGAGGGTTCGGGGGCGATCGTCAACGCCGTGCGCTGGCTGCAGGGCACGCTGCTCGGCACCGTCGCCACCGTCGTCGCGATCATCGCGGTCGCCTCGGTCGGCTTCCTGATGCTCACCGGACGGATCAACTGGCGCTACGGCGCGACGGTGATCCTCGGCTGCTTCATCCTGTTCGGCGCCGCCAGCATCGTCGCCGGCATCCAGTCGTCCTCCAGCGGCCTGTAAGCCGGGGCGATGAGCGACCTTGACCGCGACCCTCTGTTCGTGGCGCTCACGCGCCCGCAGATGTTCGCGGGCGTCACCTACAGCTTCTTCGTGATCAACGCGATCGCGGCGACCGAGCTGTTCCTGATCTTCCGTTCGCTCTGGGCGCTGTTCGGCGCGCTCGTGATCCACCTGATCGGCGCGCTGCTGTGCCTGCGCGAACCACGCTTCTTCGACATATGGCTGACCAAGGTCAGCCGCTGTCCGCGCGTGAAGAATTTCAAGACCTGGCAGTGCAACTCCTATCGTCCCTGAAACCCCGCCCCGCGGCGAGTGACGGCGAAGTGCCGGCGGGCAAGCATCTGCCCTATGGCCGCCATGTCGACGACCATACGATCGAGACGCGCGACGGCATGCTGATGCAGGTCATCCGGCTGCGCGGCATATTGTTCGAAACTGCCGACAGCGATGAACTCAATTATCGCAAGCTGCTTCGCGACGCGATGCTGCAGGCGATCGGATCGTCGCGCTACGCGCTCTATCATCATGTCGTGCGGCGTGAGGCGAGCATCACCCTCGACGGCGATTTCGGTGACGATTTCTCGGCCGGGCTCGATACCCGCTGGCAGGCGCGGCTCGCGACCAAGCAGCTCTATCGCAACGACCTCTATCTCACCCTCGTCCGCCGCCCGGCACCGGGACGCATGGGATTGCTCGACCGGCTGTCGGGCTGGCTCGGTTCGACCGGTCAGGATTACCGCGCCACGGTGACGCAGGAACTGCGCCTGCTCGATACCGCGCGCGAGGCGCTGATGGCGCAGCTCGGCAGCTACCAGCCCGAATTGCTCGGCCTCTACGATACCGACCAGGGGCTCTGTTCCGAACCGCTCGAATTTTTCGGCCAGCTCTTCTCGGGCGAGCCGCGCCGGCTGCTCGCACCACATCAGGACGCGGGCGATTACCTGCCCGACCGCCGCATCAGCTTCGGCGCCGAAACGATCGAACTCGCCCCCGTGGGCAACGCCGACCGCCGTTTCGTCGGCATCGTCGCGATCAAGGATTATCCCGCGTCGACCGCGACGGGCATGTTCGACGAACTGCTGCGCCTGCCGTTCGAGATGGTGATGTCGCAAAGCTTCGCCTTCGTCGACCGCCAGCCCGCGCTCGGCAAGATGAACCTCGCGCTGCGCCGCATGCGCTCGACCGAGGATGAGGCGCTCAGCCTGCGCGACCAGCTCGCGCGGGCCAAGGACGATGTCGCTGCGGGCCGCGCCGCGTTCGGCGAGCATCATATGACGATCGCGGTCCATGGCGCGAGCGAGGCCGAGGTCAGCGCCAATATCGCCGACGTCCAGGCGTCGCTCGCCGAACTGGGGATCATCTCGGTGCGCGAGGATATCGCGCTCGAACCGACTTTCTGGTCGCAATTCCCGGGCAACTTCAAATATATCGTCCGCCGCGGCATGGTCTCGTCGGCCAATTTCGCCGGGCTTGCCAGCGGGCATAATTTCGCCGCGGGGCGCGCCGACGGCAATGTCTGGGGCAAGGCGGTCACCGTCTTCGAAACCACCGCCGCCGGTCCCTATTATTTCAACTTCCACCAGGGCGACCTTGGCAACTTCACCGTCATCGGTCCGTCGGGGTCGGGCAAGACCGTCGTCGTCAACTTCCTGCTTGCGCAGGCGCGCCGCTTCGACCCGCGCATCATCTTCTTCGACAAGGATCGCGGCGCCGAGCTGTTCATCCGCGCGATCGGCGGCCGCTACGACCAGCTCCGCCCTGGCATTG
>NZ_LYVN01000059.1 GCF_001990265.1 Sphingopyxis sp. KK2
CCATCAGCGCGATCGTCTGCTGCACCGACACCGCCTCGCCGGGGCTGACGAGGATATGCGAGAGGTGCGCGTAGCGGGTGCGCAGGCCGCCGCCATGGTCGATCTCGACCATCTGGCCATAGCCGCCGGCTGTCCCTGCAAAGGCGACGGTCCCCGGCGCGGCGGCGAGGATCGCCGTGCCCGCGCGCCCGGGCATGTCGAGCCCGGCATGGACGCGGTGGCTGCCATTGATCGGATCGGCGCGAGCACCGGTTCGGGCGGCGGCGCCGACCAGCCGGTCATCCGGTCGCGGACAAGGCTGCTGTCGCCCGTCGGCAGCGATTCCGCCTCGGCTGCATTCGCGCTTGCCGCGATGCAGAGCAGCCCGAGGGCGATGGGGAAACGGAGAGCCGGGGGGACTGGCATTTCTAATTATGACGTAGCCGTTCCGGGCTTCCCTTGGACCGATGTGCAAAAATAAAAATTGGCCGAAATCGTTACGGAATACGCCGCCTTTCTTCGTCTTTGGCTTTGTCACCAGCCTTTGCACCGAAAGGAAGCGGAAAATGAATTCCACCGAAAAGCGCATGCTCGACATGCTCAAAAAAGGCCGCGACGATTTTGGCGTGGTCGCGGTCAAGGCCGAGTTCGAGGCCGAAGGAACGCGCCCCGACGAACTGCTGCGCCTGCTCGAACTGACCTGGCGTGCCGACCTGAAATTCGCGCTCAAGATCGGCGGCTGCGAAGCGGTCACCGACCTCCATGCCTCGAAGCTCTATGGCGCCGACTACATCATCGCGCCGATGATCGAGACGCCCTATGCGCTGTCGAAATTCGTCGACGCCGGCAGCAAGGTCTATGGCGCCGACCGCGGCGACACGCGCCTGCTGTTCAACCTCGAGACCGAGACGACGCTCCAGAATCTCGACGCGATGCTGCCGCTCGCCAAGGAGATCGACGGCATCGTCTTCGGCCGCGTCGATTTTACCCTGTCGCGCGGCCTGCCGCGCGGCGCGATCAACGACCGCGCGATCACCGACGCGGTGCTGCGCGCGGCGCATGCTTGCGCCAGCCATGACCTCGAACTCGTTGTCGGCGGGTCGGTGTCGGTCGAGGCGGCGGCGGCGCTGCGCGAAATCCGCGCCGTGCGGCTCGACCGGTTCGAAACGCGCAAGATCGTGTTCGACGGTGCGGCGGTGGAAGCGGCGAACTTTGACGCCGGGGTCGCCAATGCGGTCGCCTTCGAACTCGCCTGGCTGCAGAACAAGCGCGACTATTATGGCGCGATCGCCGCCGAAGACCTGCCGCGCATCCGCATGATGGAAGAGCGTGCCGCCGTCGCCAAGCGCGTGGCGCCCGCCAGCCTGGCGGCCTGATCCGGTGCTTCCGCGCGAGCAGGTCGAGGCGCTGATGCGCTCGGTCGCCGCCGAGGTGATGATGCCGCGCTTTCGCCGGCTCGCACCGGGCGACATCGACGAGAAGAGCAAGGGCGAGGTCGTCACGATCGTCGATCGCGAATGCGAGCGGCGGCTGCATGACGGGCTCGCGAAGCTCGGGCTTGGCGCGCGGATCATCGGCGAGGAGGCGGCCGAGCTTGACCCCGATCTGCTCGCGGAGGCAGGCCTCGGACTCGTGTGGCTGATCGATCCGCTCGACGGCACCGCCAATTTTGCCGCCGGGCGTGCGCCCTTCGGCATGATGGTCGCGCTGGTCGAGGATGGCGAGCCGCTGGCAAGCTGGATGCTCGACCCGCTGGCGGGGCGGATGTGCTACGCCGAACGCGGACAGGGTGCGACGGTCGACGGCCGCCCGGCGCGGGCGCGCAGCACCCGGCGCAAGCAGCCGCGCGCGGCGCTCGGCACGCATTTCCTGTCGGCGATCCGCCGCGACCGGGTGCATGGCGCCGCGCGCCGCGCCTTCGACGTCCAGCCGGTGCCGCGCTGCGCCGCCGAAAGCTACCCGCGCCTCGTGCTCGGGCAGGACGATATCGCGCTGTTCCAGCGCATCCTGCCTTGGGACCATGCGGCGGGCGCTTTGTTCCTGACCGAAACCGGCGGGAAGGCGACGCATTGGGACGGGCGGCCGTACCGCGTCGGCGGGACGGGGCAGGGCATGCTCGCCGCGACGACGCCCGACCTCTGGCAGACGGCGGCGGACATCTTGCTCGGCGCCGAAGCCGGGCTGGTCGAAATGGAAGAAGCAATCTGATGATTCATGGGTGGAAGGCGCTGGCGGCGCTGTCCTTGCTGGGCGCGCTGCCCGCGTCGGCGCAACTCGCGTCGCCGGTCGGCGGTGCGGGCGACACGGCGGCGAGCCGCGGTGCCGCCGAACAGGTGGCGGTGCCGGTGGTCGAACTGCCGCCGATCGTGCCGGCGGTGATCGAGGCGCCGACGCCCGAAGCCGTTCCCGAACCGGCGGACCGCCAACCGGTCGCGAAGGTCGCGCCGCCGCCGAGCGAATTCGAAACCTGGGTGTCGTCGGTCGCAGGCAAGCCGCTGCGCCGTTTCGGATCCGAACTGCTGGTCCCCGGCGCGCGCGATTTCACCGCGCCCGCGACCACCGCGATCCCGCCCGATTACCGGCTCAACCCCGGCGACGAGTTGCTGATCGGCCTTACCGGGTCGGTGCAGGCGTCGGGCCTGCGGCTCGTTATCGACAGCGAGGGGCGCATCTTCGTGCCGCGCGTCGGCGCGATCCGCGTTGGCGGGGTGCGCTATGGCGATGTCCATGGCGTGATCGAGCGCGAGGTGTCGCGCCAGTATCGCGGTTTCCACCTCGAGGTCGGGGTCGCGAAGCTCAAGGGCATCACCGTCTATGTCACCGGCTTCGCCGCGCGGCCGGGATCGTACAGCGCGAACAGCCTGTCGACCCTCGTCAACGTCGTCATGGCGGCGGGCGGCCCCGCATCGGGCGGCAGTTTCCGTTCGGTCCAGCTTCGCCGCGGCGGCCAGCTCGTGTCCGATTTCGACCTCTACGACCTGCTGCTGAAAGGCGACACGCGCGGCGACGCGGTGCTGCAGAATGGCGACGTGCTGTATGTTGCACCCGCGGGCGCCGAGGTCGCGGTGATCGGCAGCATCAACCGCGAGGCGATCTTCGAACTCGCGCCCGGAGAAACGGTCACCGACGCGATCGTCTACGCCGGCGGAGTGAGCACCGTCGCCGACGACGGGCGGCTGATGTTGCTTAACGCGCTGAACCCCGATGCGAGCGGCTGGCGCGAATTGTCGGCTGCCGACGCCGCGAGCAGCAAGGCGCGGCGCGGCGACGTGATCCGCATCCTGTCGAACATCGGCATCGCGCGCCCGCTGCGTCAGCAGCCGGTACTCGTCACGCTGAGCGGCGAGGTCGCACGGCCCGGCCATTACTATGTCCAACCCGGCACGCGCATGGCCGATGTCGTCGCGCAGGCGGGCGGGTTGACCGGCGAGGCCTTTCCCTATGCCAGCGTCATCACGCGCGAGAGCGTCAAGCACCAGCAACGGCTGAGCTACGACCGCGCGATCGACGATGTCGAACTGCTGCTCGCGGCGCAGCCGGTGACCTCGGTCAATCGCGCCCAGCTCGCGCAGCCGGGCAATATCGCGCTGATCAACAGCATCGTCGACCAGCTGCGCAAGCGCGAGCCCGACGGGCGGCTGGTCTTCGACATGTCCGTCGACAGCGCGGCGCTGCCCGCCGACCTGATCCTTGAGAACAACGACATCGTACATATCCCGGCGCGGCCGGTGACGGTCGGGGTGTTCGGCGCGGTCCCGAGCCCGGCCTCCTTCGCCTATCGCGATGGCGCGACGGTCGCCGATTTCGTCAAATCGGCGGGCGGGGTGCAGAATATCGGCGACAAGGACGAGATTTTCGTCGTCCGCGCCAATGGCACGGTGCTGGCGGGCGGCAAGCGCGCGCTCAAGGCGCCGGCGCTGCCCGGCGACCTCGTCTATGTGCCGATCGACGCCAATCGCGGCGAATTCTGGGCGCGGCTGCGCGATATCACCGGGACGCTGTTCAGCGGGCTGGTCGGGGCGGCCTCGGTCGCGGCGGTGACGCGATGAACCGTCTGACGGGCATGATCGCCGATCCGCGCTGGCGTCGGCGCTGCTATGCGATCGCCGCGCTGCTCCTCGCGCTGCTGACGATCTTTCCGCAGCCCTATGTCGCGCGCGCGAAGCTGCTGCCGCAGGACAGCAGCAGCATCGGGCTAGGCTCGACGCTCAACGCGCTCGGCGGTCAGCTTCAGGGCTTTGCCGCGCTGTTCGGCGGTGCGAAGCAGCAGACCGACATGTATCTCGCGGTCAGCCGCAGCGCAGAGGTTGCCGATGCGGTGATCAAGTCGCTGAAGCTCGTCGGCCCCGGTGGCTATGACGATGTGACCAGCGCGCGCATCGCGCTCGCGAAAAAGGTCGACGTCCACACGCTGACCGGCGGCATCGTCGAGGTCGAGGCGCGCACGCACGACGCCGAAGAGGCCGAGAAGCTGACACGTGCCTATGTCGCCGCGATCGGCACGCGCATCGTCGCGCTCGGCAAGGATCGCGTCGAGCGCAAGCGCGCGATCGTCATGCAGCGCTTCCGCGAAGCCGGCGACCGCGTTGTCGCGACCGAACAGGCGCTTAATGATTTCCGCCGCCGCAACCGGCTCGCCGAACCGCAGGCCGAACTCGGCGCGGCGCTGTCGGTGCGTGCGGGGCTGGAGGCGCGGCTGCAGGCGAAGCAGGTCGAACTGCAGACGCTCGAAAAGGTGCAGGGTCCCGAAAATCCGCAGCTGATGACGGTGCAGACCGAGGTCGCGTCGCTGCGCGCGCAGATCGCGCGCTCGGCGCAGCCCGCGGCGGGCGCGGCGGGGCCGAATGTCGCGGGACTCAGCGAGGTGTCGGGCGAATATCTCAACCTCTATCGCGACTATCGCTTCGCGCAGGCGCTGTACGAGGTCTATGCGCGCTCGTCCGAAGAAGTGGCGGTCGAAACGCTGGCAGGCGAAACTGCGGCGAGCGTGCAGGTGCTCGAAGCGCCGCGCCTCGACGCCGACCGCAAATATAATGTCGCCGCGGTCGCGCTGCTCGCTTTGGTCATGCTCGGCGCGATCTTCACCGAAATCTATGCCCCTGCGACGGGCATCCGGCTGTTCGGGAAACGCGCGGTATGACGGGACAGGATGCGCCCCCCGAATTGTCGATCGTCATTCCCTGCTTCAACGAGGCGGCGAATGTGCGCGCGATCTGCGCTGCGGTGACGGTGCAGGCCGAGCGCCACGCGCTGGGGCACGAGATCATCCTGATCGACAATGGCTCGACCGACGGCACGCGCGACATCATGCGCGCGATCTGCGCCGATGATCCGCGTGTCCGGGTGATCCTCAACAACCGCAATTACGGCCAGATGCGCTCGCCGACCTATGGGCTGTACCAGGCCGAAGGGCAGGCGGTGATCGGCATGTGCGCCGATTTCCAGGACCCGCCGGGGCTGATCCGCGAATTTCTGAGCCAGTGGCGCGACGGCGCACAGGTCGTGCTGGGACAGCGGCGGTCGGAAAGGGCGTCGCCGCTGCTGCGCGCGGCGCGACACCTCGGCTATGGCTTCCTGAACCGCTTCGGCGACTATCCGGTGATCCCGGGCGCGACGGGTTTCGGGCTGTTCGACCGCGAGGTGATCGACACGCTCGCGACGTGGAACGAGCCCGAACCCTTCTTTCGCGGCATGGTGGTCGAAAGCGGTTTTCGCATCGCGCTCGTGCCGTTCGACCGCCCCGAGCGCGCGGCGGGCGAGAGCAAGAATGATTTTGCCGCGCTCGCGTCCTTCGCCTTGTCGGGGCTGGCGGGGTCGGCAAAGTCGCTGCTGCGTCTGCCCCTGTTCCTGTCCTTCTATGTCGGGCTGCTCGCGCTCGGGCTGCTCGTTGCCGCGCCGGTGGCGCTGGCCTTCGATGGGCCGGTGTGGGCGCTGCTCGGCCTCTCGCTCGGTTTCCTGATCTTTGCCGTGCTGCTGCTCTTCCTCGGGCTGATCGGCGAGCAGGTGCGGATGCTCGCCGAACGCAGCCGCAACGTGCCGCTGGTGATCGAGGAGGAACGGATCAATTTTCCCGTGCCGCGCACACGGCCCGCGGCGCGCACACTCATCCGCCGCGCATGACGTCGCCGCGCGCCCGCCTGCTTCCGCTGTGGCCGGAGGTCTTGCTCGCGTTCGCCGTCGTGGCGAGCGCGGGGTGGACGCTGCATGTCTTCCGCGACGCCGGTTACCTGCCGCAGCCCTTCGTGTTCGACACCAACGACACCTATATGGACTGGTTCAACACCGCCTATTGGGCGAATAATCGCGGCATTTACGACGTGTGGCGGAGCATCTATCCGCCGCTGTCGTTCGTGTTCCTCGACGCGACGAGCCTGCCGGGCTGTTATCTGCACAACAGCTTCACCGCGCGCGATTGCGACTGGCTGGCGCGTTCGACGATCCATGCCTTCTACCTGATCGACGTGGCGCTCGCATGGGTCTGCTTCCGTCGCCTCGACCGCCGCACCGCGCCGATGCGGACGCTCGCGATCGCGCTGGGGCTGCCGATGCTGTTCACGCTCGAACGCGGCAACCTCATCCTCGTCGCCTTCGCCTTCTTCATGATCGCGCATGGGCCGGTGACTGCGTCGAAGCCGTGGCGCTGGTTCGCGGCGGCGGTGACGATCAATTTCAAACCCTATCTGGTGCTGCCGATGTTCGCGCATGCGGTGAAGCGCGACTGGCGCACGCTCGAGGTCGCCGGGATCGCGACGATAGCGCTCTATCTCGTCACGCTCGCGCTGGTGGGGTCGGGGACGCCGATAGAACTCGCGTCGAACACCGCCAACTGGGTCGTCTTCCAGGGCGGGCAGGTGTGGAACGAGGTCAATTATTCAACGAGCTACGCGCCGCTGTTGATGTTCCGCACGCTCGACATCCCGCTGCTGCAATTCGTGCCGTCGCGGCTGATCGAGACGATCGAGTTTCTGGTGCCGATCGTCATCCGGTCGACCCAACTCGTCGCACTTGCGGCGCTCGCGGCGGCATGGCTTCAGCCGAGGGCGCTGCCGACGCACCGCATCGCGGCGATATTGCTTGGCGCCTATCTGGTGACGCAATCGCCGGGGGGCTACACACAGCTCTTCCTGCTCTTCCTTGTTCTGATGGAAAAGTGGGAGGGGACAGGGCCGATCGCCGCGATCGCCTGTGCCTATCTGCTCTGCCTCGTCGGCGACTGGCCGCTCGCGACCGTGCTCGACGTGACGAGCAACAGCTGGCTCGGCGAGCGGACGGTGACCGCGAGTTTCGGGCTGACCGCGGGGCATTTCATCCGCCCGGGGCTGATCGTCCTGATCGTCTGGGCGCTGTCGCTCGACAGCATCGCGCGGGTGGCGCGCGCGCACCGCGATAGCCGGCCGTCGCTCGGACTGGTGCCGGCATGATCCTCGACGAAGACCTCACGGCGATCGACCGCCAGCTCGCACCGCACTGGGCGGGGCTGAACGGCGCGCGCATCTTCATTACCGGGGGCACGGGCTTTATCGGCCGCTGGATGCTCGAAGCGCTCGCGCGCGCGGCGTGCGATGCCGAGGTCGTGATCCTGAGCCGCGATCCCGCCGCCTTTGCGGTGAAGGCGCCGCATCTTGCCAGGAGATTCCAGTTCGTTGCGGGCGATGTCTGCGACTTCGTCGCGCCCGCGGGCCGCTTCACGCATGTCATCCACGCCGCGACCGACGCCAGCGCTTATCTCAACGCGCATGACCCGCGCCGGATGTTCGACACGATCGTCAGCGGCACGCGGAACGCGCTCGATCTGGCTGTCGAGCGCGGAGCGGGGCGGATGCTCTTTTTGAGTTCGGGCGCGGTCTATGGCGCGCAGCCGTGGGACGTGACGCATGTCGCCGAGGACTGGTCCGGCGGTCCCGATCCGCGCGACCCGAAATCGGCCTATGGCGAGGGCAAGCGCGCCGCCGAACTGCTCTGCGCCATCTATGGCAAGCAGTTCGGGCTCGACGTCGTGACGTCACGCATCTTCGCGTTGCTCGGCCCCTTGCTGTCGCTCGACATCCATTTCGCCGCGGGCAATTTCATCCGCGACGCGATGGCGGGGCGGGCGATCCGCATCGAGAGCGCGGGCACCGCGGTGCGCTCCTATCTCTACGCCGCCGACCTGACCGCCTGGCTGTGGCTGATGCTGCTGCGTGCGCCGCGCGGCGCGACCTGGAATATGGGGTCCGAGGAGGCGGTGTCGATCGCCGACCTCGCGCGCCGCACCGCCGCCGTGCTCGGCGGACCCGGCGTCGAAGTGCTGGGTCGCGAGGACGCGGGGTGGAACCCCGGGCGATACGTTCCCTCGACCGCGCTGGTCCGCGAAAGCCTCGGCGTCGAACCGACAATCTCCCTCGATGCGGCGATCCGCCGCACCGCAATCTTCAATGGATGGAAAAAATGAGCCAGATCAAGCTCTCCGACTGGGTCGCCCAGTTTCTTGCCGACCGCGGCATCGCCGATATCTTCATGCTGACCGGCGGGGGCGCGATGCACCTCAACCATTCGCTCGGCATGCATCCCGCGCTGACGACGACCTTCACCCATCACGAACAGGCGCTGTCGATGGCGGCCGAGGCCTATTACCGGCTGACCAACCGGCTCGCGGTGGTCAATGTCACCTCGGGGCCCGGCGGCACCAATGCGATCACCGGCGTCTATGGCGCCTATGTCGATTCGATCGGCATGCTGGTGATTTCGGGGCAGGTGAAGACCGAGACGACGGTGCGCCACACGGGGCTGCCGCTGCGCCAATATGGCGACCAGGAACTCGATATCGAGGAACTGGTGCGGCCGATCACCAAATATGTCACCATGGTCACCGACCCGCGCTCGATCCGCTACCATCTCGAAAAGGCACTGTATCTCGCGGCGAACGGCCGGCCGGGGCCGGTGTGGCTCGATATCCCGCTCGACGTGCAGGCGGCGAAGATCGATCCCGAGGATTTGCTGCCCGGTTTCGATCCCGCCGAACTCGACGAGCCGTGGCGGCGCGACGATCTCGATAAGGTTGCGGCCGAGATATTGGACCGCATCGCCAGCGCCGAGCGTCCGGTCGTCTTTGCGGGCAGCGGGGTGCGGCTGAGCGGCGCGCATGCCGAATTCATCGCGCTGATCGAGCGGCTGGGCGTGCCGGTCGTCACCGGCTGGAACGCGCATGACGCGCTGTGGACCGACCACCCGCTCAACTGCGGCAAGCCGGGCACGGTCGGCGATCGCGGCGGCAATATGGTGACGCAGAGCGCCGACCTGCTGCTGGTGTTGGGGAGCCGGCTCAACATCCGGCAGGTGAGCTACAACTGGAAGAGCTTCGCGCGCGAGGCGTACAAGATCTGGGTCGATATCGACCCCGTCGAACTCGCGAAGCCGACCGTCGTCGCCGACATGCCGGTGACCGCCGACCTCGCCGAGCTGATCCCGGCGCTGCTGGCGCAGCCCTATGCCGGGCCGAGCGACGCGCAGCGCGAATGGCTCGGCTGGGCACGCGGGCGCGTCGCGGCCTTCCCCGCGGTGCTGCCCGAATATCGCGAGCATGACGTGCTGGTGCACCCCTATGTCGCGATGGACGAATTATTCGCGCAGCTCGGCGAAGACGACATCGTCGTCACCGGCAACGGCAGCGCCTGCGTGGTGGGGTTCCAGGCGGCGCAATTGAAGCACGGCCAGCGGCTGTGGACCAATTCGGGCTGCGCGACGATGGGGTACGACCTGCCCGCCGCGATCGGCGTCTGCGCCGCCACCAAAGGTCAGCAGCGCGTCGTCGCGATCGCCGGCGACGGCAGCATCATGATGAATTTGCAGGAGATGCAGACGATCGCGGGCTACAACCTTCCCGTGAAGGTCATCCTGATCAACAACAGCGGCTATGTCTCGATCTTCCAGACGCAGCGCAATTTCTTCAACGGGCAGGAAGTCGGCGGCGGGCCGAAGAGCAATGTTACCTTCCCCGATTTTTCGAAGATCGCGGCCGCCTTCGGCTTTGCCTACGCCCGCGCCGCGAGCCATGCTGAACTGGAGGGTGCCATCGCGGCGACGCTCGCGGCGGATGGCCCGGCCTTCTGCGAGATCATGGTCGACGAGCATGTCGGTTTCGCCCCCAAGCTCGGCGCGAAGCAGCATGCCGACGGGCGCATCACCTCGCCCGCGCTCGAGGATCTGTCGCCCTTCCTGCCGCGCGAGACGCTCGCGGCGAACATGCGCATCGCGCTGATGGACGAGGCATGAGCCAGATCATGACGGTGCGCTTCCTCCGCCTGGGCAAGCCGCTGCGCTTCCTTGCGGCGGGGGCGCTCAACACCGCCTTCGGGCTCGCCTTCTACCCGTTGCTCTTGTGGGCGGTGCCCGAGTTCCACACCCATTATCTGGTGGCGCTGGGCGTGGCACAGATCGTCTGCCTGTGCTTCGCCTTCATGACGTACAAGCTTGGGGTGTTCCGCACGCGCGGCGATTTGCTGCGCGAATTCGGTACCTTCTCCAGCTTCTATGCGGTGAATTATGCCGCCAATTGGGTGGCACTGCCCTTGCTCGTCGAACTCGGCGGCGTGCCGCCGGTGGTCGCGCAGATCGGCTTCACATTGGTGCTGATCGTCGGCAGCTGGTTCTGGCACAGCCGCGTCACCTTTCGCGATCATGGCGTACGATGAGCAGTCCCGCGCTCCGGGACCGCGCCTGTCCGCTCTGCGGGTCACACGACGCGCGCGAGGAGATTGCCAGCGAGCCGCGCGCCGAGGCCTGCTCGCTCCGCGATCTGCACCCCTATTGGTACGGCATCGACCAGGAACGGCGTTTCTTCACCTATCATCGCTGCGCGCAGTGCGAGCAGCTCTACAACCGCGACTTCTTCGACCAGCGCCAGTTGACCGATCTCTATTCGGCGATGTTGCCGAACATGGCGGTAGTGCCCGAAAGCGCGATCGCGGCGACGCAGCGCGGCTATTATGACGATGCCGCGCCGTCGGTGGTCGCGGGCGGCGCCTATCTGGAAATCGGTCCCGACGTCGGTCATCTGGCGCGCGAAGCCGCGAGGCGCGGGCGCTTTCGCCACTTCTGGCTGTTCGAGCCCAATCGCGCCGTGCATCCCGAACTGCGCCGTGCGGTCGGCGCGATGCCGACCACGATCCAGTCCGACATGACCGACCTGTCGGCGGTGCCCGATGCATCGGTCAGCCTCGCCGCGATGGTGCATGTGCTCGACCATCTGCTCGACCCCGCGCCGATGCTGCGCGCGGTGCGGGCGAAGCTGCGGCAGGGCGGGGTGCTGATCATCGTCACGCACAACGAACGTTCGGCGATGCGCCGCCTGCTCGGGCGCCGCTGGCCGGTCTTCTGCCTCCAGCACCCCCAGCTCTACAATCCGCGCACGATCGGACGCCAGTTGCGACAGGCGGGTTTCGGCACGGTGCGCGTCAAGCGCAGCCGCAACGTCTTTCCGGTCGATTTCCTCGGGCGACAGGCGCTGCAGGCGGCGGGGCTGCGCGAGCTCCATTTGCCGCTGCCCCGATGGCCCGTCGGACTGCGGCTCGGTAATATGCTCACCCTCGCCAGCGCCGACTGAGATGGCGGTCACCGCTTCCCGGCAGCGCTGGCTCAAACGTGCGGCGCTGCTGGCAATCCTGCTGCTCGCGCTGTGGCTGCGCCTCGACGGCGTCGGCTTCGGGCTGCCCGCGCTCAACGATCCCGACGAGGCGCTGTTCGTCACGACCGCGCTCGAGATGCTCGAAAAGCAGAGCCTCAATCCCGGCTGGTTCGGCCATCCGGGGACAACGACGCTCTATTCGATCGCGCTGGTCATCGCGGGCGTCGCCGGCATCGGGATTGCCACCGGGCGCTACGCCGACGCCGATGCGCTGGCGGCGGCGGTCTACGCCGATCCGGGCATATTGTTCTTGCCCGCGCGGCTGATGATCGTCGCTTGCGGGTTGCTCTGCGTCTGGCTCACCTGGCGGCTCGGCAAAAGGCTGGGCGGCGTGCGGGTCGGGCTGGTCGCGGCGGCAGTGCTCGCGGTCAATCCCGTCCATATCGAATATTCGCAGATCATCCGCACCGACGTGCAGGCGAGCGTCTTCATCCTGCTCGGCGCGCTGGCGGCGCTGACGGTCGCCGAGCGCGGGCGGCGGCGCGATTATCTGATCGCGGGGCTGTGCGCCGGGCTTGCCTGCGCCACCAAATGGCCTGCGGCGGCGGTCGGCGTGACCGCGCTCTGCGCCTGGGCTGGGCGACGCGCCGAGGGGGACCGCGACTGGCGGGGGCCGCTGTGGCTGATGGCTGCCGCCGCGCTCACACTGATCGTCGTGTCGCCCTATCTGCTGCTCGATCATGCTACGGTGGCGCAGAATCTGTCGGGCGAGGCGCGGCCGCTGCACCCCGGTGCGACCGGGGAGGGATTTTTCGGCAATCTCGGCTGGTACGCCGCGGGGCCGTTGCTGTCGTCGCTGGGTATCGCCGGGCTGGCGCTGGCCGTGCTCGGGACGGTCTGGGGCGCGGGCAATGCGCGCCGGTGGACGATCGTGATCCTGCCCTTCGGCCTGCTGTTCCTTGCGATGATCAGCGGGCAGTCGCTGCGCTGGGAGCGCTGGATCGTGCCTCTCTTGCCTTTCGCCGCGATTGCCGTCGCGCGCGCGCTGTGCGGGCTGGCCGACCTGCTCCCGGCGCACCCGATGCGCGGCGCGGTGCAGCCACTCGCGTTGGGGCTGCTGTTGCTGCCGATGATCGGAACCGCGCGGAGCGAAGCGACCGAGCGCCGCCACGACACGCGCCAGATCGCCTCGGCCTGGTTGCGCGCGCACGCGCCCGCGGGCAGCAGCATATTGATCGAACATGCCGCCTTCGACCTGCTCGGCGCCCCCTTTGCGCTGCGCTTTCCGATGGGATCGGCGGGCTGCGTCGAGGTGCGCGATTTGCTTGCCGGGCGGGTGAGCAATTCCAAGGTCGACCGCACGCGCGGCGGCGGGGCGGTGGTCGATGTCGGCCATGTCGCGATGGCGCGGATCGAGAGCTGTCGGGCCGATTATGCGGTCGTCACCAACCATCTGCGATACCGCGCCGACCCTGCGGCCTATCGCGGCGAACTCGCGCGCTATGACCGGTTGCTCGCGAACGGGCGGTTGCGTTTCAGCGCGAAAGCGGTGCCGGGCGACAGCAGCGGTCCGGAGGTGCAGGTGATCGAACTCGCGCCGCTGCAATAAATTTCCGTCGTTCTGCGCGATACGACCAAGGTCGTGGTTATCAGCGCGATCGAAATATCCTATCCTGCCGACCTATCAGTGGATGGACGGAATCGAATGGCAGGGAACAAGCCGAAATACCGGACCTACAACCACCCTGCAGGCGGGTGGGGCGCGGCGGCAGCGACCGCGAAAGTGCTCATGGAGCAGAGCGTCGTCGGCAAGGGATCGCGCGCCCTGCTGTCGATGAACCAGCCGGGCGGCTTCAAATGCCCGAGCTGCGCCTTTCCCGACGCGACCTGCACCAAGAAACTCGAATTTTGCGAAAATGGCGCCAAGGCGCTCGCGCACGAGGCGACGAAATTCCGCGTGACGCGCGACTTTTTTGCGCAGCACAGCGTCACCGCGCTGATGGACCAGTCGGACTATTGGCTCGAGATGCAGGGGCGGCTGACCGAGCCGATGCGCTACGACGCCGTGACCGACCATTATGTGCCGGTGAGTTGGGACGATGCCTTCGCGCTGATCGGTCGGCACCTCCGTGCGCTCGACGATCCGAACGAGGCCGAATTCTATACCTCGGGCCGTACTGCGAACGAGACCGCCTTCCTCTATTCGATCTTCGTGCGCGAGTTCGGTACCAACAATTTCCCCGATTGTTCGAACATGTGCCACGAACCGACGAGCCGGGGGCTGCCGCATTCGATCGGCGTGGGGAAGGGCACGGTGATCCTCGACGATTTCGAGCATGCCGAGGCGATTTTCCTGATCGGCCACAACGCAGGGACCAACGCGCCGCGGATGATGACGCCGCTCGTCGAGGCGCGCAAACGCGGGGTGCCGATCGTCGCGGTCAACCCGATGCCCGAACGCGCGCTGATTAAATTCACCGAGCCGCAGGACATCGTCCAGATGGCGACCTTCGGCGCCACCGAGATCAGCAGCGAGTTCGTCCATATCGCGATCGGCGGCGACCTTGCTTTCCTCAAGGGCATGATGAAGGCGCTGTTCGAGCGCGAGGATGCGGGCGAGGCGGTGCTCGATCAGGCGTTTATCGCCGAGCATACGGCGGGCTATGCGGCGCTTCGCGACGATATTGCCGGGCAGAACTGGGACGAGATCGTCGCGGTGTCGGGCATCGCCGAGGAACAGATCCGCCGCTGCGCCGAAATCTACATCCGCTCGAACGCGACGATCATCTGTTACGGCATGGGCATCACCCAGCATCAGGAAGGATCGCGGCTCGTCCAGCAGATCGCCAACCTGCTGCTGCTCAAGGGGAATTATGGCAGGCCGGGTGCCGGTATCTCGCCGATCCGCGGTCATTCGAACGTGCAGGGCGACCGCACCGTCGGCATCGACGAGAAGCCGAGCGCAGCCTATCTCGACAAGGTCCGCGAGGTGTTCGGTTTCGAACCGCCGCGCACGCACGGCCATCATACGGTCGAATCGATCGAGGCGATGCAGGCGGGGACCGCGAAGGTCTTCATCGGGCTCGGCGGCAATTTCGTGCGCGCGGTGCCCGACACCGATCGCGCCTATGCCGCGATGCGCAAGCTGAAGCTGACCGTCGGCATCGCGACCAAGCTCAACCGCGGGCATCTGGTGCATGGCGAGGATGCGCTGATCCTGCCGGTGATCGCGCGGTCGGAGCGGATCGCGACCGCGAAGGGCGAACAGTTCGTCACGATCGAGGATTCGATGTCGAACGTCACCGCGTCGCGCGGCGTGCTCGATCCCGCGAGCGAGCATCTGCTCACCGAGACCGAGATCGTGTGCCGCATCGCGATGGCGACCCTGCCCGAAAGCAGGGTCGACTGGGCGCGCTATATCGACGATTATGACGCGATCCGCGACAGGATCGCCGCCGTCTATCCCGCGCTCTACGAAGGGTTTTCGGAGCGGATCAAGGCGCCGATGGGGTTCCACCTCGACATCGCGCCGCGCCGCCGCGTGTGGAATACCCCGAACGGCAAAGCCAATTTCCTGATCCTGCCGGGGCTGCACGCCAACGCCCCCGTCGCCGACCTCGCGATGCTGCGGCTCGCGACGGTGCGCTCGCACGACCAGTTCAACACGACGATCTACAGCTACAACGACCGCTATCGCGGCGTGTATGGCGACCGGATGATATTGTTCATGAACGCCGACGACATCGCCGACCGTGGGCTGGCGGCGGGAACGAAGGTCGGGGTCGAAACGATCGGCGGCGACGGGATCGCGCGGCGCGTCGAGGGGCTGACGATCATCGACTATCCGATGTCGCGCGGGTCGGTCGCGGGCTATTATCCCGAGCTCAACCCGCTGCTGCCGCTCGCCTTTTACGACAGGATCAGCGGCTGTCCGGCAGCCAAGTCGATCCCCGTGCGCATCGTGGCGAGCGGTGGAGCGGAATAAGGCCTTCGCGCCCGGGCGACATATCGCGCCGGTCCGTTTCCTGATCTTTGCCGCGGTGCTGATCGTCGCGACCGGCGGAGCGGCGGCGCTGGATTATGATCCGCGTACCGCCTTGTTGCTTGGCTTCGATGTTGCCGCGATCGTGTTTCTCGCCATCGTGGTACCGCTGCTGTCGTCGGATGCCGACGGCATGCGGCGGCGCGCCGAGGCGAACGACGCCAACCGCGCCGGGCTGCTGGCGATTTCGGCGCTCTTGTCGCTCGTGATCCTGTTCACCGTCGGCGCGCTGATCGCCGATCCCGGCAGCCTCGGGCGGAAGGACGTGATCCTGATTGTCGCGACGCTCGCGCTCGCCTGGTTGTTCGCGAACATGATGTTCACGCTCCACTATGCGCATCTCTTCTACCTGCAGGCGAAGGGGCGCGACCAGGGCGGGCTCGACGTCCCCGGCACACATGAGCCCGATTATTGGGACTTCCTCTATTTCGCCTTCACGCTCGGCATGACTTTCCAGACCTCCGACGTCAGCGTCACCGGCGCGCATATGCGCCGCGTCGTGCTCGGCCATTGCATGGCGGCCTTCCTGTTCAACATGGGGATATTGGCGTTCACGGTGAACGCGCTCGGCGGACTATAGGCCGGTCAGGCGGTCGAGGTCGGCGATGCTGTTGATGTTCGGCGGCACGAAATCGCTCATCACCGCGCGCGCGCCGATGCCGTTGCCGAAGCGGCGGACCGAACGGTCGTCGCTTTCGGTGAGCTGTTTTTCGAAGGCGTGACGCGCCGACACCGGCCACAGCCCGATCACCGGCTGGCTGGCAAGATAGGCGGGCGCGGGTTCGAGCAGCGCGCGCAGGTCGGCGGGCAGGCGGACGCAGTCGACCGAGATGCAGAGCAGCTGGTCGAAACCCTCCTGTTCCGCATGGCGCAGCGCCCCCGCGATGCCGCCCATCGGTCCCAAGTCGGGCGCCGGCCAGTCGGCGATCATCGGCTGATCCGGGGTGGCGCGGCCGACGATAACGACGGCATCGACATGCGGACGCAGCGCCGCCAGCGCATGGTCGAGCAGGCTTTGTCCTTCCAGCAGCGCTTCCGCCTTGTCCGACCCGAAGCGCGACGAGCGCCCGCCCGCAAGCACGGCGCCGAGCGTCTTCATGCGATCAGCCCGCGTTCGTCGCCGACGACCAGCGCCGAGTCGGCGCGCGCAAGCGTCACGAGGGTCAGCCCCGCATCGATGGCGCGCTCGGCGGCGAGGCTGGTCGCGGCCGAGATGGTGACCAGCATCGGACAGCCCGCGCGCACCGTCTTTTCGACCAGTTCATAACTGCAGCGCGCCGACAGCAGGATGAAGCCGCTGCCCGGATCGATTCCCGCGCGGGCGAGTGCGCCGATCAATTTGTCGAGCGCATTGTGCCGCCCGACATCCTCGCGCACGCAAAGCATGCGGCCATCGGGCGCGCAAAAGGCGGCGGCATGCGCGGCGCCGGTCGCGGCGCCCAGCGGTTGCTGGTCGGGCAGCGCGGCGAGCGCCGCCGCGATCGCGTTGCGGTCGGTCGCGATGCGCGCGGTGAGCGGGGGCTGGGGGCGCAGTATCTGCTCGATATTCTCGATCCCGCACAAGCCGCAGCTGCTTTCGCTAACGCGCTTGCGCGCACGTTCGAGCGCGATTTCGGTGCGTTCGGGCGGCAGCCAGATCCGCAGCGCGATGCCGCCTTCGAGCGGGTGGACGTCGATGCTGCGGATCTGGGCCGCGCTTTCGGCGAGCCCTTCGCCGAGCGCGAAGCCGACCGCATAGTCCTCGAGGTCCGACGGTGTCGCCATCATCACCGCATAGCCGATGCCGCAAACCTCGACCGAGATCGGCGCCTCGATCGGCAGCGCGCGCGGGGTTGCGGCATCGTCGGTACCCGCGAAGTCGAGCCGGCGCATCGTTCTGGAAACGGTCTGGAGCGGCGTCATCGCTTTGCCATAGGGGGTTGCGGCCGCCGCGCAAGCGCCGCCGCTAGATCAGCACGAAGACGAAGAGCAGCGACGCGCAGAAGCTGACCAGCGTAGCAAGCGCCACCGGCACCGCGGCACGCCAGCCCATCGTCATCAGCAGCCCGAGCTGCGTCCGCATCGCGGTCGCGGTCACCGCGAACAGCAGCAGCGCCTTCGACGCGGTCAGCGCCCACGCCTGCACCGCGGCGGGCGTCGCGACCAGGCTGTTGAGCACGACGAGCGCGAGGAAGGCGACGATGAACCAGGGCAGGGCGAGCCGGCGGAGCAGGCCGCGCGGCGCGCCGTCGCCGCCCTCGGGGCGCAGCATCAGGCTCGCCAGCGCGACCACCGGCGCGAGCAGCGCGACGCGTGCGAGCTTGACCACCGTCGCGTCGGCGCCCGCGGCGTTCGAAAAGGCATAGCCGCCGCCGATCGCCTGCGCGACGTCGTGGATCGACGCACCGATCAGGAAGCCCGCCTGCCGGTCGGACAGGCCGAATTCGGCCGCCAGCATCGGATAGAGCGTCATCGCGAGCGCACTGGCGAGCGAAATGCCGACGAGGGTCAGCGCGAACTGCGCCTGCGGCAGCCGCTGGCGCCCGATCACCCCATAGAGCGCGAGCGCCGCGCTGGCGCCGCAGATCGCGGTGGCGCCGCCCGCGAGCAGCCCGGCGTAGGGCGACTGGCCCGCGATCCGCGCGCCGAGCAGCCCAGCGCCGATCGTCAGCGCCATTACGACGAGCAGCGCGCCGAACGGCCCGGCGCCGAGCACTGCGATCTGTGCGAAGGTCACCTGCAGTCCGAGCACGACGATGCCGATCCGCAGGCAGGTGCGCGACGCGAAATCGAGCCCGCGATGCGTGCGCTCGTCGGCCGAGATGAAGTTGAGCGCGAGCCCGACGAGCAGCCCGAGCAGGATGATCGGAAAGCCATAATGGTCCGACAGCCACGCCGCTGCCGCCGACGCCGCCGCGCAGGCGGCAAGGCCGGGGAAGAAGCTGCCTTTCGGCGCGGTGCCCGCGGCGGTCTGCGCCAGATGCAGTTCGCCGAACAGGTCGCCGCCGCTCGGCAGGTTGTTCCAATGCGCGTGGCGCATCGACGTCAGTTCGTTTCTGTCCAGCGCTGTCATAGTGACGCGCCATATCGCCAAGCGAGCCGCGCGCGCAAGGCTTCTCTTGCGAAGGGCAGGGCGCACGGCTTAAGCAGACAGCGATGGTCAGCAGGGGAAGCGACGCCGTGACGACAAAAGGCCAGCCGGGTGCGGAGCGCATGCGCGCATGACCCGGGCGACGATCAAGGATGTCTCGCGCGTCGCCGGCGTGTCGATCAAGACCGTGTCGCGCGTGCTCAACAAGGAACGCTATGTCAGCGACGACATGCGGCAAAAGGTCGAGGAGGCAGTCGCGCGCCTCAACTACCACCCCAGCCTCGCGGCGCGCACGCTCGCCGGGCGGCGCTCGTTCCAGATCGGGCTGATCCACGACAACCCCAGCCCCTATTATATCTTCAATATGCAGGCGGGGGTCGGGCAGCGCTGCCGCGAGGCCAATTTCCGCATGATCATCCAGCCGTGCGACATCAACTCGCCCGGCCTCGTCGACGACATCGGCGCGCTGATCGACCAGGCGCAGCTCGACGGCATCATCATGACCCCGCCGGTGACCGACGTCGGCACCGCGCTCGCCGAATTGTTTCGCCGCAAGATCCCTGTCGTCCGTGTCCAGCCGGGGACCGATTTGACCGCAACCTCAGCGGTTTACATCGACAATGTGCAGGCCGCCGACGACATGACGGCCTATCTGATCTCGCTCGGCCACCGGCGGATCGGCCTCGTCACGGGCCATGCCAATTATTTCGCCAGCGGCCAGCGTCTGACCGGTTACCGGCAGGCGCTGCAGCGCGCGGGCATCGGTTTCGACGCCGCCCTCGTCCAGCCCGGCCAGTTCGATTTCCAGTCGGGCGCCGCCGCCGCCGAGGCGCTGCTCGCGCTCGCCGAGCCGCCGACCGCGATCTTCGCGAGCAGCGACGAAATGGCCGCCGGCGTGCTCGCCGCGGCGCATCGCCTGGGCGTCTCGGTTCCCGAACAATTGTCGGTCGCGGGCTTCGACGACACCGACCTAGCGCAGGTCGTCTGGCCGTCGCTGACGACGATCCGCCAGCCGATCCGCGACCTAGGCTATGCCGCCGCCGACTTGCTGCTCGAGTTCGGCGAGACGATCGAGCGGCGGCAATTGCCGCACGAACTGATCGTGCGCGGGTCGACCGCAGGGCCTAAAACCTAACGTCATTGCGAGGAGCCGAAGGCGACGCGGCAATCCAGAGCCGTGCACGGCCGCTCTGGATTGCTTCGCTTCGCTCGCAATGACGAGTGAAGAATTCGCTGTCCTTCGCGCTATGACAACGTTATCTTATCGGCCAAGGACAGATTCGGGGAGAGACGATCTTGGCGCAAATCGCCGATAAACGCCGCTGGCTGGTGGTGGGGCTCGTGTTCGTCGCGATCGTCCTCAACTATGTCGACCGCCAGATTCTCGCGCTTCTGAAGCCGACGCTGCAGTTCGAATTCGACTGGAGCGACCGCGACTACAGCCATATGGCCTCGGCCTTCCAGTTCGCCGCCGCGATCGCCTTCCTCGGTACCGGCTGGTTCATCGACCGCGTCGGGCTGCGCTGGGGCTTCGCGATCGGCGTCGGGGTGTGGAGCCTCGCCGGCATGGCGCATGCCTTTGCGACCACCGTCTCGGGTTTCGTCGCCTCGCGCGCGGTGCTCGGCGCCGCGGAATCGATCGGCACCCCCGCAGCGGTGAAGACCGCCGCCACTTATTTCAACGCCAAGGAACGCAGCTTCGTCCTCGGTCTCGGCGGCATCGCGCCCAATGTCGGAGCGATCCTGACGCCCTTGCTGATCCCCGTGATGGCGCTGATGTGGGGCTGGCAGGCGACCTTCCTGATCGCGGGCGGGCTCGGGCTCGTCTGGGTCGTCGTCTGGCTGATGGTGCGCATTCCCGAACAGCCCAATGCCGCGCGCGACGCCGCCGCGCCGAAGATCGCGTGGAGCAGCCTGCTCCGCGACCGCCGCCAATGGGCGGTGATCCTCGGGAAAGCGCTGACCGATCAGGTGTGGTGGTTCCTGCTCTTCTTCATGCCCGACCTGTTCCACCGCCTGTTCGGGCTGACGCAGGGCACGCTCGGCTATCCGGTCGCCTTCGTCTATCTGATGGCCGCGCTTGGCGGCATCACCGGCGGCTTCCTGCCCTCGTGGCTGATGGGCCGCCGCGGCTGGACCGTGAACGCCGCGCGCAAGACGACGATGCTGATCTACGCGCTGCTCATCCTGCCGGTGCCGCTGCTCGTCGGGGTCGACAGCGCGTGGGTCGCGGCGATGATCCTCGGCCTCGCGCTCTTTGCGCATCAGGGCTTCTCGACCAACCTCTTCGGCCTGACCACCGACGTCTTCCCGGCGCGGATCGTCGGCTCGGCGATCGGCATCGGCGCCTTTGCCGGCAACCTCTCGGGCATGGCGATGATCGAGTTCGCGGGCTGGTCGCTCGACACGGGCAGGGGCTATATGCCGATGTTCCTCGTCTGCGCCGGGACCTATCTCGTCGCGCTCGCCGCGATCCACCTCATCCTGCCGAAAATCGTCGCGATCGACGAGGACGACGACGGCGAAGTGCAGGTGCTGGCGCATTGAATGCCGCCTTCGTCATCCCCGCGAAAGCGGGGACCCGCCTTAATCTTCTTTGTGCCTTTGTGTCTTTGTGTGAAAATTCGAAATCTCACACAAAGGCACCAAGGCACAAAAAGGGGTAGGATTTCGGACCTGGCGAGGTCCGTCGTCTCCTATCTGATTTGCGAATAACCCGCTTCCATCCGACCAACATTTGGAGTATATGACAGCGATGTCAGATTTTCTTCCCGCTCCCGCGACCGTCAACCTCGCCGGTCATGACGTCGCTCCGATCGCCTGGGGCATGTGGCGCTTTGCCGGCGCCGATGTCAGCGTCGCCCGCGCGCGCATCGACGCGGCGTTCGAGGCGGGGGTCACCCTGTTCGACACCGCCGACATCTATGGCTGCGACACCCCCGACGGCTTCGGTTCGGCCGAAGCCTTGCTGGGCCGGGTCTTTGCCGAGGCGCCCGAACTGCGCGACCGCATGATACTCGCGACCAAGGGCGGGATCATCCTCGGCACTCCCTATGACAGCAGCGCCGCGTACCTCACCTCGGCGATCGACATCTCGCTGAAACGCATGAACACCGATCATGTGGAACTGTGGCAGATCCACCGTCCCGACCTGCTCACCCATCCGCAGGAAATCGCACGGACGCTCGAGGACGCGCACAAGGCGGGCAAGATCGGCGCGATCGGCGTGTCGAACTTCACGACCGCGCAGGCCGCCGCGCTCGCCAAATTCCTCCCCGTTCCGCTGGTCAGCCACCAGAGCGAATTTTCGCCGCTGCACCTCGCCCCGCTGTTCGACGGCATCTTCGACCAGTCGATGGAGCGCGGCATGGCCTTCCTCGCCTGGTCGACGCTCGGCGGCGGCCGGCTCGGCGATCCGGCCGACGAGCGCACGCGCGCAGTCGCCGGACTGCTCGACGCGAAGGCCGCCGAATATGGCGTCTCGCGCGCCGCCGCGACCTACAGCTGGGTGATGGCGCATCCCGCACGCCCGATCCCGATCGTCGGCACGCAAAATCCGGACCGGATCAGGGAAATTCCGCAGGCCTTCGCCCCGCGCTGGACGCGCGCCGAATGGTATGCGGTGCTGCAAACATCGATGGGGGAGAATCTGCCATGACCGACCGCTCGTGCGAAGTCAGCTGGTTTTCGGCGCTCTGCGACGACGACTATGAATTTCTGGGCGTTCCCGATCCGATGCTCAAGTCGAGCTGGGAACATTGCCGCGACATCGTGGTGCAGGCCGACACCCTGGGGTTCGACAATATCCTGCTCCCCTCGGGTTACGCGCTCGGCATCGACACCACCGCTTTTGCCGCGGCGATCGCGACGATGGTCAAGAACATCCGCCTGCTGATGGCGGTGCGCATCGGCGAAAGCTGGCCGCCGCAGCTCGCGCGCCAGATCGCGACGATCGACCAGATCCTCGGCGGCCGCCTGACGGTCAACATCATCTCGTCGGACATGCCGGGCGAGACGATGGACTCCGAACCGCGCTACCGCCGCACGGTCGAGGCGATGCATATCCTCAAGACCCTGCTCAACGGCGAAGAACTCGACCATGACGGCGAGTTCTGGAAGCTGCAGGTCGCGCCCGCGCGCGTCGGCACCGTCTCGGGCAAGGCGCCGCCGCTCTATTTCGGCGGGCTGTCCCCCGCCGCGCGCGACGCCGCCGCGAAGGGCTGCGACGTCTTCCTGATGTGGCCCGACCGCGAAGAGGTGGTGAAGGACATCATCGCCGACATGACCGCGCGCGCCGCCGCTTATGGCCGCACACTGAAGTTCGGCTACCGCGCGCATATGATCGTGCGCGACACCGAAAGCGAAGCCCGCACCGCCGCCGACCGCCTGCTCTCGAAACTCGACGCCGCGAAGGGCGCCGAGATCAAGGCGAAGTCGCTCGACTCCCAATCGTTCGGCGTCAACGCGCAGGTCGCCCTGCGCGAGGCCGCCTCCGACGACGGCTATGTCGAGGACAATCTCTGGACCGGCGTCGGCCGCGCCCGATCGGGCTGCGGCGCCGCGATCGTCGGCGACCCCGACCAGGTGCTCGCGAAGCTCGCCCGCTATCAGGACATGGGTATCGAGGCGTTCATCCTGTCAGGCTACCCGCACGCCGCCGAAGCCGACCTCTTCGCGCGCCATGTGCTGCCGAAGATGACGCACGGGCCGCTGGAGCTGTAGGGGACCGTCGCCCCCGCGAAAGCGGGGGCCGCTATCGGCCAAGCTCTCAGCGGCTGCGTAAACCGCCAGCGGCCCCCGCTTTCGCGGGGGCGACGGTTTTTACCCCGCCCAGACCTGCGCATAGAGCATCGCCATCTCCTCGCTATCGGGCACCCGCGGATTGTTCGCGGGCGATCCCGACGCCGCTGCCTGCGCGCA
>NZ_LYVN01000060.1 GCF_001990265.1 Sphingopyxis sp. KK2
ACCACCCTCACCCTTCCCACCGGCTTTGCCGGCGGGCCCCTTCCCTCTCCCGCCGGGAGAGGGAGGGAGGCGCGAAGCGCCGGAAGGGTGAGGGTTTTAGCGCTTCACCTTAGCTTTGGTTTCCAGCTCGACGATGCGCTTTTCCAGATAGGCACGGTCGTCGCTCGACGGCGTCGCCCGCGCATAAGCGGCGTCGAGCCGCGTCAGGTCGCCCGCCTCGACACGCACCTGCGCCTGTGCCGTCGTACTCAGCCCGCTCGCCTTGAGCGCATTGCCGACATTGGCGAGCCGCGTCTTGTTGTCGAGCACCACCGGCGTGCTGCCATATTGCGTGTCGCCGACGCGCGCGTCGAGCGCATCGAGCCGCGCGTCGAGGTCGTCGCGCTCGCTGGCGCTGATCCCGTCGCGCGCATAACTCGCCTCGGTCGTGATCAGCGCAGCATAATCGGCCTTGAGCTTCGTCCCCGCAGTGCGGGTCAGGCGGCGCGCGGTCACCTGCGCATCGACGCGGCGGGTGAAGTCGGCCTTCCCGTCGGCGACCGCGAGCGTATCGGGCAGCTTGCTATCGGCATAGCCGCGCTCCGACAAAGCCTGCGTCAGCGCGCCATATTTGTCGCCGAGTTCGGTCCGTTCGGCGGTGGTGAAGCGCCCGTCAGCGCCATAGCGCGTCTCGAGCGCGACCAGTTCGTCATATTCGGACTTCATCCGCACGCCATTGGCCTGCGTCAACGTGCCTGCATTGACGTCGGTGTCGATCCGCGCGTGAAACTGGGTCCGCTGCGTATTCAAGGGCTTGCGGCCCACGGCCCATTGCGCATCGATCGAATCGGAGGCGCCCAGCCGGTCACCGAACAGCGATCCCAATATATCGCCGACGCGAACCTTCTGCTTTTCGGTCGATGGCTGGGTCGAACCGCTTTGCGCGAGCACCGGTGTCGAAGAAACAAGCAGGGCGCCAAGGCCCAGTGCGGCGAGGTTTTTGGTCCTGATCATCGGAAGATCTCCTCTCAGACCCCCCGCCATCAACGCCGCAGCCCCGCGCCAAGTTGCACCAGCTGCCTCAGCCGTCGCTACGCCGCCATTCCCCCGGCATCAGATCGCCGAGCGTCCAGTCGCCGATCCGCCAGCGCACCAGCCGCAGCGTGGGATGCCCGACCGCGGCGGTCATCCGCCGCACCTGCCGGTTGCGCCCCTCGGAAATCGTCAGGCGTATCCATCCGTCGGGAACGGATTTCCGCACCCGGATCGGCGGGTCGCGCGGCCATAGTCCGGGGTCGGCGATCGCCTCGGCCTCGGCCGGCCGCGTCAGCCCGTCCTTGAGCCGGACGCCGCGCCGCAACGCCGCCAGTGCCTCCTCGCTCACTTCGCCTTCGACCTGCGCCAGATAGGTTTTTGGCATCTTGTATTTCGGGTCGGCGATCCGCGCCTGCAGCCGCCCGTCGTCGGTCAGCAGCATCAGCCCCTCGCTGTCGAGGTCGAGCCGCCCCGCCGGATAGACGCCGGGCAGGTCGATGAAGTCCGACAGCGTTTGCCGCGTCGAGCCTCCGGTGCCGCGATCGGTGAACTGGCTGAGCACGTCATAGGGCTTGTTGAACAGGATGAGCGTCACGGCATCAGGCTTCGCGCGACCGCCTCGGCGACCTTGATCCCGTCGACCGCCGCCGAGAGGATGCCGCCGGCATAGCCCGCCCCCTCGCCCGCCGGGAACAGCCCCGCGGTATTGAGGCTCTGGAAATCCTCGCCGCGCGTGAAGCGGACGGGCGACGAGGTGCGCGTCTCGACCCCGGTCATCACGACATCGGGATGGTCGTAACCCGCGATCTGGCGCCCGAAGACCGGGATCGCCTCGCGCATCGCCTCGACCGCAAAGTCGGGCAGGCACGCCGCGAGGTCGGTCGGGGTCACCCCGGGGCGATAGGAAGGAACGACGCTGCCAAGCTCGGTCGACGGCCGCCCCTTCAGGAAATCGCCGACGCGCTGCGCGGGCGCCCGGTAGTTCGACCCGCCGGCGACGAAGGCGAGCGATTCCCAGTGCCGCTGGAAGGCGATACCCGCGAGCGGATCGCCCGGATAATCGCGCGCCGGGTCGATCGCGACGACGAAGCCCGAATTGGCGTTGCGCTCGTTGCGCGAATATTGGCTCATGCCGTTGGTCGCGACCCGCCCTTCTTCCGACGTCGCGGCGACCACGGTGCCGCCCGGACACATGCAAAAGCTGTAGACGGTGCGCCCGTTCTTGCAGTGGTGCGAGATATGATATTCGGCAGCGCCCAATATCGGGTTGCCCGCATCGGCGCCGAAGCGCGCCTTGTCGATCCACGACTGCGGATGCTCGATCCGTACCCCGATCGAAAAGGGTTTGGCCTCGACATGCACCCCCGCCGCGAGGAGCATCGCGAAGGTATCGCGCGCGCTGTGCCCCACCGCCATCACGACGCGGTCGGCCTCGATAGTGTCGCCACCCGCCAGATGCACACCCTGCACCCGCCGCTGGCCCGCGCCGTCGGTGACGATATCGAGTCCGTCGACCTTGTGCTGCCAGCGATATTCGCCGCCCAGCCCCTCGATCGTCTCGCGGAGGCTTTCGACCATCGTCACCAGCCGGAAGGTGCCGATATGCGGATGCGCCTCGGTCAATATTTCGGGCGGCGCGCCAGCCTTGACGAATTCGGTCAGCACCTTGCGGTCGAGATGGCGCGGATCCTTGATCCGGCTGTAGAGCTTTCCGTCCGAAAAGGTCCCCGCCCCGCCCTCGCCGAACTGGACGTTCGATTCGGGGTGGAGCACCGAGCGCCGCCACAGGTCCCACGTGTCCTTGGTCCGCTCGCGCACCACCTTGCCGCGGTCGAGGATGATCGGCCGAAAGCCCATCTGCGCAAGGATCAGCCCGACGAACAGCCCGCACGGCCCCGCCCCGACCACGACCGGGCGCTTGGTGCCCGCGGGCGGCGCGGTCGTGATGAACTTGTACGCGGTATTCGGCGTCGGCTGGACGCTGCGATCCTTGCGAAAGCGCGCGAGCACCGCGCGCTCGTCCTTCACATTGACGTCGATCGAATAGATCAGCTTGATCGCATTTTTGTCGCGCGCGTCGTTGGCGCGCCGCGCGACGACATATTTGACCAGCTCGCGCGGCCCGATCCGCAGCCGCCGACAGATCGCGGCGGGCAGGTCTTCGGGCGCATGGTGCAGCGGCAGCGAAAGGTCGGTCAGGCGAAGCATCGCCGCCCTCTAGCCCGCATCGCCGGGCGCGCCAATCACCCTGATGGCCGCGCGCCCTGCCCGTCTATTCGAACCCCGGCGCCCCCGCCTGGTGGAGCACGAAGGAATAGACGTCGGCGAACTGCTCGACGAGTTGGTCGCGCGCCGATCCGATGCCGTGCCCGGCGTCGGGATCGGTACGGATCAGGATCAACCGCGTCTTGCCGAACCGGTCGAGCGCGCGCCCGGCGAACTTGCCCGAGAACCAGGGCTCGACGCGCCGGTCGTTGAGCCCGACGGTGATCAGCGTATTCGGGATATCCTTCGCCGCCAGCAGCAGGCGGTAACTGTCCGCCAGCGACAGCGCCTTGAACCCCTCGGCGGTCGTCGGATCGCCCATTTCGGCGAACTGGTTGGCACCATTTTCGGCAAAGGCGAGCCGCGTGGGATTGAGCACCGCGACATTGGCGATCAGCCCGCCGAACAGGTCGGGGCGCTTCAGCGCCGCCGGCGGCGCGAGCAGCCCGCCCGCGCTCGTCCCGATCACCGTCATCTGCTTCGGCGTGGTCAGCCCCAGCTCGACCATGCGTTCGCCGCAAGCGATCAGGTCTGCATGGGCATTGGGCTTGTTCGCCGATCGCCCCGCCTCGTGCCACGACCGGCCACGCTCGCCGCCGCCGCGCGCGCCGCAATAGCCGACAACCCCGCCGCTTTCGAGCAGGCCGAACATCCATTGGGCATAATAGGGTTCGGCGGTGTTGACGCCATAGCTCGCATAGCCTTCGAGCAGAACCGGCGCCGGCCCGCTCTTGTATCCGGGGGGCAGCAGGATCGCGAGCGGCACCTTGGTCCCGTCGGCCGAGGTCGCGGTTTCGCGCACCTGCCTTGCGCCCGCGACGCCCTTGTACGACGCCGATGCGAGCCCGAGCGGCGACACCTTGCCGTCCTTGGCGCGCATCCATTCGGCGGCGGTGAACCAGTCCTGCAGCGCGAAGGTCACGCCGCCGGGACCCGCGCTTTCCAGCCCGACCGCATTGCCCTGGATCGGCAGCTTGCTCTCGACGGGTTTGCCATCCTTGCCCACGAAGAACAGCCGGCTGATCCCGTCGGTCTGCGCGAGCACATAAAGCCCGTCGTCGGCGGCGGCGATCTCGGCGATCACCGCGTCGCCCGCCGGCAGCACCGTTTTCGCCTGCGCCAGCGTCGCCCCGGCCTTCAGGTCGAGCGCGACGACCTCGCCATTGGGCGCGGTGCCGGTGCGGACCAGATACAGCGTGTCGCCGTACAGCGCGCCGGTAAGGATGCGGTCGTCATATTGCGCAATCTCGCGCCATGCGGGCTTGCCCGCCGCGATGTCGGCGCGCTTCGCGATCATCACGCGGCCGTCGGCTCGCGCGCCGCCGCCGTAGCCGACCGCCCAGTCGCTGCCCTCGACATAGGAAATGAACGGAAATTCGCGCGGGTCGAAGGTCGGAGTCCCCGCGACGCCCGCGCCAAGCAGCGCCGGCCCGTCGGCCTGCCCCAGCTTGTGCAGATAGACGCGCATATTCTGCATCGCGTCGTCGCCATCGGTCGCGGCCATGCGCGTATAGGTCACGGTGCTGTTGTCGACCCATTGCGCCTCGAACTCGCCCCACACCGGCTCGAGCTTGTCGGGCAGTTCCTTGCCGCTCGCGACGTCGATGAAGCGGATCGTGCCGACCTCGGCCCCGCCGGCCGCCGTGTGCATCGCCAGCGTCTTGCCGTCGGGCGAGACGCTGTAGCTGCTGAGCGCCGGTCCCTTGGTGCCGCCCGCTTCGGGATCGTAGAGAATCTTCTCCGCCCCGTCGGGTCCGCGCATCACCAGCTTGGGAAGCTGCGCCCCCGGATCGGTGCGGCGATAGAAGAGTCGTCCGCCCGCCTCGTTGAGGTCGCCATAGCGCACCCCGGCTTGCACCCCCGCCGCGATCCGCTCGCGCAGCTTCGCGCGGCCGGGCAACTTAGCAAGTTGGCCCACCGTATGCGCGCTCGACTGGCGGATGAAAGCCTCGACATCCTTCGCGCGCTCGCCGCTTTCCATCCAGCGATAGGGGTCGTCGACGGTCTCGCCATATTGGGTTTCGCTGAAAGCTTCGGCGGGCGGTCGGTCGGTGGCATTGGTCAGCGTCTGCGCCATCGCCGGCGCGCCCGCGGCCAGCATCAGGGCCGCGGCAAGATATTTCGTCATAGCTAGTCCCCCACAAGCGGTTGGCGACCCACCCGGCGATTCTGGCCATTGCCGCGATGGTAGCGCGCTGCGGGGTTTTTCCTACAAAAATCCGCGTGATAGGGGAAAGGCGCGCGTCAGAAATCGAGCCCCAGCGCGACAAAGACATGAAAGCCCGCCGCGCCGCCGCCATCGACGAAGGTCGGCCCGCCCGATGCCAGCAGGCGAAACGGCGCCTTCATCTGATAGATGCCGCCGAACCCCAGGCTGGTCGATGCACGCCCATCCACGCTGTCGGCTCCCTGCCGGTCGGCTTCGGCACCCAGCAGCAGCCGCGACGAGACCTGCCGCGTCACCGCGACCCCGCCGGTCCAATAATCGCGATTTCCCGCACCCGGATTGATCGCATAGCCGCCGCCGCCGAACACCGACCAGGGTCCGGCGTCCTTCTGCACCCACACCGGCAGCAGCGCGGTCACCTTGTAATTGCCCATGCCGTTGCTCGCGGTCGGCAGGGTCAGTCCGGGAAAGGCCGCGACCGAAAGTCCCGCCGCTTCGTCATGATAGAAACGATATTTCGCCGACACCTCGAGGTCGCCGGCGCCCCAGTGCCGCCCAGCGGCGTCATGCGCAAAGGCGACCGGAATGCCGACGGTCAGTTGCAGGTCGGGCGCCGCGCCATAGTTGATCTCGACCCCGGTAGACCCGCCATAATCCGATCCGCGCCCCTCGACTTCGACGATCGGACCGTAGATTTCCCAATGGCCAGTGTCGGTCGGTTCGGGATCGTCGGTCAGGAAGGGCGGCCCGGCCCATGCCGCCGTCGGAGCGAGCAACGCAAGCGCCAGCACGAATGCGCGATCAAGCCGCATGCGCCATCTCCCGTCCGGCCGCGCGCTGCGGAATGGCAAGGATCAGCACGGTAATCGCGATGCCCAGCACCAGCGACGCCCCCGCGCGGCTCAGTTCCAGCCCGCCATGTGACACCGGCTTGTCGAGGAAATCGCCGACGACCGCGCCGAGCGGCCGGGTCAGGATGAAGGCGGCCCAGAACAGGGCAACCCGGCTGATCGCGGTGCGATAGTAGGCGACGACGATCAGCGCGAGCAGCCCGCCGAACACCACAGCGGCGCCAAGATAGCCGAGCGACCCGTCGGCGACCCAGTCGCCGAGCGCGGTGCCCAGCGTCTGCGAAAAGGTGATCGTCAGCCAATAATAGAGTTCGGCCTTGGGTTCATGAACCGACTGCACCGAAATGCTGCCGAGCGCGCGATGCCAGACCGCGAGCGATGCGAGCACCAGCCCCAGCAGCAGCAGCGACCCGCCCGGATATCCGATGCCCATCGACCGGGTCGCGAAATCGGCCATCGTCGTGCCGGCGGTGGTCGAGGCGATGATCGTCGCCCAATAGAGGAAGGGATGAAACTGCTTCGCGCGGATCTGCATCGCGACCAGCGCGATCAGGATCGTTGCGAAGATCGCCGTGCCGACCAGATAGCCGAGGTCCATCGACATGCTCACGGTATCGCCGGCGGTTTCGCCAAAGGTCGTCGCCAATATCTTGATGATCCAGAAGCCCAGCGTCACCGCCGGGACCTTGGTCAGGGTGGATTTCATCGCGTCGGTCATGCGGGGAGAACTCCGATGTGGGTGATCCCCGGACGGCTAGGCCTGTCCTGCGTTCGCGCCTATAAGCAGGCGCTCAAATCGCCCCTGATAAGCGGGAGTTATATGCCGCATCCCGATCCGAACCCGTCCGCCACCTTGCTCACCGACCGGCGGATCGCGCTTCCCGTCGCGATCCTCGCGCTGCAGGCGGTCGCCGCGATCTATTTCGTCGTCGACGGCATCGACGACCTGATCGTGCAGGCGGGACAGGGCATCGACATAGAGATCGTCATGGAATGCGTCGTCGCCTTCGCACTGCTCGGCGGCGTCGTCATGGGGTCGCGCTATATCCGCCGGATCACTGCCGAACTGCGGCGGCAGGACCGCGCGCTCGCCGATGCGCGCGGCGCGCTTGCCGACCATATCGCGCTGCGCTTCGACGAATGGGGGCTCACCCCCGGCGAAGGCGAAGTCGCGTTGTTCGCGCTGAAAGGCTGCGACGTCGCCGAAATCGCCCGGCTGCGCGGCGCCGCGACCGGCACCGTGCGTTCGCAGCTCAGCCAGATCTACGCCAAGGCCGGTGTGAGCAGCCAGGCGATGCTCGTGTCGCTATTCATCGAGGACCTGCTCGAAACCCCGCCGACGGCCTAAACATCGCGCCCGCGGCAATCGCCTCTTCCGTTTCACTTCGCAATCATTCTATCCTCGCCAAAAGAGCGGGCAGAGGAGAGACGCCACGTGACCATGTTGGAAGGCATCAAGATCGTCGATCTGACCACGGTGATCTTCGGCCCCTATGCGACCCAGATGCTCGCCGACCTCGGTGCCGAGGTCATCAAGGTCGAAACGCCGGGGCTCGGCGACATCTCGCGCTACCTCGGCAACGGCATCCCCGACCCGACGATGGGATCGGTGCATCTGACGGTCAACCGCGGCAAGCGCTCGATCGCGCTCGACCTCAAGAAACCCGAAGATGCCGAGGTGCTGCGCGGCCTGATCGCCGACGCCGACGTCTTTTTCCACAATGTCCGCGGCAAGGCGATCGCGCGGCTCGGCTTCGATTATGAAGGCTGCAAGGCAATCAAGCCCGACATCGTCTATGTCCATGGCACCGGCTTCGGGCAGGACGGGCCGTACGCGGATCTCCAGGCCTATGACGATGTGATCCAGGCCGCGACCGGCACGACCAGCCTGCTGCCGCGCGTCGATGGCGACCCGCGCCCGCGCTACCTGCCCTCGCTAATCGCCGACAAGGTCGCGGGCCAATATGGGGCGCAGGCGATCCTCGCGGCGCTGGTCCACAAATTGCGTACCGGCGAAGGCCAGGCGGTCGAGGTCGCGATGTTCGAATGCTTCACCAGCTTCATGATGGTCGAACATCTGCGCGACGACACGCTCGACCCGCCGATCGGCCCCGCGGGCTATCCGCGCCAGCTCGACCCGACGCGCCAGCCCTTCCCGACCAGCGACGGCTATCTCGCGATCGTCCCTTACACCGCCGAATCGACCGCGCGGCTGCTCGCCCTGCTCGGCTGCCCCGGCCTGCTCGAAACGCCCGAGTTCGAAGCCGCGAAAGCGAAGCAGCAGCATATGCCGATCGTCTACACCGCCATCGCCGAACGCACCCCCGCCCGCTCGACCGCCGAATGGCTGTCGCTGTTCGCCGAGAATGACATTCCCGCCATGTCGGTCCGCGACTTACAGGATATCCGCGACGACCCCCACCTAGCCTCCACCAACTTCTTCCGCCACCGCGTCCATCCCGACGTCGGCGGCTTCTATGAAATGCAGCCCCCGGTGAAATATGGCGCCGCGCCGACGCGCGACATTGGCTTTGCGCCCCGCGTCGATGGCGACGGCGCCGCGATCCGCGCCGAGGTCGCCGCGCGAAAGGGCTGAATATCGGCGATTGCATATCGGCGCGCGATCCCTAGCATCGCGGCCAAATAACGAGGGGGAGCCAGATGACACCGAATATTCTCGCGCCGGGCGCGGTGCTGATCCTGTGGACACTCGTCATGCTGGTGTGGACCGCCGTCACGCGCTTCCGCGCGCTGGCGAAATCGGGGATCGATCTGAAAGCAGCGCCCCCGGGCGGCCGCGGCGGCGACCTCGAAGGCGTCCTGCCCCCCGTCACCAACTGGAAATCGCACAATTACACGCATCTGCTCGAACAGCCGACGCTCTTCTACGCGGTCATCCTGATCCTGCACGCCGTGGGCGGCTATCCCGCCTATGTCGTGTGGATCGCTTGGGCCTATGTCGTCCTGCGCGTCGTCCACAGTTTCTGGCAGGCGACGGTCAATCGCATACCGGTACGCTTCGCGATCTTCGGGCTGTCGACCTTGTGCCTGCTGGCGCTGGCGCTGCTCGCGGTGATCGCCACTTTGGGTTGAGGGGGAGAGAAGGATATGGAAACGAACGCTATTCTGGGGCCGGTCGCCACGCTGGCCTTGTGGTCGATGGTGATGTGGGTGTGGATGTATGCGACGCGCATCCCCGCGATGAGCCGCGCCAAGATCGATGCCGCGAAAATGGTCGGCGGCACCGGCAAGAGCCTCGACGACGTGCTGCCGCCCGAGGTCCAGTGGAAGGCCCACAATTATAACCATCTGATGGAACAGCCGACGGTCTTCTACGCGGTCGCGCTGGCGCTCGCCGTCGGCGGCATGGGTGGCGGATTGAACGCGCAGCTCGCCTGGGCCTATGTCGGCCTGCGCATCCTGCACAGCCTGATCCAGGTGACCGTCAACCGCGTGCTGTGGCGCTTCGCGGTCTTCGCGCTCGCCAGCCTCGCGCTGCTTGCACTCTGCGTCCATGCCTTCATGGGCTTCGTGCTGCATTGATACAGGTCGCCGCCCCTGCTGGGGCGGAGGCGGCGGTTTATTTCGAGAACCGCCCCGCCAGTTCGACATGCGTCGACCAGCGGAACTGCCCGACCGGCTGCACCCAGTCGAGCGTATATCCGCCCGCGATCAATATCTTCGCATCGCGCGCAAAGCTTGCGGGATTGCAACTGACATAGGCGATTGCCGGCACGTCCGACGCCGCTAGTTCCTTGACCTGCTCCTCGGCCCCCGCGCGCGGGGGATCGAGGATAACCGCGCCGAAGCGATTGAGTTCAGCGGGGATCAGCGGCCGCCGGAACAGGTCGCGATGCTCGGTCGCGACCAGCGCCCGCGCCCGGTTCGCCGCCGCCATCATCGCCGCTGTCGCGTCGCGCGCACCCTCGGCAGCATAAACCTTGCGCCCCGCCTGCACCGACAGCGCAAAGGTGCCGACCCCTGCGAACAGGTCGGCGACCGCAGGCGCGTCGCCGATCGCCGTCTTCACCGCCTCGATCAGCGCGTCCTGCCCGACTGCGGTCGGCTGCAGGAAGGCAAAGGGCGGCACTTCGACCGCGATACCGCCGAAACGCACCGTCGGCGGGTCGGGCTGCCACAGCGTCTCCAGCCCGTCGCCCTGATCGATGACGAAGCGAGCCAGACGGTTCGCGCCCGCGAAATCCTGCAGCGCCATCGCGGCCTCGAGCCCCTCGGCCTTCACACCTTCGAGGATCAGTTCGACGCCCTGGTCGAGCATCTGCATCTTGACCTTCACCGGCCGCCGCTGCGGCGCGATCAGCACGAGCAGGTCGCGGACCGGTCCGACCAGCGCGAACAATTCGGGCAGCAACAGCGGGCACATCCGCATATCGACGATCTGGTTGCTCTGCGCCGCGTTGAAGCCGATCGCGACCTGCTTGCCGGTGCGCAGCGCAGTCAGCGCGGCGCGGCGGCGGCTGTGCGGCGGCGACAGCAGCGCGGGGAAGACCTCGGTCGCCGAAATTTCTTGCCCCGCCAGCCCGCCGACGACACGGTCGCGGACATAGTCGGCGAGCGCGCTTTCGGCGACATGTTGCATCTGGCAACCGCCGCATTTGCCGAAATGGCGGCACGGCGGTTCGGCGCGGTTCGGACCGGGGATGAGGATGCCGTCGGGGCGCACCAGATCGCCCGGCACCGCGCCCGTCACATGGCGGCCGTCGGCGGTGACGCCGTCGCCGCGCGCGGCGATGCGGGTTATCAGGGCTGCTTCGCTCACGTCAGTCTTTCACCAGGTCGTCGGCTACAAGGCCGGGGCCGATAGCCGCTGCGCGCGCAATATGCCAGCCCACTGCGGCGACCGCGGCATCGAAGGCATCACCGCCGCGCGCCAGCATCGCGCCGCACGCCCCCGCGAGCACATCGCCCGAACCCGCGGTCGCGAGCCAGGGGCTGCCCGGCCAGGCGGCCACGACGCGGCCATCGGGGGCCGCGATCACGGTGTCGGCGCCCTTGTAGATCACCACCGCGCCCATGTCGGCCGCGGCGGTCCTGGCGCGGTCGATCTTGCTGCCCGCAAGGCCTGGGAAGGCCTTGGCGAACTCGCCCTCATGCGGGGTCAGGATCGCGGGAACCGCTCCGCCCAATGCGCGCAAATGCGGCAGCGCCGACGCGATGGCAGCGGCATCGAGCACCATCGGCTTGCTGCGATCGAGCGCGGCCCCGACATCGCGGTCGAGCAGATCGCCCGCCGGATAGCCCGGACCGACGATCACTGCGCCGACGCGCGCATCGCCCAGCCGCTCGGCATAGCGCGCCGCATCCTCGGCGATAATCGCATCGAAAGGCGCCCGATCGGCCCCGCTCAGCACGACATAGCCGGCACCGCTACGCAGCGCCGCAGCGGCGGCCAGCCGCGCGGCCCCCGGCATCGGCCCCGACCGCACGACCACCATGCCGCGATTGAACTTGTGCGCCGTCGCACCCGGCGCTGCGACCGCCGGTGCCGGCGCGCTTCGCATCGCCCCGTCCGCGGCGATCCCGATCGGAGCGAGCAGCACGCGACCGCAACGCGCGGCGGCGGGAAGCAGCACATGCGCGGGCTTGAGCGCGCCGAGCGCGAGCGTCACATCGGCGGGCAAGGGCGGCAGCCAATCGTGCAGCGCATCGCCATCGACCCCGCTCGGCACATCGACCGCGAGCACGCGCCGACCGGCAAAGCCGCGCAGGATCGCCGCCAGTTCGTCGCCGATCGACCGCGTCAGCCCGACGCCGAACAGCGCATCGATAATCAGCGGCGCGGGCGCGGTATCGGCGGTCAGCGGCTCGACCGGCCCGCTCCAGCCCTCACGCGCCGCCTTCGCCAGATCGGTCGCGGGCCGAGCGAGCGCCGCGACCCGGACCTCGGCACCGCGCGCCGCGAGCAAGCGCGCCGCGACATAGCCGTCGCCGCCATTATTGCCCGGCCCGCACAGGATCAGCACCGGCCCGCCCGCGCCCATGCGCCAGGCGGTGTCGGCCATCGCCGCGCCGGCGCGGTCCATCAGTTCCGCAAGCGATATCCCCGACGCCGCGCAATCCGCCTCGGCCGCGCGCATCGCGGCGGTGGTCAATATCGGGGCGTCGGCTGGAACGGACATCGCCGCTACGTAGCAGGATGAACAGAAAAGTCGCCCCACAACGCTTCGTCATTGCGAGCGTAGCGAAGCAATCCAGGGCGGTTTACACCTGCTCTGGATTGCCGCGTCGCCTTCGGCTCCTCGCAATGACGATGCTTTGGACGGCTAATCCACCCCGCCCGTATCCGCCGGCAGGCGATATTTGTCGGCGCCGATCGCAACCTCGATCATGCCCTCGCCGATAATCTTCACCACCGCCTGCTCGGATCCGTCGGCCGACACCACGCCGCGCCCGTCGGTGGTGATCTGCAAACGGCGATAACCGACATCGGCGCGCCCGACGACGAGGATCGTGCCATTCTCGCCGCTTATTTCCTGCACCGTACAGGTGCGGTCGAACAGCTTCGCGCCTTCCAGCGCGCACTCGATGCGCCCGTTGTTCGCGGCATCGCGCGACTGTTGGGCCTCGGTCTCGGCGAGTTTCGCATTGTCGGGCGCGCTGTCGCACGCCGCGAGCAACAACAGCGGCAACGCCGCCAATCCGATCCTCTTCAATCTCAGCCCCCTTTAAGCTGCGACAGGTCGCGCACCGCGCCCCGCGCGGCACTCGTCGTCATCGCGGCATAGGCCTGAAGTGCTACCGAAACCTTGCGCGGGCGCGGCTTGGCGGGTTGCCAGCCCTTCGCGTCCATCGCCGCTCGGCGTTCGGCGAGTATGCTGTCGGGCACCGCGAGGATGATCGTGCGGCCCGGAATGTCGATGTTGATGAGGTCGCCGTCCTCGACGAGCCCGATCGTCCCGCCCTCGGCCGCCTCGGGCGAAACATGGCCGATCGACAGCCCCGATGTGCCGCCCGAAAAGCGCCCGTCGGTGACCAGCGCGCACGCCGCGCCCAGCCCCTTCGATTTCAGATAGCTCGTCGGATAGAGCATTTCCTGCATGCCCGGTCCGCCCTTCGGCCCCTCGTATCGGATGACGATAACGTCGCCCGCGACGACCTGACCGGTGAGGATGCCCGCAACCGCGGCGTCCTGGCTTTCATAGACCTTCGCGGGGCCCGAAAACTTCAAGATGCTTTCATCCACCCCGGCGGTCTTCACGATACAGCCGTCGAGCGCGAGATTGCCCGACAGCACCGCGAGCCCGCCGTCCTGGCTGAACGCGTGGGTCGTCGAGCGGATCACGCCCGCCTCGCGGTCGAGGTCGAGATCGCCCCAGCGCCGGTCCTGGCTGAACGCGGTCTGCGTCGGCACGCCGCCGGGCGCCGCCATGAAGAATTTCTGCACCTCGGGATCGTTGGTGCGCGAGATGTCCCATTTGTTGAGCGCGTCGCCCAAAGTCGCGCTGTGCACCGTCGGCAGATGCGCATGGATCAGCCCCGCGCGCTCGAGCTGGCCGAGGATCGCCATGATCCCGCCCGCGCGGTGGACATCCTCCATGTGAACGTCGCTCTTCGCCGGCGCGACCTTCGACAGGCACGGCACGCGGCGCGACAGCCGGTCGATATCCTCCATCGTGAAATCGACCCCGGCCTCGAACGCGGCGGCGAGCAGGTGGAGCACCGTGTTGGTCGAACCGCCCATCGCGATATCGAGGCTCATCGCGTTTTCGAACGCCTCGAACGTCGCGATATTGCGCGGCAACACGCTCTGGTCGTCTTCCTCATAATGGCGGCGGCACATGTCGACGACCAGCCGCCCGGCGTTCAGGAATAGCGCCTTGCGGTCGGCGTGCGTCGCCAGCGTCGAGCCATTGCCCGGCAGCGACAGCCCGAGCGCTTCGGTCAGGCAGTTCATCGAATTGGCGGTGAACATGCCCGAGCACGACCCGCAGGTCGGGCACGCGGCTTGCTCGATCGCGGTGACTTCCTCATCCGTATATTTCTCGTCGGCGGCGGCCACCATCGCATCGACCAGGTCGAGCGCGACGGTCTTGCCCTTGAGCACGACCTTGCCGGCCTCCATCGGCCCGCCCGACACGAAGACGACGGGGATGTTGATGCGCAGCGCCGCCATCAGCATGCCGGGGGTGATCTTGTCGCAGTTCGAAATGCACACCATCGCGTCGGCGCAATGGGCATTGACCATATATTCGACGCTGTCGGCGATCAGGTCGCGGCTCGGCAGCGAATAGAGCATGCCGTCATGCCCCATCGCGATGCCGTCATCGACCGCGATCGTGTTGAATTCCTTGGCAACCCCGCCATGCGCCTCGATCTCGCGCGCGACCATCTGGCCAAGGTCCTTCAGGTGGACATGCCCCGGCACGAACTGGGTAAAGCTGTTGACCACCGCGATGATCGGCTTGCCGAAGTCGCTGTCCTTCATCCCCGTCGCGCGCCAGAGACCGCGGGCACCGGCCATGTTGCGGCCATGGGTGGTGGTGCGCGAACGATATGAAGGCATTTTGAGCAGTCCTGATAATAATATTATAAAATTCAGCGAAGAGACGCGCCTCTACACGCCTATCTCGCGATATACAATGCCAGTTTGTTGCACATGCGAGCAAGCTGCCGGGCGAACAGCGCGCGTCCCGCCGCATCGCCGACCATATCCTGCCGCATCTCGATCCCGACATAGGGTATGGCATTCGCCTCGGCATGGCGGTTCATCGTCGCGTTGAGCAGCTTGCCCGAGTAAGGCAGCTGGTCGCCGACGATCAGCCCCTCGCCCTCCAGCGCGGCGATTGCGGGTGCCGCAAGCCGGTCATCCTCATTATACAGCACCCCGACCTGCCACGGCCGCGCCTGCTCGGGGTCGCTCGCCAGCGACGGCGTAAAGCTGTGCAGCGACAGGATCATCGCCGGCCGCGCCGCCGCGATCACTGCCGCGATATGGTCGTGATAGGGGCGAAAGAAGCGCGCCATCCGCGCCTCGCGCGCCGCATGATCCAGCGCATTGCCCGCGATCGCATGACCGTCGCTCGCGATCGGCACCGCGCCCGGCGCGTCCTCGTCGCGATTGCAGTCGACCACCAGCCGCGACACCCCGCCGAGGATCGCGGCGTCGACCGCCCCCGCCTCGACCAGCAAGCGCGCGACTTCGCTCACCCCGATATCGATCGCGATATGCTCGTTCAGCAGCGCCGGGTCGATGCCGAGGTCGATGTCGGCGGGCACATGGTTCGACGCATGGTCGCCGATCAGCAGCACTCCGCCCGCGCGCGGCACCCCGAGCGCGGTCCACGCCTCGCTCATCGCAGCGTTCCCGCCATCTGCCACCAATGCGGGTAGCTCTGCGCCAGCTTCACCGACGCCGCGTCGCGTTCGGCGAGCGCGTCGAACAGCGCGAAACAGGTCGCGCCCGATCCCGACATGCGTGCGAGCCAGGGGCTGAGCCCGCCGAGTTCGGTCAGCACGCCGACGATCGCCGGGCATTGCGCGATCGCCGCGCGCTGCAGGTCGTTGCGGGCCGCGAACAGCTGCGCGCGGCCTGCCGGGTCGCCGAACAGCGCGCCGCGATCGATGCCGTCCCACGCCGCGAACACCGGCCCGGTGGCGACCGCCTCGCGCGGGTTGACCAGCAGTACCGGCGTATTGGCAAGCCGCAGTTCGGGCACCGGCGAGAGTTGCTCGCCGACGCCGACGCCAAGGCAGGTCTCGCTCGCGACGCACGCCGCGACATCGGCGCCGAGCGTCGCCATCAGCTTCGCGAGCGCCGCATCGCCGACTTCGGGCAGAAAATGCCGACGCACCAGACGCGCCATCGCCGCCGCATCGGCCGATCCGCCGCCGATCCCCGCCGCGACCGGCAAGCGCTTGGTCAGCGTAACCGCCAGCTTCGGCACACGGGTCTCGCCATAACGTTCGCGCAGCAACGCCACCGCGCGCAGCACCAGATTGTCGTCGCCGCTGCTCAGCCCCTCGGCAAATTCGCCGTCGATGACGAGGCTGTCGGTGTCGGCGACCCGCGCTTCGATCCCGTCGCCATGGTCGACGAAGGCAAACAAGGTCTCGATCTCGTGATAGCCATCGGGCCGACGCGCGCGCACATGCAGCGCAAGGTTTATCTTCGCCCAGCCGGTTTCGGTGAAGACCGTCACGGCGCGGTCGTCGCGGGGGTCAGCCCGTCGCGCAATTTCGCCTCGATCCGCGTCGCCATGTCGGCCTCCGCCAGCAGCGCCGCCGCGCGCCAGGTATAGCGCGCCTGGAACCGGCGCCCCGCCTGCCAATAGGCATCGCCCAGATGCTCGACGATCACCGCATTGCCCGGATCGCCCGCCTGCGCCTTTTCGAGCAAAGGCACCGCTTCTTCGGGCTCGCCGGTCAGGAAATAGGCCCAGCCCAGCGAATCGGTGATCGCCGCGCTCTGCGGGTCCTGCGCCCAGGCCGCCTCGATCTGCGCGAAGGATTTCTCGACATTCTTGCGCCGCTCGATCGACGAATAGCCGACGAAATTCAGCACATTGGGGTCGTTGGGACGCAGCGCGATCGCCTTGTCGAGCAAGGGCTCGGCGGCATCCCAATCGTTCGCCTGCAACAGCAATTCGGCGCGCGCGATCAGGATGCTGCCGTGCAGCGCCTTGTCGAACTCGTCGTCGCCCAGATCGGCCTCGAGCCGCGCATAGGCGCGTTCGGCGGCACGCGGGTCGTTCGACCGCCGCGCGATATCGGCATAGCGCACCAGCAAGGTACGTCCGGCCTTGTCGCCTGCCACCGCGCGCTCGGCCAGCGCGACGGCCTGGACACCCTTGCCGTCGTCGGCGAGCAATTCGGCCTGGCGCATCACCAGCACCGGCGGCAACGGCGGCTTCGCGCCCTGCAGCAGCGCCAGCGCGCCCGCTTTTTTGTCGTTGCGGTCGAGCGCCTCGACCAGCGCGGCGCGCGCCTGCCAGTCGCTGCCGTCGAGCCAATAAGCGACCCGCGCGAACAGCAGCGGCACCTTCGGATTGCTGTTCGGCGCGCGCGCGAAGCCGTCGGCGAGCAGCCCGAACCAATGCGCGACGCCGCCGCGCGGCGTGGTCACCGGCTGGTCGGGCAGCAGCAGCACCGGATCCTCGCGTTCGCCCATCGCGAGCGCGATACGCCCGCGCAGCGCCTTTGCAGCCTCCTTCTCACCCGCCTTGTCGAGCGTCGCAGCCAGTCGCACCGCGACGAGCTGGCTCGTACGGTCGGTCAGCGTGACCTTTTCGGCGAGCGCCGACGCCTCGTCCTTGCGCCCCGACGCGAGTTGGACGAGCGCGGCCTCGAGCTGGAACGCCGGCTGCGGCGCGCCGCGTCCGCCCACGTCGAGCAGGGAGCGCTCAGGCGCTTTTTCGCGCAGCCCAACAGCAATCCATGCCGTCAGCGGCGGGTTCACCAGCTTCGCGACGGCGTCGCCGCCGGTCTTGTCGCTGCGCCCCGCGACATAGTCGCGCGCGGCCTTCCAGTCGGCCCGGCGCAGGGCGTCGGTGACGAGCACCAACTGCGCGTCGAAGCGGCGGTCGCCGCCTGCCCACAGCGTGACCGCGGCGCTGCGCGCCGCCTCGAAATCGCCGGCCTCGATCGCCTGCTCGAGCATCCGCCCGCGCAGCCCCGGCAGATCGGGAACCAGGCTCGACGCGGCAGTCAGTGCCGCGAGCGCCTGCTGCGCATCGCCGGCATCTTCGGCCAGCCGCGCCTTCGCGAGCGCGTTCAGCGCCGCGTCGCCGCCATCCGCTGCCTGCGCGGCGAGCGGCATCAGCGCCGCCGCCGCGATCAGGCCAAACTTACATGTTCGGATAATTGGGGCCTCCGCCGCCTTCGGGGGTGACCCAGTTGATATTCTGGGTCGGGTCCTTGATGTCGCACGTCTTGCAATGGACGCAATTCTGCGCGTTGATCACGAATTTGGGATCGCCCTCAGCCTCGCCGACGATCTCGTAAACCCCCGCCGGGCAATAGCGCTGCGCGGGTTCGTCGAAGACCGGCAGATTATATTCGACCGGGATCGACGGGTCCTTGAGCTGCAGATGGACCGGCTGATCCTCCTCATGGTTGGTGTTCGAAATGAACACCGACGACAGCCGGTCGAAGGTCAGCACGCCGTCGGGCTTGGGATAGTCCGGCTTCGGCATCATGTCGGCGCGGTACAGGCTCTCATTGTCCGGATGATGCTTCATCGTGAACGGAACCTTGATCTTCAGCGTTTCGAGCCACATCGTCATGCCCGAGAGCACCGTCCCGGCAAGGTCGCCCCATTTCTCGACCAGCGGCAGTACGTTGCGCACCACGCTGAGTTCCTTCTTCACCCAGCTGTCGTCATAGGCATCCTGATAGGCGGTCAGCGTGTCGCTCGCCCGCCCCGCGGTCACCGCGGCAAAAGCGGCTTCGGCCGCCATCATGCCCGACTTCATCGCCGTGTGCGTGCCCTTGATGCGCGGCACGTTGAGGAAACCGGCGCTGTCGCCGATCAACGCGCCGCCCGGGAAGGCGAGCTTCGGTACCGACTGATAGCCACCGTCGCTGATCGCGCGCGCGCCATAAGAGACGCGCTTGCCGCCCTTCAGGATCTTGGCGATCTCGGGGTGCGTCTTCCACTTTTGCATCTCCTGGAAGGGGGAGATGTGCGGATTGCGATAGTTGAGCCAGGTCACGAAACCGAGCGCCACCTGCCCGTTCGCCTGATGGTAGAGGAAACCGCCGCCATTGGCATTGTGATCGAGCGGCCAGCCCTGCGTGTGGATCACGCGGCCCTCGGCATGATTCTCGGGCTTGATGTCCCAGAGTTCCTTGACGCCAAGGCCATAGACCTGCGGCTCGCAATCGCTGTCGAGCGCGAATTGCGGCTTGAGCATCTTGGTCAGGTGGCCGCGCACGCCCTCGCCGAAGAAGGTATATTTGGCATGCAGTTCGAGGCCGGGCTGGTAATCGCCCTTGTGGCTGCCGTCGCGCGCAACGCCCATGTCGCCGGTAGCGACGCCCTTCACCGAGCCATCGTCATTATAGAGGATTTCGGCGGCGGGGAAGCCCGCGAAAATCTCGACCCCCAGCCCCTCGGCCTGCTCGGCGAGCCAGCGGCAGAGATTGCCGAGGCTACCGGTATAGGTGCCCTTGTTGTGCATGAAGCCCGGGGTGATGAAATGCGGCACGCCGATCTTCTTCGTCGCGGTCAGCACCCAATGCTGGTTGTCGTTGACCGGCACCTCGGCCATCGGACAGCCCTGTGTCCGCCAGTCGGGGATCAGTTCGTCAAGCGACTTGGGATCGATCACCGCCCCCGACAGGATATGCGCGCCGACTTCCGACCCTTTTTCGAGGATACAGACCGACAATTCGCTGCCCGCTTCATTCGCCAGCTGTTTCAGGCGGATCGCCGCCGACAGCCCCGCCGGACCCGCGCCGACGATGACCACGTCATAGGGCATCGATTCCCGTTCGCTCACCGCAAATACCTTTCTGCCGTCCCAGCGCGGACATTCATCGTGTCCTGCGCTCATTCTGTCACGAAATGCGATGCCCGCCAATTGACGCGTCCGTCAACAGGCTGTTTCAACAAATCACATGGGTGGGCAAAATTCAGCCTTGCTGGCGACAAGCTATTGCGACTGGTGGTCGCTGGCCGGCGTCGATGCGCTCGTCGGCGAGGAGCCGGCGGGCTGGCTTGCCGTGCCCCCCGCGAACGATCCAGCCCCCGCGCGCCCGAAACTTGCCGCCGCCGTAGCGTCCGAACCCGAGCCAGCCCCCCTTCCCGCCGCGCTCCAGCGACAAGTGGTCATCGAAGAGGAAGCGGCCAAAGGCCCGGTCGAACTGCCCGCGGATTGGGCGGACTTCCAGACCTGGCTCGCCCAGCATCCCGACGTTCCGGGCAGCCAGTGGGACGCACGCCGCGTGCTGCCCGTCGGCGAGGCGGCGGCACCGCTGATGCTGCTCACCGCCTGGCCCGAAATCGACGACCAGCGCGACGGCGAGCTGTTCGCGGGACCCGCGGGCAAGCTGCTCGACGCCATGCTGCGCGCGATCGGCACGACGCGCGGCGATTGCTATATGGCCAGCCTCGCGGTCACCCGCCCGCCCGGCGGGCGCTGCGACGAAAAGGACGCCGCCGACCTCGACCGGCTGCTCTGGCATCATTTGCGCCTCGCGCGGCCCGGACGACTGCTGCTGATCGGCAGCGACATCACGCGCATGGCGGCACAGCTTACGCTGCCCGACGCGCGCGGAAGGTTACTCGATATTAACCAAGATGGCGGCAAGGTGGAGGCGGTGGCAATCGCGCACCCCGCGATGCTGCTGGCCCGGCCCGCCCAGAAGGTGGCGGCCTGGGATAGCCTCAAACTGCTCAACCGGGGACGTTGACAGATGACCAAATGGACTGCGGCTCTCGCCGCTTCGCTTCTTTTTTCCGCTGCCACGCCCGCGATCGCGGCCGATAACGGCGATCCCTTCGCCGCCGCGCCGCAGACCGTGCCGCCCGTGCTTTCGGGCAAGCAGAAGCAGCAATATGTACAGATATTGACCGCGATCCGCGGCCAGCGCTGGGCCGAGGCCAAAGCCTTGCTCGACGCCGCGGACAGCGGTCCGCTCACCGATTTCCTTCGTGCCGAACTGCTCGTCGCGCCGAACAGCCCCAAGGCCGAAGTCGCCGACATCATGCCGATCCTGTCGCGCTCGCCGCAACTGCCGCAGGCTGAACAGCTCGGCCGCCTCGCCGCCAAGCGCGGCGCGACCGACCTGCCGACCCTGCCTTACCAGACGCGCCTGTCCTGGGCCGGCAGCGCACCGCGCCGTCTCGGCGCCGACAGCGTCAGCGATCCTTTCGCCAACGGCCTCGCCGCTTCGATCCCCGACCGGATCAAGAATGACGATCCCGCAGGCGCCGAAGCGCTGCTCAACGCCGTGATCGACAAGCTCAGCCCCGACTCGCGCGCCGAATGGCTGCAAAAGGTCGCCTGGTCCTATTATATCGAAAATGACGACCAGAATGCGCTGCGCCTGTCGCTCGCCTGCACGCAGAACGGCGGGGCATGGGCGACGCAGGGCGCATGGACGCAGGGGCTCGCCGCCTGGCGCCTCCACGACTATCGCACCGCGCTGACTGCGTTCGACCGCGTCGCGAAGGAAGCCCCCGACGCCGAACTGCGCGCCGCCGCCTATTATTGGGCCGCCCGTGCGGCGATGGCCGCCGGCGAACCCGCCTCGGTCCAGCCGCGCCTGCGCGCCGCTGCAAACAATGAGGAAACCTTCTACGGCATGCTCGCCGCCGAAACGCTCGGCCAGCCGCAGGGCAGGAGCGGCATCCGCGCCGACCGCAGCGCCTGGCGCGCGCTCGAGGAACAGCCCAATGTCCGCGCCGCGATCGCACTGACCGAGATCGGCGAGGACAAATATGCCGATGAAGTGCTGCGCCACCAGGCGCGCATCGGCAGCGCCGAACAGCATGAACAGCTCATCGGCATCGCCAACGCCTTGAGCCTTCCCGAAACCCAACTCTATCTCGCGCACAACACGCCGCAGGGCCGCAAGCTCGCCGCCGCGACGCGCTATCCGCAGCCCAAATGGGAACCCAATGGCGGCTGGCGGGTCGATCCCGCGCTCGTCTTCGCGCATACACTCCAGGAATCGCGCTTCCAGCGCACTGCGGTCAGCGGTGCGGGTGCGATGGGGCTGATGCAGGTGCGCCCCGGCACCGCGCGCGACCTCGCGCGCTGGAACGGCGACGCATCGGGACCCGGCGATCTCAAGACCCCCGCGGTCAACATGGACTTCGGCCAGCGCTACCTCGAATATCTCAGCCGCGACGGTTCGACCGGCGGCCAGCTGCCCAAGGTGATCGCCGCCTATAACGCTGGCCCCGCGCCGATCGCGCGCTGGCAGACCGAGGTTCGCGACCAGGGCGATCCGTTGCTCTACATCGAATCGATCCCCTATTGGGAAACGCGCGGCTATGTCGGCATCGTGCTGCGCAATTACTGGATGTACGAAGCGCAGCAGGGCAAGCCCTCGGTCAGCCGCGCCGCGCTGGCGCAGGGCCAATGGCCGCGCTTCCCCGACAGCAAGGATCGCACCCGCCTGACCTATGCCGGCGGGCTGACGAATGCCGATTGACGAAAGTCTCGAATTCAAACCGGTCCATATCGCGGTCCTGACGATCTCGGACAGCCGCGGTATCGAGGACGACCGGTCGGGCGACACGCTCGTCGACCTGCTCACCGGTGCGGGCCACATCCTCGCCGACCGCGCGATCATCAAGGACGAAAAATCGCTGATCGTCTCGCGGCTCCACAACTGGATCGACAATCCCGAAGTCGATGTGGTGATAACGACCGGCGGCACCGGGGTCACCGGCCGCGACGTGACGCCCGAGGCGCTGCACATGCTCGACGGCAAGGACATCCCGGGCTTCGGCGAACTGTTCCGCTGGCTCAGCTATCAGACGATCGGCACCTCGACGATCCAGTCGCGCGCCTGCGCCGTCGTCGCGCGCGGCACCTATATCTTCGCGCTCCCCGGTTCGACCGGCGCGGTCAAGGACGCGTGGAACGGCATCTTGTCGACCCAGCTCGACAGCCGGCACAAGCCCTGCAACTTCGTCGACCTGATCCCGCGACTGACCGAATAGGCGGAGCAGCGAAATAAGCCGTCGCCCCCGCCTTCGCGGAGGCGATGACATTTGTTCTTTCTTTGTTCCGGTCCTCACGATACCCTCGCGCGGTGGAATCAAAACCCCTCCCC
>NZ_LYVN01000061.1 GCF_001990265.1 Sphingopyxis sp. KK2
TAATCGGGGTCGCGCTCGCGCTCGACCTGCGCCTCGACGACCGCGTCGCCCGCCACGGCGGCGAAATGGTCGAGCGACCAGCGCGCCAGCGCGGGCCAATGCTCGATCAACCCGGTCAGCTTCGCGGGACGTCCCGCCTGATAATAGTGGCGATAGAAAAATTCGGGGTCGGGCGCCGCGAGCGTGTCGAGCGCGAAGCCGCCCGCACCCTCGCGCGCCAGCCGGTCCTGGTTTGCAAAGAACCAGCGCTGCTTCGCCATCGCCGCTGCCTGCCGCCGCAGCATTGCAGCCATCGGGTCCTTGCCCAGTCGGTCGATCTCGTACTTCGCCGACGCTGCCGACACTCCCGCGCCGACGAGCCGCGCCTGCAACGCGGCATCATCGTCGCCGGCAGCAAGGCCTTCGGCGATCAACGCGCGTTTGTCGGTCTGGGCCATGCAGATTCTCCTCGGGTCCGCCCAAGGCTATGCCGATGACAGGTCGATGACAATCAGTCGCCGGGCGGGCCCTTATACCCCGGCCCATATACCGCCGCGCGGAAATCGCGGTGGAGGGTGCCGTCATAGGGCAGGGTCTGGACGAAGAAGACCGCGGTGAGCCTGTTCGCCGGATCGACCCAGAAGAGCGTCGACGCCATACCATCCCAGAAAAATTCACCCGTCGCGCCGCGGCTTTCCTCGGCGGTGAGCGGCTGGCCCTTGCGCACCGCAAAGTCGAAACCGAAACCGACATGGCCCTTGCTCGGCAACCAGGCGCGCTGCTCGATCGCCGGATCGAGCTGGTCGCTCGCCATCAGCTTTACCGTCGAGGGTTTCAGGAGGCGAACGCCGTCGAGCGAGCCGCCGTTCAGCAGCATGCGCGCGAAACGCTGGTAATCGTCGAGCGTCGAGGCGAGGCCGAAGCCGCCGGGGGTCAGCTTGTGATCCTGGAAATTCAGCATGCGCGCGGTCGCGGCATCCTGCTGCACCATCTTGCCGTCCTGCTTCACATACATGGCGGCGAAGCGCGCCAGCCGCGTGTCGGGCTGGCGCCACGCGGTCTCGGTCATCTTGAGCGGTTCGAAGATATGCGTGCGGACATAGTCGGCGAAGTTCTGGCCCGACAATTTCTCGACCAGCGCCGCCTGGACATCGACCGCGATGCTATATTCCCACTGGCTGCCCGGCTGGTAGAGCAAAGGCACGGTCGCGAGGCGGCGGCTCGCTTCGGCAAGGTCGATGTCGAGCGCGAGCGGCGCGGCGGCGACATAGGCGTCGTGCGCCGGGGTCGGTCCCGCGCCATAAGCAAAGCCCGCGGTGTGGCGCAGGATGTCGCGCACCGTGATCGGACGCTCGGCGGCGACATAGCGCGGCTGCCCGGCCGCATCCTTGCCCGCATAGACGCGCATGTCGGCATATTCGGACAGATATCCGGCCAGCGGATCGTCGAGGCGGAATTTGCCCGCCTCCCAAAGCTGCATCAGCGCGACCCCGGTCACCGGCTTGGTCATCGAATAGATTTGCGCGATCGTGTCGCGCGCCATCGGGCGGTTCGCGGCGCGATCGGCGAGCCCCGCGCGGCCGAAATAGACCTCCTTGCCGTCCTGCCACACCAAAGCCGATACGCCGCCCGCGCGGTCGCTGGCGATCATCTGCTGCAGCGCGGCGTCGATCCGCGCCTTGTCGATCTTCACGGTTTCGGTCTGCACCGCCTGCGCGAAGGCCGGCGGCGCAAGGGCGGCGGGGGTCGCCGCCAGCAAAGAAAGGGCGATCAGCGAAGCGCGCATGGTCCGTCTCCCGTCGGCCGCCTGTCGCGGCTCTTGCGTGAAGAGAGCGTAGCGCCGAGCCCGCGTCAATGCGGCGCGGCGCTGAATAGCATTGCAGCCTAGGGCGTCGTCGCCGTCTCTTCGGCGGCCGCGTCGCTCAGCGCGCCGTTCTGGATCAGCCATTGCGGATGCGCGGCCTGCGCGCTCGCCATCACCCGGTCGATCGCGGCGGCGACCTGTTCGCCCTCGGCCTCGCGGTCGCGCTGGACGACGACGCGGCGCGCCTGCGCGTCGATCAGCACCCGTTCGCGCGGCACCAGCCCGCCGACGGTCAGCGCGGCAAGGATCGCCCCGCTGTCGGCATCGCGCGTCTCGAGCGTCGCGATCCGGCTGCTCAGCTGCTCTTCGACCTGCGCGGCGGCGTTGCTCTGCTTGCGCAGCTGCGCGAGGTTGATGCTGACGTCGCGGTCGAGCCGCGCGCGCATCCGTGCCGCGAGCGTGTCGTTCAGCCCCGACGCGAACCGGTCGACGAGCACGACGCCGTCGACCGTGATCGCGTCGCCCTCCATGCGGACGGTCAGGCTGTCGACGCGGTCGCCGCGCGCCAGCAGCCGGTCGAGTTCGGACTGCACCGCCGTCCGCGCCCGGATTTCGCGGACGATATTGTTGAAGGAGATGGCGAGCGGGATCGACAATATGCCCAGCGTCACCACGATCCCGACCACCTGCATCACCGTATGCTGCGGCGTCAGCGACGGCCCGAACCGGTTGAGCCGCGCCACGATCGTCACCGAAAAGGCGATCGCCAGCGTATTGGTCAGGAACAGCAAGCCGCCACCCATCGCGAAATCGGGGCGCCCGGTGACGATGCCGAAGGCGACGGTCGACAGCGGCGGCAACAGCGCGGTGGCGATCGCCACCCCGACCATCACCCCCGACAATTTGCGCATGATCGCATAGACGCCCGCGATGCCGCCGACGACCGCGACGCCGAGGTCGATCAGCGTCGGCTGGGTGCGGGCGCGGATCTCGGGGGTGACGTCCTGAATCGGCGACAGCCAGATGATCAGCGCCGCGACGATGATCGCGACGAGGGTGCCCGCGGCCAGCGTGACCAGCGAACGCTTGATCAGGTTGCTCTCGATCGTCGCGAGCCCGAAGCCGATGCCCATGATCGGCCCGAGCAGCGGCGACACGAGCATCGCGCCGATCACCACCGGCGCCGAGCTTTGCAACAGGCCCAATGTCGCGATGGCGGTCGCCATGACGACGAGCAGGAGGAATTTGGTGTCGAGCCGCGCGTCGCGCGCGACGCTCGCCAGAATCAACGAGCGGTCGAGGGCATCGCCCTCGACCGCTGCATTGTCGTCGTTCCGCGTCGCCCGGCGGCCGCCCGCATTGAAGGGGGCATCGCCGATACCGGGCACGCCGGGATGGTCGCCGGTCACGATCAGATCTTGCCGGTCAGCTCCGGAACGGCGCTGAACAGATCGGCGACGAGGCCGAAATCGGCGACCTGGAAGATCGGTGCGTCCTCGTCCTTGTTGATCGCGACGATCGTCTTCGAATCCTTCATGCCGGCGAGATGCTGGATCGCGCCCGAGATGCCGATCGCGAAATAGACCTGCGGCGCGACGATCTTGCCGGTCTGGCCGACCTGATAGTCGTTGGGAACATAACCCGCATCGACCGCAGCGCGCGAAGCACCGAGCGCGGCGCCGAGCTTGTCGGCGAGCGGCACGATGACTTCCTCATACTTCTCGCTCGAACCCAGCGCACGGCCGCCCGACACGATGATCTTGGCCGAGGTGAGTTCGGGACGATCCTGCTTGGCGATTTCGGCGCCGACGAAGCTCGAGATGCCGGCGTCGCTGCCGCCGCCGACGGCTTCGATGCTGCCCGAACCGCCCGAGGTCGCGGCCTTGTCGAACGCGGTGCCGCGCACGGTCAGGACCAGCTTGGCGTCCGACGATTCGACGGTCGCGATCGCGTTGCCCGCATAGATCGGACGCGTGAAGCTCTTCTCGCCTTCGACCGACAGGATTTCCGAAATCTGCATGACATCGAGCAGCGCAGCGACGCGCGGCGCGATATTCTTGCCGGTGGTCGTCGCGGGCGCGAGGAACGCGTCGTGGCTGCCCATCAGGTCGGCAATCAGCGGCGCGATATTTTCGGGCAGGTTGTGACCGAAGGCGGCACTGTCGGCGACATGCACCTTGCCGACGCCGGCGATGGCGGCCGCTTCCTTGGCGACGCCATCGACGCCGGCACCTGCGACGAGCAGATGGACTTCGCCGAGCTTCGACGCGGCGGTGACCACAGCGAGCGTGGCGTCCTTGACGGCGCTGCCGTCATGTTCGACCCAAACCAGAGTTTTCATGAGTGCACTCCCATCGCCTTCAGCTTGGCAACCAGTTCATCGACGTCGGCGACCTTGATGCCGGCCGAGCGGGCGGCGGGTTCGCTGACCTTGACCACCTTCACGCGCGGCGCGGTGTCGACGCCGTAGTCGGCGGGGGTCTTGGTATCGAGCGGCTTCGACTTCGCCTTCATGATGTTCGGCAGCGAGGCGTAGCGCGGTTCGTTGAGGCGAAGGTCGGTGGTGACGATCGCGGGAAGCTTCAGCTTCACCGTCTCGAGACCGCCGTCGACTTCGCGGGTGACGTTGACGCTGTCGCCGTCGACAGCGACCGCGCTGGCGAAGGTGCCCTGCGCCCAGCCGGTCAGCGCAGCGAGCATCTGGCCGGTCTGGTTGTTGTCGTCGTCGATCGCCTGCTTGCCGAGGATCACCAGACCCGGCGCTTCGGCGTCGGCGATGGCTTTCAGGATTTTGGCGATCGCGAGCGGCTCGACGGCGTCATCGGTCTGCACCAGGATCGCGCGGTCGGCGCCCATGGCGAGCGCGGTGCGCAGCGTTTCCTGCGCCTTTGCCGGGCCGACGCTGACGGCGACGATCTCGGTCGCGACGCCCTTTTCCTTGAGGCGGATCGCTTCTTCGACGCCGATCTCGTCGAACGGGTTCATCGACATCTTGACGTTGGCCAGGTCGACGCCGGTGCCGTCGGACTTGACCCGCGGCTTGACGTTGTAATCGAGCACCCGCTTCACGGGGACGAGGATCTTCATAGCTTTTCAGCTCCTCTCAAAAATTGTGCACTGCGCCATAATTGGCGTTTACGTAAACGTCAACTAGCAGTCCCCAAACCCCTTCTCCCTTGAGGGGAGAAGGATAGGGAGCCTTATCGCCGCAGGCGATTAGGCGGACTTGGATGAGGGTGGGCGGCGCTTGCGCCGCGCGAGCCTGCGGCTCGCAACCCCTCACCCAGCTTCGACTAGGCGGCGAGCCGCCAAGTCTCCGCATCCCTCTCCCGCAAGGGGAGAGGGGAAACCTATCACGCGACCGCGCGAACCTCGGCAACGATCTTCTGTGCCGCGTCGCCCAGATCGTTGGCCGCAACGATCGGCAGGCCCGAATTGGCGAGGATGTCCTTGCCTTCCTGGACATTGGTGCCTTCGAGGCGGACGACCAGCGGGACCGAGAGGTTCACTTCCTTCGCCGCCGCGACGATGCCGTCGGCGATGATGTCGCACTTCATGATGCCGCCGAAGATGTTGACGAGGATGCCCTTCACGGCGGGGTCCTTGAGGATGATCTTGAACGCCGCGGTGACCTTTTCCTTCGAAGCGCCGCCGCCGACGTCGAGGAAGTTGGCCGGGAATTCGCCGTTGAGCTTGATGATGTCCATCGTCGACATCGCGAGGCCCGCACCGTTCACCATGCAGCCGATGTTGCCGTCGAGCTTGATGTAGGCGAGGTCATATTCCGACGCCTCGACCTCGGCCGGGTCTTCTTCGGTCAGGTCGCGCAGCTCGGCGAGGTCCTTGTGGCGGAACATCGCATTGCCGTCGAACGCCACCTTGGCGTCGAGCACGAGCAGTTCGTCGCCATTCGCGCCTTCGCACACGGCGAGCGGGTTGATTTCGATCTGTTCGGCATCGGTGCCAAGGAACGCGGCATAAAGGCCGCCAAGGACCTTGGCCGCCTGCTTGGCGAGGTCGCCTTCGAGTCCGAGCGCCGCGGCGACGCTGCGGCCATGGTGCGGCTGGATGCCGGTCGCGGGATCGATGGTGATCGTGTGGATCTTTTCCGGCGTGTCGTGCGCGACGGTTTCAATGTCCATGCCGCCTTCGGTCGAGGCGACGACCGCGATGCGGCTGGTGGCGCGGTCGACGAGCAAAGCGAGGTAGAATTCCTGCTTAATGTCGGCGCCGTCGGTGATGTAGAGGCGGTTGACCTGCTTGCCGGCTTCGCCGGTCTGGATCGTCACCAGCGTGTTGCCGAGCATGTCTTTCGCATGGGCTTCGACTTCCTCGATCGTCTTGGCGAGGCGGACGCCACCCTTCGCGTCGGGGCCGAGTTCCTTGAACTTGCCCTTGCCGCGGCCACCGGCGTGAATCTGCGACTTCACCACATAGAGCGGCCCGGGGAGCTGTTTCGCGGCGGCGACGGCGTCCTCGACGGTCATCGCGGCAATGCCCTTGGGCACGGCGACGCCAAATTTCGCGAGCAGTTCTTTCGCCTGATATTCGTGGATGTTCATGAGGTCTGCCGGGCCTTTCGACTCTTGAGCGGGAGAGAATGGCCGCCGCCTAAGCACAAGTCAGGCGCCAAGGCTACCCCTAGCTCCGCCTAGGCGACCGACAGAATTTCTTCCCTACTGGAAAGCGCACACCGCCGCCGAGCTGGTCGTGACCGACAGGATCTCGGGGTCCTTGAGCGCGCGGACCTTGTGCAGGAACTGGTTGAGTGTCAGGTCGCTCGCATTCTTGTCCTTGAGGCTGGCGAGCGAGCCGATGCGGCGCAGCTGGAGCAGCGACAGCCGGTCGACCATGCGTTCGGCCATGCACCCCGCGACGCGCTGCGACAGGCCGGCATCGATCAACCCGGTACGCAGCCGCGTTTCGGGAGTCGCGCAGCCCGCGAGCGTCAGCGCCCCGAGAACCGAGATCAGCGCCAGTCTTTTCAACATTCTACCTTCCATGAAACTCCGCGACCGCCCGCGACACCGACTGCATCGTCGCCATCCGCGCCGGGACCGGTGAACTCGCCTCGGCCATCATCACAACGATGGCATAGCGCGTGCCGTCGGGCGCGGTCGCGATGCCGATGTCGTTGTAGCCGATCGTCATGCCCCTGTAATCCTGCCCCGTGCCGGTCTTGTGCAGGAAAGTCCAGCCCGCCGGCAAGCCCGCTTTGAGCCGCTGCGGCCCGCTCTTGGTCCGGCTCATCACGCCGAGTAGATATTGCGTCGATTCGGGCGACAGCAGGGTCCCGCGCGCAAGGCGACTGAGCGCTTTCGCGATCGCCGCGGGGCTCGCGCCGTCGGGCGGGTCGGCACGATAGGCATCCATCGCCACCTTGCGCGTCGCGTCGGGCAGCGCCGCGCGCGCGGCCTGGAAATTGCGCCCGATCGAATAGCTCTGCTGCCATTTGAGCCCCGCCGCCCCGCTCTGCAGCAACCGCTCGCCGGGGCCGAAGCGGATCGCACCCAGATCCTTCTTGTCGATGAAACGCCGCACCGCATCGGGACCGCCGACGGTGCGCAGCAGGCTGTCGTTCGCGGTATTGTCGCTCTGGGTGATCGCGGTCTCGATCAGCTCGCGCACCGACATCGTCACCGACCCCTGCGACTGGACGCGCGCGGCGATCGGCTGGTGGAACAGCGTCAGATCCTCGGGCCCGATACGCACCTTCTGGTCCATCGTCAGCCGGCCGTTGTCGACCGCATCGAGCACCGCGAGCGTCACCCACAGTTTCGACACGCTCTGCTGCGGGAAGAGTTCGTTGCCGCGCTGCGCCAGCGCCCATTCGCCGTCGATGCGCTGCACCGCAATGCCGGTCTTGCCCGGAAAGGCGCGCCAGATTTCGAACAGGCGGTTATCGAGCCCGGCGGGCGCGCGGCGAAAGCCGGGGTCGGCGGGGATTTGCGGCGACGGGGTCGCGCTGCGGATCGGCGGCCCGATCGGCACGGTGACCGCACCTCCGGGGGCCTTGGGCGGCGGAGCCGCGCGCGGGGTCGGCACCACCGCGGCGCTGCTGACGCATCCTGCAAGCACCATCGCACCCATCGCGACCGCGAATGCCCGCTTGCCCGTAACAGAAAATTTCATTCCAACCCCGAAACGGCTGCGACCGTCATCCTGACCCCCGGCCCGCTTGGCCGGTTTCACCCGTCCCGCACGGGGTGCGCGGGGACCAGCGGTTTGCGACGAATGATTCCATGCGCACGATAAGGCGCACAAGCTGTCGCGGGGATGAAGGCGGGGATCAGGGCGCGGGGGTCGCGCGCACGAGATTGGGGTAGAGCCGCTTGAGCGCCGCGACCTTCGGCGCGTCCCAGCGGACGATATAGCCGTTGGTCGGATTCCGCTTCATGAAATCCTGATGATAGGCTTCGGCACGATAGAAGGTCTTGTAGCTTTCGATCGGCACGACGATCGGATTCTTGTAATATTTGCCCTTGGCGATCTGCGCCAGATAGGCGGTCGCGACGCGGCGCTGATTGGCATCCATCGGAACGATCGCGGCGCGATACTGGCTGCCGACATCGGGGCCCTGGCGATTCCTGAGCGTCGGGTCGGCGCCGACCGAGAACAGGATACGCAGCAAGGTGCCATAGCTGACCTTGGTCGGGTCATAGACGATGCGCACCGCCTCGGCATGGCCCGACTTGCCGTCGTGGGTCCGCTCATATTTGGCGGTCGCGGCGCTGCCGCCATGATAGCCCGATTCGACCGAGATCACGCCCTTCACATTCTGGAAGACGCCCTCGATGCCCCAGAAGCAGCCGCCGGCAAGCACCGCGGTCGCGCGCTTTGCATTAACTGCGGGATCGACCGCGGCGGCGGGCAGCTTGACCGCCGGCTCGGCCTGCGCAGGCCAGACATGGGTGAAAATCGCCACCCCGGCGAGCGCCACGATGACGTGGCGCGCAAAGGTCATCCGGGTCGGCGTCACATGCCCATCGCGAGCGCCGGCTGCTGCGTCATCACGAAGAAGGCGCCGATCGCGAAGCCGGCGAGCATGGTGGGAAACCAGTCGGAGCGGATCATGGAGAGCATCTTTGGGTCCTGTCATATCTCTGTGTTCGTGGCCGAAGCCGGATCAGTTACACCGAACGATATGACGCGCCCCGAGCCGTCGTGCAGTGACGGCGATCACCTATAGGCATCAGCCCTTACTTTCCGGTGAACCGGCCTGTTGTGCGGCATTCATGAAGCCCTGCGATATCGGCCCGCTCCCCCGCCCAGTCGCCCTCGGGACAAAATGTCGGGCGGCTGGGCGGGGGAGCGGGCCGGCACCGCCTTCGCCGTCAGGCGAAGATAAAGCCCGGCTCAGCTCAGCGCGGCGCAGGCCTGCTGGATGCGCACGCATGCTTCCTTGAGCACCGCTTCCGACGTCGCATAGGAGACGCGGAACGCCGGCGACAGGCCGAACGCCCCGCCGTGCACCGCCGCGACGCGGGCCGAATCGAGGAAATAGTCGATCAGCGCCTCGTCGCTGTCGATCAGCTTGCCGTCGGGGGTCTTCTTGCCGATGCAGCCCGACGCGTCGGGATAGACATAGAAGGCACCATCGGGGACGGGGCAGATCAGGCCGGGGGCGTCGTTGAGCATCGCGACGACCATGTCGCGGCGCTTCTTGAACGCGGCGTTGCGGTCGTCGAGGAACTGCTGCGGGCCGCCCAGTGCGGCGGCGGCGGCGGCCTGCGCGATCGAACAGGGGTTCGAGGTCGACTGCGACTGCAGCTTTCCCATCGCCTTGATGATCCACGCCGGACCGGCAGCATAGCCGATGCGCCAGCCGGTCATCGCATAGGCCTTCGAACAGCCGTTCACGGTCAGGATGCGATCGGCGAGGTCGGGGCAGCGCTGCGCGAAGGTGGTGAAGGCGAAATCGGCGTACCAGACATGCTCGTACATATCGTCGGTCATCACCATCACATGCGGATGACGGCGGATCACCGCGCCCAGCGCGTCGAGCTCCTCGCCCGAATAGGCGGCGCCCGACGGGTTCGACGGCGAGTTGAACATCACCCAGCGCGTCTTCGCGGTGATCGCCTTGTCGAGCTGTTCGGGGGTGATCTTGTAATTTTGCGCGGCGCTGCCCTCGACGATCACCGGGGTGCCGCCGCAGAAAGCGACGATGTCGGGATAGCTGACCCAATAGGGCGCGGGAATGATGACCTCGTCGCCCGGGTCGACCGTCGCGACCAGCGCGTTGAACAGGGTGTGCTTGCCGCCGACATTGACCGAAATCTGGTCGAGGCCGAATTCGAGGCCGTTGTCGCGGCGGAACTTGCCGCGGATCGCTTCCTTGAGCGCGACCGTCCCGTCGACGAGCGTATATTTGGTCTGGCCATTGCGGATCGCCTCGATCGCCGCTTCCTTGACGAAATCGGGGGTGTCGAAATCGGGCTCGCCCGCCGACAGGCCGATGACGTCGACGCCGTCCGCTTTCAGCTTGGTCACGCGCGCGGTCATCGCGAGCGTTGCCGAGGGCTGGATGCGGTTGAGGGCGGCGGAGACATGGGGCTTCGGCGACATGGTTCGGCTTTCCGTGGCTTGCGCGGACAGGGCAGGAATTGGCAGGAAATTGCGCGGGGCCGCGCGTAAAGCCTATGCCCGCAATGCGCAAGGCGATGCCGGGATAATTTACCTATGCAGGGCTAAAGTCGCCCGCCAGCCGCGCCGGGATCAGTCCGCGCAGCGAATTCCCGATGAAAAATCCGTCGGCGAGGTCGGCGACGCGCAGATGCGACTCGACGGCACGCCCCTTTTCGATCAGTTCGGCGCGCAGCACCCCGGGGAGCAGCCCGAGCGACAGCGGCGGCGTGAGGAGCACCCCTTCGCGCTCGACGAAGACATTGCTCCAGCTGCCCTCGGTGACGAAGCCCGGTTCATCGACGAAGATCACCTCGACCGCGCCGGCTTCGCCGCGCGCCTCGTCATAGGCGGCGCGCAGGCTGGTCTTGTGCGCCAGGCGGAAATCGTCGGCGGCCATCGGCGCCGGGCGCACCGCAACCGGCACCGGCAGTTCGGCGAGGCGCGGCAGCGGCGACACTTCGATCGCGAGCGCGCCCGACGGCGCCAGCCGCATGCGCACCCGCGCCGCGCTGCGCAGGCGGAAGGTCGCCGATTGCAGGACATTGCGCGCGCCATGGCGGTCGAAGGTGAAACCGAGCGCCGCCGCGCTCGCCTTCATCCGCGCCAGATGCCCCTCGAGCCGCTGGACCCCGTCGATGGGGTCGAAATGCATCGTTTCGATCAAATCGAAACTCTCGCGCGCTGCGCCCACAAATTCCCCCTTGGCCAGACATTCATACCATTCCTCAGACGGTAAGCTGTCGGCAACGATTCCCGATCCCAGTCCCAGCGTGGCGCGAATCGGTTGATCCTGCAAGCCGGTTAGCGGCGGAAAGATCAGCGTGCGAATCGCGACATTGAACGCCGCATCGCCGCCCGGCTCGATGAAGCCGATCGATCCGGTGTAGAGCCCGCGCGGGCTGTCCTCGAGTTCGTCGATGATCTCCATCGCGCGGACCTTGGGCGCGCCGGTGATCGACCCGCACGGAAAGGCGGCGCGCAGCACATCGACCGCGCCCTTGCCCGCCGGCAGCGTCGCGGTGACGTCGGACACCAGCTGGTGGATCGTCGGGAAAGTCTCGACGCGAAACAGGTCGGGGACCGCAACCGATCCCGGCAGCGCGACGCGCGACAGGTCGTTGCGGATCAGGTCGACGATCATCAGGTTTTCGGCGCGCTGCTTGGGGTCGGTCGCGAGCGTGCGCGCGGCGCGGGCGTCGGCATCGGCATCGGCGAGCCGCGCCGCCGTCCCCTTCATCGGCCGCGCGATCGCCTCGCGCCCGCGCAGGGCAAAGAAGAGTTCGGGCGACAAGGAGGCAATCGCCTGCTCGCCGGTCCAGATGAAGCCGCCATAGCCCGCCCGCGCCGTCCGCCGCAGCCGCGCATAGACCGCGAGCGGATTGCCGAGCAGCGGCACTGCCGCGCGGAAGGTCAGGTTCGCCTGATAGATATCGCCGGCACGGATAAACTCGAGCACCGCGGCGACCGCGGCCTCATAATCGGCGCGCGCGATCCCCGGCTCGACCGCGCCGATCCAGCTCGACGCCGGATCGGGGAGCATCGCGGGCACCGCATCGGCGTCGATCCGCTCGGCGCGCTCGAACAGCGCAAACCAGCCGAGCGGCGCGTCGCCGTCGCCCGAAGGCGCGGTGCCGCGCCACGCCGGCGCCAGCCCCTTGCCGCCCTCATAGGCGAGATAGCCCGCCGCGTGCAGCCCGCGCGCCGCCGCGCGCTCGATCGCGTCGAGCAGGTCCGGGATCGCCGCGGCGCTGTCGGCGCGCAACATCTCGACAGGGTCGCGGTACAGCCTCGCCGCCACCGCTCCCTCGGCCCGTGCGTCGTCGAGCAGCACGAAGGGCGCGCATCCCGGACCGGGGAGCGGCAAGGCGATTGCTTCAGTCATCCTTGTACGGACCGGTCGCCCCCGCCGTCCGCCGCGATCAGCGGTCGCGCTTCATGCGGATGGTGCGGCCGCCGTCGACCGTGGCGAAATAGCTGCCCATCGTCGCAGTCTTGATCTTGACCTTCTGCCCCGGCTTGGGCTGGCGCGGCAGGCGGGTGGTGTCGATCTGCACCCACACCGCGTCATCCTCCATCACCAGCATATATTTGCCCGAACGGTCCATGCTGACCGAGCGGATCGTCGTTTCGATTTCCTTGATCTCGTCCTCGTCGCCGCCGAAAATCCCGCCGAGCTTGGGGAAGGAGAAGCCGAACAGCCCGCGCCGCGTCTTCTTCGCGGTCTCCTTGTCGGTGAAAACGATTTCCTTCGCCTGGTCGGCGGCCTTGAGTTCGCCGACCTCGCGGTCGAAACAGGCGAGGCGCGCGGCGGCGTCGCCGATGTCGCGGCACGCATAAAGTTCCTGGATCTGCGCGGGAAGCGGCGGCGGCGCCTTGTCCTTGGCGGCGGCGGGAACCCCGGCGACGACGGCAAAAACGGCGAGCGGCGCGACCAACCGGAAAGACGGATGCGGCATCGGAACCCCCTGGACCATGGCTTGTGGATTATCTCTGCCCTGCCTAGCCGCGCCGCCGCCGGGCCGCAACCCGGCCCGGTTGCGGCGGCCGTTTACTTACCCTAGTGTCAGGAAGCTTTCCCCGAGCAAAAGGATCTGACATAACAATGGACAGCGGCTTTTCCTGGTCGACCAACTACAACCACCCCACCCTATGGGACCAGGATTTCCCGCCACTGTCGCTCCCCGCCATGCTCACCGCCAGCGTCGCGAAGCGCGGCGATGCGCCGATGCTCGACTTCATGGGCCGCCGCTTCGGCTATGAAGAAGTCGCGCGCGGCGTCGCGCGCGTCGCGCGGGGCCTGCAGGACCGCGGCCTCGGCAAGGGCACGCGCGTCGGCCTCTTCCTCCCGAACGTTCCCCATTATGTCGCGGCCTATTATGGTGCGCTCGCCGCCGGGGCGACGGTGGTCAATTTCTCGCCGCTCTATACGCCCGCCGAGCTCGAGGCGCAGGTCGAGGATTCGGGCACCGACATCCTCTTCACGATGAGCGCGACCGCGCTGCTCCCGACCGCGCTCAAGGTCCTCGACGGATCGAGCCTCAAGCATCTGATTGTCGGATCGGTCGCGGGCGGCCTGCCCGGCGCCAAGTCGCTGCTCTATCGCATGCTCCGCCGCAAGGAGGTCGCGGCGCTGCCCGACGATCCGCGCGTCACGCGCTTCTCCGCGCTCGTCGCCAACGACGGCGATTATGAGCCCGTCGCGATCGATCCCGAAAACGACATCGCGCTGATCCAATATACCGGCGGCACCACCGGCACGCCGAAGGGCGCAATGCTGACGCACCAGAATCTCACCGCGAATGCGCGGCAGGTGAACAGCATCGACCCCGACCATGACGCCGACGACCGCATCCTCGGCGTCCTCCCCTTCTTCCACGTCTTTGCCAACACCTGCGTGCTCAACCGCACCATCCTCAATGGCGGCATGATCGCGATGCTGCCGCGCTTCGACGCGAAGCAGGCGCTCGCGACGCTCGGCCGGACAAGGGCGACCGCGCTCCCCGGTGTGCCGACGATGTACCAGGCGCTGCTCGACCATCCCGATCTCGGCAAGACCGACTTCTCTTCGCTGCGCGTCTGCATCTCGGGCGGCGCGCCGATGCCGTCAGAGCTGCGCGAAAAATTCGTCGCGGCGACCGGCGCCGCGCTCGTCGAAGGCTATGGCCTCACCGAAAGTTCGGGGGTGGTGTCGACCAACCCCTATGCCGGTCCGGTCAAGGCGGGCACGATCGGCCAGCCGCTGCCCGCGACGCACCTCCGCCTCGTCGACAAGGAAGACCCGATGAAGGACGCCCCTGCGGGCGAGCCCGGCGAGCTGGTGGTAAAGGGACCGCAGATCATGCGCGGTTACTGGAACCGCCCCGAGGCGGACAGGGACAGCTTCACCGACGACGGATGGCTGCGCACCGGCGACGTCGCGGTGATCGATGCCGATGGCTATGTCCGTATCGTCGACCGGCTGAAGGACATGATCGCGGTCGGCGGCTTCAAGGTCTATCCGAGCGTGATCGAGGCGCATCTCTACGAACATCCCGCGGTCAAGGAGGCGATCGTGCTCGGCGTCCCCGACGCCTATCGCGGCGAGGTGCCCAAGGCCTTCGTGACGCTTGAGGACGGGTTCGACGCCTCGGGCGAAGCGCTCGCCGCCTGGCTCAACCCGCAGCTCGGCAAGCATGAACGCGTCAGCGCGGTCGAGGTGCGGCTGAACCTGCCCAAGACGATGATCGGCAAGCTCGACAGGAAAGCGCTGCGGGCGGAAGAAGGCGCCTGATTTCTCCCCTCACCGTCACCCCCGCCTTCGCGGGGGTGACGACAGAAGAGCGTTCAGATTTTTCTGCCGATGTGACATTGTAACCTTTGTCATGATATGCCATATCCAGCTCAAGCAATTGCCCAACGGAGAATCGGGTGACCCACGTCGCCAGCCATAGCCATGCCACGACGCGCCTCGGCGCGCTGGTGCGGGCTGCGCGCGATTCGAAGCCGCTGACGTCGCTTTCGGGCGACCAGCTGGCGATGGGCCTGTCGGGCCTCTGCCTCGTCCACTGCCTCGCGACGACGGTCTTCGTCGCCTCGCTCGCCTCGGTCGGCGGGGTGTTTCTCGACAATCACCTGTTCCACGAGGTCGGGCTGGTCATCGCGATCGGCTTCGCGCTCGTGACGCTGGTCTCGGGCGTGCTCAGCCACGGCTATATCATGCCCTTCGCGGTCGGCAGCTTCGGGCTCGGCATGATGGGCGGCGCGCTGGCGCGGCCGCACGACGGCAGCGAAGTGCTGGCGACGATGATCGGCGTCGCGATCGTCGCGCTCGGCCACGACCTCAACCGCCGCGCGCGGCACTAGGACCAGGCCCCGGGGCGCGACGCCACAACCGAGCGGTCCGCCGCTTGCGGCCTCCCTGCAAAGAGCTTACATTGTCCCCGACAGGGGCAATTTGGCGCGGGCCACACCGGCCGCGCGCATGAGGAACCGCCAATGGGCAAGCATGACCATCCGCACGTCGAGGCCAGCGGCGCCTCGCTCGCCAACGCCGCACAAAGCGCGCTCGAGGCAGCAGGCGAAGCGTGGACCGACATGCGCGCGCAGATTTTCGACGCGGTCGCCAAGATCGGCAAGCCTGCCAGCGCCTATGAAATCGCCGACATCGTGTCGAAGAACCGCGGCAAGCGCGTCGCGCCGAACAGCGTCTATCGCATCCTCGACCTGTTCGTGGCGAACAACCTCGTCCGCCGCGTCGAAAGCGCCAATGCCTTTGTCGCGAACAGCCACCCCGGCTGCCTCCACGACTGCATCTTCCTGATCTGCGACAGCTGCGGCACCGCGGTCCATATCGACAATGACAAGCTTTCCGACGGCGTGCGCGCCGCCGCCGACGCGACCGGCTTCGCCGCCGAACGCCCGGTGATCGAAGTGCGCGGCAAATGCGCCGAGTGCCAGTAAGGCAAATCAGCTAACCCCTTTCCGTTACGGGCGACCGGGTCTAGGGAGACCCGAATCCTGAAACAGGAAGAGGGGACTGCACCCATGAACACCGTGATCATCCGCGAGGACGACCTCGTCGAAACCATCGCCGACGCGCTTCAGTACATCAGCTATTTCCACCCGATGGACTATATCCGCGCGCTCGCCGCGGCGTACGAGCGCGAGGTGTCGCCCGCCGCGAAGGACGCGATGGCGCAGATCCTGTCGAACAGCCGCATGTGCGCCGAGGGGCACCGCCCGATCTGCCAGGACACGGGCATCGTCACCGTCTTCATCAAATGGGGCATGGACTGTCGGCTCGACAGTCCCCGCAGCCTGCAGCAGGTCGTCGACGAGGGCGTGCGCAAGGCCTATCTCCACCCCGAAAACAAGCTGCGCGCCTCGATCCTCGCCGATCCCGCGTTCAGCCGCGTCAACACCAAGGACAACACCCCGTCGGTGCTCAATGTCGAGATGGTCCCCGGCAACAAGGTCGTGATCGACGTCGCCGCGAAGGGCGGCGGCAGCGAGAACAAGTCGAAGTTCAAGATGATGAACCCGTCGGACTCGATCGTCGACTGGGTGCTCGAAATGGTCCCGCAGATGGGTGCCGGCTGGTGCCCGCCGGGCATGCTCGGCATCGGCATCGGCGGCACCGCCGAAAAGGCGATGCTGCTCGCGAAGCAGTCGCTGATGGACCCGATCGACATGACCGAACTGCTCGCGCGCGGACCGTCGAACCCGACCGAGGAACTGCGCATCGAGCTTTATGAAAAGGTCAATGCGCTCGGCATCGGCGCGCAGGGGCTCGGCGGCCTCGCCACCGTGCTCGACGTCAAGATCAATGACTGGCCGACGCACGCCGCGTCGAAGCCCGTCGCGATGATCCCCAATTGCGCCGCGACGCGCCACGCGCATGTTACGCTCGACGGCAGCGGCCCCGCCTATCTCGAAAAGCCGGTGCTGGCGGACTATCCGCAGATCGACTGGAAACCCGACCAGGCCGCGATCCGCGTCGACCTCGACAGCCTGACCCCCGAGGTCGTGGCGAGCTGGAAGCAGGGCGACCGCCTCCTGCTCAACGGCAAGATGCTCACCGGCCGCGATGCTGCGCACAAGCGCATCGCCGACATGCTCGCCAAGGGCGAACAGCTTCCCGTCGAGTTCAAGGGCCGCGTCATCTATTATGTCGGTCCGGTCGATCCGGTCGGCGAGGAAATCGTCGGCCCTGCCGGCCCGACGACCGCGACGCGCATGGACAAGTTCATGGACATGATGCTCGACCAGGGCCTACTCGCCTGCGTCGGCAAGGCCGAACGCGGCCCCGCCGCGACGCAGGCGATCGCCAAGCACAAGAGCGCCTATCTGATGGCGGTCGGCGGCGCGGCGTATCTGGTGGCGCGCGCCATTAAAGGAAGCAAGGTCGTCGGCTTCGCCGATCTCGGCATGGAGGCGATCTACGAGTTCGAGGTGCAGGACTTCCCCGTCACCGTCGCGGTCGACAGCGAAGGCCAGAATGTCCACGTCAACGCCCCCGCGCTGTGGCAGAAGCGGATCAAGGACGAAGGATTGCTGGAGAAGGCATAAGGTCGCGGGCGCGTGAGCCGCTTCCCGATCTGGTTCACCATCGGTATAGGGGTCGCGGCGCTGTTCTTCCTCGCCGTGCCCTTCGGCCCCGGGACCGGCACCGGCGCGCGCGCCTTTTTCTCGATCCTGATGGGCGCGTTCATCACCGGCGGGGCAGCGGTGACCCTGTCATCGGTTCGCGATATCGCCGGGCTGTTCCGCCGCCGCGAGGCAGCACAGCCGATTGCCCCGCGCGGACCGCCGCCCGAACTCTCGCCCGCGCGCAAGACCGCAGTGCGCAAAACCGTCGCGATCATGGCCGAACAGGGCCTCTTCGCGCCCGAGGTCCCCGACCCCGCACTCTTCTTCCCCGGCGTCGCCGAGATGGACGAGAGCGTGAAGCCCGACACCATCCTCGCCGCGCTCGGCGAACTCGACTATCATCACCCCGGCACCGATCCCGCGCGCTTCATGGCCAATCTGGCGATGCTCGATTCCAAGACCGAGCAGGATCCTGCCTATCTGCGCGGCCGCATCGCCGACCTCGAACGGCTCGCGCGCGGCGCGCTGCAAATCTCCGATCTCGTCGTCGACGCCGACTGGCCGCCCGCCGGGCGGATCATGCCGACGCGCATTGCGATGACCGTCAACGGCGCCCCGCTGGCCATCGCCTATGACGGCGACGTCAAATATGCGAGCACCCACATCCAGCACGCGCTGGCGCAGCGCCTCGACGCCGCCGGAGCCAAGCGCCGCTTCGCCTGGCTGTGGACCGACCAGGGCGCGTGGATCAGCGCCTTGCCAGATGGCGCGGTCGAGGCGATGAATGGCGCGATGAAGCTGACCCCGCAAAGCCGCTGCTGCTGGGCGTGGGTCAGCGACGAGGTGCCGATGGCCGCCGGCCAGACGATGCAAGGGGGAGAGATATGATGGCATATAATCTGAAGGCGCTCGTCATGACGGGCCTCGCCGCCGCGATGCTGACGGCCGCGCCCGCCGCACAGGCCGGCGACGCGCTCAGCGACATGCTCGCGGGCAAATCGGCGATGAAGGGCAAGAAGCTCGAAAAGGCGATCCAGAAGGCCGACGAACATCCGCTCGGCAGCGAGGAAAATCCGGTGCGCGCCGCGCAGCCGCAGGGCCAGCGCGCCTATCTCGCCAAGCTGCGCTGCGCCGACGGCAACGCCCCCGAATTCAACCGCTCGGGCAATGTCGGCGTCGGCGTCTTCGACAATATCGTCGATGCCTATGTCGTCACCTGCGCGGGCAGCGAGCCCGCGAGCAGCACGATCTTCATGGACATGTACCACGCCGGCTATGTCGAGACGCGCGCGGTGCCGGGGTTCACGATCGCGGCGCCCTGAGCGCGATGACCGATATCAGCCTCACCCCGATCGGCCATGTCCGCGGCGGCCGCGCCGCGGCGATCGACGATGATTGGGGCGCGAGCCGCGCGAGCATCACCCTCGATCCCGTCGCCTTCACCCCCGATGCGCTCGCAGGCCTCGCCGATTTCAGCCATGCCGAGGTGATCTTCCTCTTCGACCGCGTGCCGCCCGAAAAGATCGAGAGCGGCGCGCGCCATCCGCGGGGTCGGCAGGACTGGCCGCTCGTCGGCATCTTTGCGCAGCGCGGCAAGAACCGCCCCAATCGCCTCGGCCTGACGACCTGCCGCATCGTCGCGGTCGAGGGCCTGTCGGTCGAGGTCGAGGGGCTCGACGCGATCGACGGCACCCCGGTGCTCGACATCAAGCCGGTGATGGCCGAATTCCTGCCGCGCGGGACCGTCCGCCAGCCCGACTGGTCGCGCGAGCTGATGGCGGGCTATTGGGAAAAGGACGGCTAGCCGGGACCGCGCGCCGCCCGCGCGCGCTCGACGACCATCTGGATGTCCATCGCCTCGTCGCCCGCCTCGCGCGGCGCATGACGGGCAAAGGCGTCATAGGCCTCGGCCCAGCGCTCCTCCATGCGCACGACATTATAGGGATGGCTGACGAGGTAGAAGCCGCCCGCCTCCATCTGCGGCACGATCCGCGCCGCGAAATCATCGGCGTCCATCGCCGCCTCGGCGTGGCGCGTCAGGTCGGACCGGACCCAGCCGGGGATGATGACGCCGACCGCGATATTGGCCGCCGCCTCGTTGCGCAGCATGTCCATCAGCCCCAGCACCGCATGCTTGCTCGCGACATAGGCCCCGCCCTTGGCGCGCACCGCGTTGAACAGCGCATTTTCGGACGCGGTGGCATAGATGGCGGCGGGCAGGCCGTCGGCCTCGAAGCGCCGACCGAAGCTGCGGATGCAGTTCCACACCCCCCAGAAATTGACCTCGAACAGCGCGCGCGCCTCTTGCGCGTCGCAGTCGATCACCGACTGGCGCGGCCCGCCGATCCCGGCATTGGCGACGATCGCATCGGCGCGGCCATGCTGGCCCCAGGCGAAATCGGCGAGCGCCTCGACCGACGCCGCATCGGTCACGTCGCCGACGAAGGCGCGGGCATCGATGCCGAGCTGCGCCAGCGCGGCCACCGCATCGGCCAGCTTCGCCTCGCGCGGTTCGCACAGCACCAGCTTCGCACCCGCGACGCCGAGCCGCTTCGCCAGCGCGAAACCGATCCCCGTCGCGCCGCCGGTGATCACGACGCATTTGCCCGCAAAGTCCATGACCCGACCCTCCCTTTGCCGGTCAGGCTAGGCCCGCGCCGCGCCCATCGTCAATCACCGCCTTGCCTTCCGCGCCGGATCGTCCAGACTTGCTTAGGGTACAAACCACATAGGGGACGCAACATGGATTTCCGCGATTTTGACCGCCTCGGCCGCCGCGACCTGATTCGCGGCACCGCGATGCTCGGCGCCGGCGCCATGCTGATGCGCCCGCTGCCCTCGTTCGCCGCGACCGGGCCGATGGCCGACATCCGCAAGGCCGCCGAGGCGGGCAAGGACGCGTCGATCAAGCGGCTGCGCGACTGGATCGCCCTGCCCTCGATCGCCGCCGAGAACCGCAACATGACCGAGGGTGCGGCCTATATGGCCGACCTGGCGCGCGACGCGGGCTTCACCAATGTCGAGATCGTGCCGACCGACGGCCACCCCGGCGTGTTCGGCACGATCGACGTCGGCGCCAAGCGCACGCTCGGCATCTATTTCATGTACGACGTCAAGCAGTTCGACCCCGCCGAATGGTCGTCGCCGCCGCTCGAGGGCAAATTCGTCGAGAAGGAAGGCCTCGGCACCGCGATCGTCGGCCGCGGCGCGACCAACCAGAAGGGGCCGGAATCGGCCTTCCTCGCCGCGCTCCACGCGATCCGCGCCGCCAAGGCGACGCTGCCCGTCAACATCGTGCTGATCTGCGAGGGTGAGGAGGAAATCGGCTCGCCGCATTTCCGCCAGGTCGCGACCAAGCCCAATGTCCTCGCCGCATTGAAGAAATGCGACGGCATCTTCATCCCCTTCCCCTCGCAGGACAAGACCGGCGCGGTCGACGTCAACCTGGGATCGAAGGGGATCATCGAACTCGAACTCGTCGCAAGCGGCGAAAAATGGGGCCGGGGGCCGAAGGGCGACGTGCATAGCAGCCTGAAAGCCATGATCGATTCGCCCGCCTGGCGGCTGGTGCAGGCGCTCCAGACGCTCGTCACCCCCGACGGCAACACCCCGGCGATCGAGGGCTGGTTCGAAAATGTCCGCCCGCTCACCGAGCGCGAAAAGACGCTGATCCGCGAAGCCGCGAAGACCGCCGACGAGGCCGCCGACAAAAAGGCGCTGGGGGTCAATGTCTGGATCGACAACCTCAAATATGACGATGCGCTGATCCGCCTCGCGCAGGAACCGACGGTCAATATCGAGGGGCTCGTCGCGGGCTATACCGGCCCCGGCGGCAAGACCGTGCTGCCCGGCCGCGCCGTCGCCAAGCTCGACCTGCGCCTCGTCCCCAACCAGACGCGCGCCGAGGCCGAAAAGAAGCTCCGCGCCCACCTCGACAAACATGGCTTCACCGATGTCGAGATGAACGTGTCGGGCGGTTACGACCCGACCGAGGTCGCCGAGGACAGCCGGCTGATCCGCACCGAACTCGCGACCTATAAAAAGCTCGGCATCGCGACGAACATCAACGCACGGCTCGCGGGCAGCTGGCCCGGCGCGACCTTCACCGCGCCGCCGGTATCGATCCCCGCGGGCCATTTCGGTACCGGCCATGGCGGCGGCGCGCATGCGCCGAACGAATATTATCTGATCGAATCGACCAACCCCAAGGTCGCGGGGCTCGTCGACGCCACCATGGGCTTCGCCGAATTCCTCTACACCCTCGCTGCGATCAAATAGGCGCCGCGATAAAATGAGCGATCTCAACGGCGTCGCGCACGTCATCCTGACCGCGGGCGACTTCGCCCGCTCGACGGCTTTCTGGCGCGACGTCATCACCTATCTCGAATTGAAGATCGTGCTCGACAGCGACGCGATGCTCTATGGCGTCGGCGGCCGCACCGCGATCGGCATCCGCACCGGCAGCCCCGAAAATGCCGGCAAGCGTTTCGACCAGGGCGCGCCGGGGCTCCACCACGCCTGCTTCCGCCTGCGCGACCGCGCCGCGGTCGACCGCATCCACGCCTTCCTCAAGGACCGCACCGACATCGTCTTCGTCCATGGCCCGCAGGAAGAACCCTGGGCGCCGGGCTATTATTCGATCCTGTTCGAAGACCCCGACGGCATCCGCATCGAGTTCAACCATGTTCCCGGCACCGGCCTGCTCGCAGAGGGGCAGGAAATCGGTGGGGCGGAGGTGTTCGACTAGTTCATCCGGTCACCCTCACCCTTCCCACCGGCTTCGCCGGCGGGTCCCTTCCCTC
>NZ_LYVN01000062.1 GCF_001990265.1 Sphingopyxis sp. KK2
CCTTGCCGAGCAGGGGCAGCACGAGCCGGTCGACGATATGGCGGTCGAAGCGATCCCCGGCGATGGCGACGCCCGACGAGGCGAGCGGCACGCAGCGGCGCGGGGCGCCCGGTGCGGCGATGCGGACGAGCGAAAAGTCGGTGGTGCCGCCGCCGAAGTCGGCGACGAGGATCGTCGCGGGCTCGGTCAGCCGCGACGCATAGCTGTGCGCGGCGCCGAGCGGTTCGTGGACATAGAAAAGCTCGACCCCGAATTCGGCGAGCATCGCGTCATAGCGCCGGCGCGCGAGCGCGGGGTCGGCGCGCGCGCCGGCATATTCGACGGGTCGGCCGACGATCACGCGGCGCGGGCGGTGGTCGAGGGCGCCGCCGGCATGCGCGACGAGCCGCTGGAGGAAGAGCCGCCCCATATCCTCGAAGCGGAAGGGCTTGCCCCAGATGAGTGCGCGCTCGAACAGCGGGCTGGCCGCGACGCTCTTGAACGACTGGACGAAGCGGCTGTCGAGCGGCGATTGCAGATATTCGGCGATCGCCCATGGCCCTGCCTCGCTCGCGATCCCCTGCCACGCGCGCTCCTCCTCCCAGAAGCAGAGCGCCGAGCGGAACACCGGGCCAGTGGCTTCGTCGCCGACGAAATCAACGAGGCGCGACCCGCCCTGCCCGTCGGCGAGCGCAACGACGCTGTTGGTCGTACCGAAATCGAGGCCGAGCGCGGTGGCGCCGGAGGGGCTGTCCATGACGGGTTTCCTGTGCGGCGGCGGGGTGACGCGCGGGGCGGCGCCTATTGCATGGGACCCGGGATAGGACAAGCGGCAACATTTTTCAGAATATCATAGCGCCTTATGGAAACGACGATGCACAGATCAGTCCAGATGGGCGCCCCTTTTTGCCGCTCGCAAAATGGCGTGTTTGCACAAGCCTGTCGGTGAGTTCGGAAACCACGGCCGTCTGCACCCAACGATCGCCAAGTTTTGCAATGGCATGTTTTTGCGCAAGCGCATGTGAGATATCGCGAATTTGCTGGGCATCCGAAGTCGGCCGAACCGAGTTTCCCGCGAAGAAGACGTCGCCAAGCTCCGACGCACGGTTTTCCCATTGGCTACGCAAATCCTGATTCAGATTGACCCAGAAATAGTGATTGGCGACCTGATAGGCAGCGACGGCATCGCCCATGTTGGCGCGGCGGATCCATGGCTGCGGCCCCGTTTTGGCCGTTTCCAAAGCCGCGCGCGCGCTCCGTAAATTGGCGACATAGAAATATCGTTCGTTCATCCCGGCGGCGTCACATGCCGCCAACATGTTTCGGTTGCGATAGCCGTTCTCGAGAAGCCGGACGGCGGCATCATAAAAGACGAGTTTGTACCGCGTCTCCTTGGTGCGTTGCCCCTCCCACATCCATCGATCCGCCATATCTTCCATGGCATCGGGGTCACCCGCGCGAATGGCGCGGCTTCCCCACATCTTGGCGCGGCGCGCGTCCTCCCGGACAAACGCATATTCCTGCCAGACTTGGCCCGTTGCGCGTATATCGCCCTTGTCCGCCTTTCGGATCAAAGCGCGCAATTCGTCTTCGGGCATCGGGCCAATGCAAGCACAGGCTCTGGTCGGTGTGCCAAGGAACAACGTCGCGGCGACCATCGCTGCCAATAGAAAAAACAGAGCTGGTTTACGCGTCATTCGGCGCCCCCTTTGCCGATCTTCAGCATAGCCGCCGATTTCTTAACAAAAAAGGGGCCGCCTTTCGGCAGCCCCTCCTTGTTCGTTTTGCGAAGGATCAGTCCTTCAGGAAGTCGGGCACATGGCCCTGGTCTTCCGGACCTTCGCTGCGTTCGCGGCGCGGGCCGCGATCGCCACGGTCTCCGCCGTCACGGCGCGGACCACGGTCACGACCGCCACCGCCGTCGCGGCGCGGGCCACGATCGCGGTCGCCGTCACGGCGCGGACCGCGATCACCGCGCGGTTCGCGCGGCGGGCGGGTGTCTTCGAGTTCGGCGCCGGTTTCCTGGTCGACGACGCGCATCGACAGGCGGACCTTGCCGCGCTGGTCGATCTCGAGCACCTTGACCTTGACTTCCTGGCCTTCGCTGAGGACGTCCGAGACCTTTTCGACGCGCTCGTTGGCGATTTCGCTGACGTGGACGAGACCGTCCTTGCCGCCCATGAAATTCACGAACGCCCCGAAATCGACGAGATTGACGACCTTGCCGTCATAGATCTTGCCGACTTCGGCTTCCTCGACGATGCCGCTGATCCACTTGCGGGCGGCCTCGATCTGGTCGAGGTCGCTCGACGAGATCTTGATCAGGCCTTCGTCGTCGATGTCGACCTTGGCGCCGGTGGTCGCGACGATCTCGCGGATCACCTTGCCGCCGGTGCCGATGATGTCGCGGATCTTCGACTTGTCGATCTGCATCGTCTCGATACGCGGCGCGTGCGCCGACAATTCGCTGCGGGTTTCGCCGAGCGCCTTGTTCATTTCACCGAGGATGTGCGCGCGGCCATCCTTCGCCTGGTTGAGCGCGGCTTCGAAGATCTCGCGCGTGATGCCCGCGATCTTGATGTCCATCTGCATCGTGGTGATGCCTTCGGACGTGCCCGCAACCTTGAAATCCATGTCGCCGAGGTGATCCTCGTCGCCAAGGATGTCCGACAGGATCGCATAATCCTTGCCTTCGAGGATCAGGCCCATCGCGATGCCCGAGACGGGGCGCTTGATCGGCACGCCGGCGTCCATCATCGCGAGGCTGCCGCCGCAGACCGACGCCATCGACGACGAGCCGTTCGACTCGGTGATGTCGCTGGTGAGGCGGATCGTGTAGGGGAACTCGTCCTTCGTCGGCAGCACGGGGTGCAGCGCGCGCCATGCGAGCTTGCCATGACCGACTTCGCGGCGACCCGGGGCGCCGAAGCGGCCGACTTCGCCGACCGAATAGGGCGGGAAGTTATAGTGGAGCATGAAGTTCTGGTACGACAGGCCGTTGAGGCCATCGACCATCTGTTCGCTTTCCTTGGTGCCGAGCGTTGCGGTGGCAATCGTCTGCGTTTCACCGCGGGTGAACAGCGCCGAGCCGTGCGCGCGGGGCAGGAAGTGCGTTTCGGCGACGATCGGACGGATCTGCGTCGTCGTGCGGCCGTCGATGCGCTTGCCGTCCTTCAGGATGGCGCCGCGAACGATTTCGGCTTCGAGCTTCTTGGTCAGCTTGATGCCGGCCATGACTTCCTGCGGGCTGAGGCCGTCTTCGGCGAACTGTGCCTTCGCCTTCGCGCGCGCTTCGTTGAGCGCGTTCGAACGGGCCGACTTGTCGGTCAGCTTGTAGGCGGCGGCAATGTCCTTGCCGATCAGCTTCTTGAGCTTGTCCTTGATCGCGGCGTTGTCGTCGCCGGCGGCGACTTCCCACGGATCCTTGGCGGCCTGTTCGGCGAGCTTGACGATCGCCTTGACGACTTCCTTGCACGCATCGTGCGCGAACAGGACGGCGCCGAGCATGACCTCTTCCGACAGCTCGTTTGCTTCGGATTCGACCATCATCACCGCATCGTAGGTGGCGGCGACGACGAGGTCGAGGTCGCCTTCGGCAACCTGCTCGTCGGTCGGGTTCAGGATATATTCGCCGTCGACATAACCGACGCGCGCGGCACCGATCGGGCCCATGAAGGGCACGCCCGAGATGGTGAGTGCCGCCGACGCCGCGACCATCGCGAGGATGTCGGGCTCGTTGTGGCCGTCATAGCTCAGAACCTGGGCAATGGCGTTGATTTCGTTGTAGAAACCTTCGGGGAACAGCGGGCGGATCGGACGGTCGATCAGGCGGCTGACCAAAGTTTCCTTTTCGGTCGCGCCGCGTTCGCGCTTGAAGAAGCCGCCCGGGATGCGGCCCGCGGCCGAATATTTTTCCTGATAATGGACGGTAAGCGGGAAGAAATCCTGCCCGTCCTTCACCGACTTCGCGGCGGTCACGGCGCACAGGACGACCGTTTCGCCCAGCGTCGCCATCACGGCGCCGTCGGCCTGGCGGGCAACCTTGCCCGTTTCGAGCGTCAGCGTTTCACCGCCCCACTCGATCGATACTTTTTTCACGTCAAACATGTGGTTTCCTTCGCCCGCCGGGCCCTATGCCGGGCGGGGCCTCTGTTCCGGGTAGTCCGACCCGGGGCGGTAAGGGGCGTCTGTCTGCCCCTTCAAATCGAAGCCGACGCCGGATTGCGACGGCCCCTCTCCACGCCGTCCTTGCGAACGGCCAAAATGAAAGCGGCCCCGGTGTCCGGGGCCGCCCTCTTGTTCTTACTTGCGAAGACCCAGCTTCGCGATCAGGTCGGCGTAGCGGCCCTCGTCCTTCTTCTTCAGATAGTCGAGCAGGCTGCGGCGCTTGTTGACCATCATCAGCAGCCCGCGGCGGCTGTGATTGTCCTTGTGATTCGCCTTGAAGTGGTCGGTCAGGTTGTTGATGCGATCGGTCAGGATCGCGACCTGGACCTCGGGCGAACCCGTGTCACCGGCTTCGCGGGCATGTTCCTTGATGACTTCGGCCTTGCGTTCGGCGGTAATCGACATGGTATTTTTCCTTCGAACATCCTGCTTAAAGATTGAAGCCTCGGACGACTTTCAGCGTTCCCGCCAAAGCCTCGATCAGGGCGATCGGACGATTTTGGTCGTCCCGTCCCCAATAGAGCCCGTCATCCGTAGCTACCCCGGTCCAGACACGACCCTGACGGATCGCCCCTGCCGCTTCCGGGGAAAGGTTCAGAGCCGGGATGTCGACCAGCCCTGCCTCGAGCGGCAGAATGAAATCTGATTGGGCGGCCCCTTGGCCGAAAGCGTTCAATTTGTCCAGCGAAATCGCCTGTTCTGCGGTGAACGGCCCCGCCCGCGTGCGGCGCAGCATGACGACGTGGCCAACGGTACCGAGCGCGAGCGCAATGTCGCGCGCGAGGCTGCGGATATAGGTGCCCTTCGAGACATGCGCGCTAAGGGTGATTTCTTCCAATGCGCCCGCCGCCGCCTCGCCGTGCGGATGCAGTGCATAGACCGTCACCGCGCGCGCCTTCATCTCGACCGTCTCGCCCTTGCGCGCGCGGTCATAGGCGCGTTCGCCGTCGATCTTGATCGCCGAATAGGCGGGGGGCACCTGTTCGATCGGCCCGGTGAAGCGCGGCAGCACCGCGACCACCTCGTCCAGCGTCGGGCGCACGTCGCTCGTCGCGACCACCGCGCCTTCGGCATCGAGCCCGTCGGTCTGGGTGCCGAAGCGGATCGTGAAATCATAGACCTTGCTCGCGTCGAGCATCCGGCCGCAGAGCTTCGTCGCCTCGCCGAGCGCGATCGGCAGCACCCCGGTCGCGAGCGGGTCGAGCGTGCCGCCATGGCCGACCTTGACCTTGCCCAGCCCCGCCTCGCGGCACACGCGTTTCACCGCGCCGACCGCCTGCGTCGAGCCGAGCCCCAGGGGTTTGTCGAGGATGATCCAGCCGTTCATCGCCGCGCTCTATGGCGCAGCGGCCGGGGCGTCAATTTGCCTCCGCCGCCTTTTTCGCTTCCTTCGCCGCCTTCAGCCGCTCCTTGCGCGGCAGCGGCTTTTCGGCGGTGACGAAGGAGGTGAAGGCGCAGCGGTGGCCGCCCACGATGATCGCGCCGAATTTGTCGAGCCGTGAGGTGCCGCGCGTGTCGATCGCGATCGCCTGGACGAAATCGAGGTCGGGGCAATAGCCGGTGAGCGTGGCATAATACCAGTCGCGGCGTTGGTCCTCGATCCAGATACCGTCGTCGCCGTCGGCCTCGAAATTGCGGACGGTGCCATAGGCGGGAAAGGCGATGCTCGCCTCGACGCCGATTTCGCGGGGTTTGTCAGGCTCGTCGGCCGCCGCTGCCGAAAGGGGGAGCAGCAAGGCGGCCAGGGAGAGTGCGAGGTTCGGTTTCATGATGCGAAACTCCTAACAGCGCGAATCTGAACCGGTGCTGACCCTAGCGCCCCTCCCACTCGCGCGCGAGCAGCGACCAGAGCGCGGTATCGCGGACATGGCCAGTCCAGGTGATGCGTTCCGCGCGCAGGGTCGCTTCCTTGGTGCAGCCGAGCTTGGCGACCGCGGCCTGGCTGCGTTTGTTGCGTTCGTCGATGCGGAATTCGATGCGGCGGATGCCGACGCCAAAGGCATGTTCGATCATCAATGTCTTCACCCGCCGGTTGAAACCGGTGCCGCGCGCGTCGGGGTGGATGAAGCTGTTGCCGATCTCGACCGTCTGCGCCGAGACATCGGGACGCAGCCAGGCGGTCATGCCGACGAGCCGGTCGCCATCGAGGATCGCATAGGGCATGCGCCCGTTTCCGCCGATCAGCGCGTCGAAGCTCTTGTCGAAATACTCGGGACCGAAGCTCGACGAATAGATCGGCCAGACCTCGTTATCGGCGGCGCAGACTGCGCGCAGCGCCTCGCGGTGCGCTTCACCCAGCTTGACGAGTTTCAATTCGCCATCGGCGAGTTCGGCATAGAGGCGGTCAAGCATCGGCAAGCGCCGCCGCGGCTTCGCGCCGCTTGGCCATGAAATGGCGGCGGCACATCGCGACATAGCGGTCGTTGCCGCCGATCTCGGTCTGCGCACCCTCGACCACCGCGCGGCCGCTTTCGTCGACGCGCAGGTTCATCGTCGCCTTGCGCCCGCATTCGCATACCGCCTTCAGCTCGACGAGCGCGTCGGCGATGCCGAGCAGCGCCGCCGAGCCGGGGAAGAGCTCGGCCGAAAAATCGGTGCGCAGCCCATAGCAGAGGATCGGGATATTCGCTTCGTCGGCGAGCGCCGCGAGCTGGAACACCTGCGCCTTCGACAGGAACTGCGCTTCGTCGACGAGCACGCAGGCGAGCGGGCGCTGGCGGTTTTCGGCGAGCACCGCGGCGGCGACGTCGCTGTCGGGGTCGAACTTGTGCGCCTCGGCCATCAGCCCGATGCGGCTGGTCACCTGCCCCGCGCCATAACGGTCGTCGAGCGCCGCGGTCCACAGCATCGTTTCCATGCCGCGTTCGCGATAGTTGAAATCCGCCTGGAGCAGCGTCGTCGATTTGCCCGCGTTCATGCTGGCATAGTAGAAATAGAGCTTGGCCATGTGCTGCTGCTAGCGGTTGGCCCGATACGAGGCAACGAGACTCCGCGCGCTTCGCTTGACTCCCCCCGCCCCCCTGTCATGCTGCGCAAAATAACGCAGCACAATCAGTGGGGGAGAGCTGCCGATGCGCCTGATGCCGATCAGCGATGCGATGTTCCTGGTGGGCGAAAGCCGCGAGATGCCGATGCATATCGGCGGGATCAATCTCTACACGCTGCCCGACGATGTCGACGAGACCGAGTGGCTCAACGAACAGCTCGCCTTGCTCCGCCAGTCGGAGGGGCTGCGACGGCCGTTCAGCGAGGTGCTGAAGCTCACCGCGCTCGGCCAGTACGGCCCGATCCGGCTCGAGCCCGACCGCGACATCGACATGCATTACCACGTCCGCGCCTCCGCTTTGCCCAAGCCGGGACGGTATCGCGAGATGTTCGAGCTTGCCTCGCGGCTCCATTCGGGGCTGCTCGACCGTACCCGACCCTTGTGGGAAATCACGCTGATCTCGGGCCTGCCGAACCGGCAGATCGCGACGTTCAAGAAGATCCACCATGCACTGATGGACGGCGCCGCGAGTATCCATTTCTATAATTCGATGCTGTCGCCCGACCCCAAGGAGCGGCGCAGCGCCTCGCCGCTCTCGGTCGAAGCCTATGAAGCCTACAAGCGCAAATTCCCGCAGCCCAAGAAAGCGCCGCGCCCCAGCCTGACCGACATCGCTGCGATCGGCGATTTCCTGAAGGAGCAATGGGGCAACAGCGTCGGGGTGACCAAGGCGCTCAACCAATATGTCGCGGCGATGTTCGGGATGGGCGGTGACGGGCTCGTCACCCCCTTTGCCGGGGTGCCGCGCACCAGCTTCAATCGTAACATCACCGGCGCGCGCCGCTTCGTCGCGCAAAGCTGGTCGCTCGAACGCGTGCGCCGCGTCGGCAAGGCCTATGACGGCACGATCAACGACGCGGTGCTCGGCATGTGCGCGGGCGCGATGCGCAAATATCTGCAGTCGCTGAACGAGCTACCCGACAAGCCATTGAAAGCCATGGCGCCGGTGTCGATCCGGCCCAAGGACGATATCGATTCGGGCAATTCGGTCGCGTCGGTGACCGCCAATCTCGCGACGCATATCGACGACCCCGCGACGCGCATGGCGGCGATCCAGGAATCGATGAATTCGGCGAAGGCACAATTGCGTGCGATGACCGCGTCGCAGATCCAGCTCTACACCGCGATCACCAGCTTCCCGATGATGCTCACCGCGCTGACGCGCACCGCCGACAAATTCCCGGCCTATTCGGTGACGATCTCGAACGTCCCCGGCCCGCGCGAGCAGATGTACTGGAACGGCGCGCGGCTCGACGGCATGTACCCCGCGAGCATCCCCGTCGACGGCATGGCGATGAACATCACCCAAGTATCGAATTTCGAAAATATCGACTTCGGCATTACCGCCTGCCGCCGCAGCGTGCCGCATGCGCAGCGGATGATCGACTATCTGGAAGAAGCGCTGGTCGAGCTGGAGCAGGCGGCGGGGATCAAGGCGCCGAAGGGGAAATAATTTCTCCACGATCGTCACCCCGGACTTGATCCGGGGTCCAGCTAACCGCCGTTGAGAAGCGGGACCCCGGATCAAGTCCGGGGTGACGAGGATAGGATTTAGGCCTCCTCGTCCCTGTCCTCCAGATCGCGCACCACCTTGGGATCGCGCAGCAGTTTTTCGATATGGCTCGCCTCGTCGAAGCTCTCGTCCGCCAGGAATTTCAGCCTCGCGGCATATTTCATCCGCACCTTCGACGCGACGGTCTTCTGGAGATAGGCGGTGTTGGTGCGCAGCGCCTTGAGCACCGCTTCCTCATTCTTGCCGAGCAGCGATTTCACGAACACCGTCGCATGGCGCAGGTCGGGGGACATGCGTACTTCGGTGATGCTGACGGGATGCGTCGCGAGGACATCGTCGTGGACGTCGCCGCGCGCGATGATTTCGCTCAGGATATGGCGCACCTGCTCGCCGACGCGCAGCACGCGGACCGATGGCCCCTGATCCTTGTCGCCCTTGTTCACTTCGCCTTCTTCTCTTCGTCCAGTTTCGCGACGATGCGCGCGATCGAGCGCATGTTACGCGCGGTGCCCTTGCAGCCCAAGCGCCTTTCGATGAAGGGCCCGGTGAGCTTGCTGTCGGCGACGCCGTCGCCATAATCGAGGAACAGCATGCGCTTGCCGAGCGCCAGTTTCTCGCCGCCGCGCCCCAGATGGTCGCCGACGAGGCGGTCGAACTGCTCCTGGCTCGGCTGGTCGGTCAGATACATGGTGTGGACGAACCTGTCCTCGTTCGTCCCCGCGAAGGGGTTGTCCGCCACCCCCGCCGCCAGTTCGTCGCGGTCGCGCACGACGACCGCGCTCGTCATATCGAAGCGGTCGTCGACCATCAACGCCAGCTTTTCCTCGAGCCCGCGCGTTGGCCGCGCGTCATGGTCGAACAGCACATTGCCGCTCGCCACGACGGTTTCGACATGGCTGAAGCCCTCGGCCTCGAAGGCCGAGCGCAGGTCGACCATCTTCAGCCGGTTGCCGCCGACATTGATGCTGCCGAACAGGGCGACGTAGCGCGCCATGGTGCCGCCTTCCCTGTTATGCGGAGCGGACGCCCGTCAGAGCGTCCGTTCGCGCAGTTCGACTTCGAAGACTTCGAGGTGATCGCCCGGCTTGATGTCGTTCGTGTCGGCCAGCACGACACCGCACTCGAGGCCGGCGCGCACTTCGGCGACGTCGTCCTTGAAGCGGCGCAGCGACGCGATCGTCGTTGCCGAGACGATGACATCGTCGCGGGTGAGACGCGCGTGCAGCCCCTTGCGGATCGAGCCCTCGAGCACGAGCAGGCCGGCGGCCTTGTCGCGCTTGCCGGCCGGGAAGACTTCCTTGACCTCGGCGCGGCCGACGACATTTTCGATGCGTTCCGGACCGAGCTCGCCCGCCATCTCCTTCGCGACGTCGGCGGTCAGGTGATAGATCACGTCATAATACATGAACCGCACCTTCTCGCGCGTCGCGATGTCGCGCGCCTTGGCGTTCGGACGGACGTTGAAGCCGATGATCGGCGCCTTGGTCGCCGCCGCCAGCGTCACGTCGCTTTCGGTGATCGCACCGGCGCCCGAATGGAGCACGCGGACGCGGATCTCGTCGGTCGACAGCTTGTTGAGCGCGTTGACGATCGCCTCGACACTACCCTGCACGTCGCCCTTGATGACCACCGGATATTCGATGACATTGGCCTTGTCGGCGAGCGCCGAGAACATGCCCTCGAGACTGACCGGCGCCTGGACGGTGCGCTTGCGCGTCGCCTGTTCCTGGCGATAGGCGGCGACTTCGCGAGCGCGCGCCTCATTTTCGACGACGGTCAGCGTGTCGCCCGCCATCGGCACGCCGCCGAGCCCGAGAACCTCGACCGGCATCGACGGACCCGCCGATTTGATCTGCTTGCCCTGATCGTCGATCAGCGCGCGGACGCGGCCGCTTTCGGCGCCGCAGACGAAGATGTCGCCGACCTTGAGCGTACCGCGGCGGACGAGGATCGTCGCCACCGGCCCACGGCCCTTGTCGAGCTTCGCCTCGACCACCGTGCCTTCGGCGGCGCGGTCGGGGTTGGCTTTCAGCTCCATGATTTCGGCCTGCACCGCGATCGCTTCGAGCAATTTGTCGAGGCCGGTCTTCTTGAGCGCCGACACTTCGACATTCTGGACGTCGCCGCCCATTTCCTCGACCACCAGCTCGTGCTCGAGCAGGCGTTCGCGGACGCGCTGCGGGTTGGCGCCTTCCTTGTCGACCTTATTGATCGCAACGATGATCGGCACGCCGGCCGCCTTCGCATGCTTGATCGCCTCGATCGACTGCGGCTTCAGCCCGTCGTCGGCCGCCACCACGAGGATGACGATGTCGGTGACATTGGCACCGCGCTGGCGCATCTCGGTAAAGGCTTCATGGCCCGGCGTATCGAGGAAGGTGACGAGCGAGCCGTCGGGGGTCTTCACCTGATAGGCGCCGATATGCTGGGTGATGCCGCCGGCTTCGCCCGCCTGCACATTCGCACCGCGCAGCGCATCGAGCAGCGAGGTCTTGCCGTGGTCGACATGCCCCATGATCGTGACCACGGGAGCCCGCGGCTTCAGATGCTCGGCATCGTCGATATCCTCGTCGTGGCGGATGTCGATATCGCCTTCGCTGACGCGGGTGATCTCGTGCCCGAATTCGGCGACGAGCAGTTCGGCGGTATCCTGGTCGATGACATCGCCGGCCGCTGCCGGGCTGCCCATCTTGAACAACGCCTTGATCAGGTCGTTGGTCTTTTCGGCCATGCGGTTCGCCAGTTCGGCGACCGTGATGCTTTCGGGAACGACGACTTCGCGAACCTGCTTCTCGCGCGGGCCGGAGAAGCTGGTATGCGAGCGCTTTTCCTTTTCGCGCGCGCGCTTGAGCGCCGCGAGGCTGCGCGCGCGGGCGCCCTCGTCGTCGTTGAGCGCGCGGGTGACGGTCAGCTTGCCCGACTGGCGACGATTGTCGGCACCGCGGTTCGCCTTGGGTTCGGGACGCTTCGGTTCGGGGCGCTTCGGCGCCTCGACGGGGGTGAAGCGGCGCGGCGCGGGGGCGGCGCTGGTGGTCGCAGCGCGCGGCGCGGGCGTTTCACCGCTCGGCGCCGCGGGAGCGTCGGCTGCGGGCGCGGCGTCGGCCACGGGTGCCGCTTCGGTCGCCGGGGCGGCGGGCTCGGGCGCCGCGGGGGCGGGCGCTTCGGCGCGTGCTTCGGCACGGGCCTTTTCTTCCTCGGCAGCGCGGACGCGTGCAGCCTCTTCGCGGCGGCGCGTTTCCTCGAGCGCGTTCATGCGCGACTCTTCGGCCTCGCGCAGCAGCTGCGCCTGGCGTTCCTGGCGCGACATCAGGCTGTCATTCTCGCTCGCGCGCTTCGGCGCGGCGGGGGCCGGGGCAGGCGCCGGGGCGGCAACCGGAGCGGGCGCAGGCGCCGGCGCGGGCGCAGCCTGCACCTCTTCGACCGCTTCGGGTGCGGCTTCGCCGGGACGGCCGAGCACGCGGCGACGCTTCACCTCGACCACCACCGTGTTGCGGCGGCCGTGGCTGAATTGCTGCTGCACCTGTCCGGCCTCGACCGTCCGCTTCAGCCCGAGGGGCTTGCGGCTCAGGGTCGGTTTGTCCTGTTCGTCACTCATCGAAAACCATCATTCCTTCAAAACGCGTCCGAAGCGGCGGTGCCATCTGGCCCCACCCCAATTTCTGCCCCATCGCCAGACGACGGATCATGCGGGTCGGAATCGCGGTTGGCCGCGTCCCTACTCCATCCTGTGAAAAACTGCCAGCGGCTCAAATGCGCCAGCACGCGCGCCGCAGCGCGCGCGTCGGTGATCGCCAGATGCACGGCATTTTCGCGCCCCAATGCCATAGATAGGGTGTTGCGGTCCACCGGCAAGACCAGCCCTTCGCGGCCCGAGCCTTCGTCCTCCTCGCCGACGCGCCAGGCCTGAGCCAGTTTCTTGCGCCCGTCCTCGCCCGCGTCGTTCGCGTGGAGCAGCAGCCGGACCTGCCCGCGCCGCGCCGCCTGTTCGATCTTTTCGCTGCCGCTGATCAGCGTGCCCGAGCGCGATTCGAGCCCGAGCCGGTCGAGCGTCGCGCGCGCCAGCTGTGCCTCGATCCGCGCGCCGAGGTCGTCGGGGATGATGAATTGCCCGTCGTGCAGCGCACGCGCGAGCCCGCCCTTGAGCTTGCCCTTGGCCTGCGCGGTTTCGAGCGCGGCGCGGTCGACGCCGATCCACGCGCCGCGACCCGGCGCCTTGCCATGGACGTCGGGCGCGATGCTGCCGTCGGGGCCGAGCGCCAGACGCACGAGCTGCTCCGCCGGCGATGTCTCGCCGGTGATCACGCAGCGCCGCTCGGGCACATGGTGGCCGCGCCCCTTTGCGCGGTCGGTTTCGCTTAGCTGATCATTGCGCGGGGTCCGCATCGGCGGCCTCCCCGGTTGCCGGCTCGTCTTCGAACCAGTGCGCACGCGCCGCCATGATGATCTCGTTGCCCTGTTCTTCCGACAGGCCATATTCGCCAAGCACGCCGCCCTTGTCCTCGGCGCGCTCGCGCGCCGGGCCGCGGCGGTTGTCCTGACGCTTCTTGGCGATCAGTTCGTCGGTCGCAAGGTCGGCGAGGTCGTCGAGCGTCTTGATCCCGGCCTTGCCGAGCACGACGAGCATCGCCTCGGTCAGGTGCGGCAGCTCGGCCAGATCGTCCTCGACGCCGAGCCCGCGGCGTTCCTGGCGCGCGGCCTCCTCGCGGCGTTCGAGCGCTTCGGTCGCGCGGCTCTGCAGTTCCTGGCCGAGTTCGTCGTCGAAACCTTCGATGCTCGCCAGTTCGTCGAGCGGCACATAAGCGACTTCTTCGAGTTCGCCGAAGCCTTCGGCGACGAGCAGCTGCGCGAGCGTTTCGTCGACGTCGAGCTCTTCCTGGAACATCGTCGAGCGTTCGACGAATTCGCGCTGGCGCTTCTCGCTCGCGTCGGCCTCGGTCATGATGTCGATCTGGCTGCCGGTAAGCTGGCTGGCGAGACGGACATTCTGGCCGCGGCGGCCGATGGCGAGGCTCAGCTGGTCGTCGGGAACGACGACTTCGATGCGGCCGTCATCCTCGTCGATCACGACGCGCTGCACCGTCGCCGGCTGAAGCGCGTTGACGACGAAGGTGGCGGTGTCTTCGGACCAGGGAATGATGTCGATCTTTTCGCCCTGCATTTCCTGGACGACCGCCTGGACACGGCTGCCCTTCATGCCGACGCAGGCGCCGACGGGGTCGATCGAGCCGTCATAGCTGATGACGCCGATCTTGGCGCGCGAACCCGGGTCGCGCGCGGCGGCCTTGATCTCGATGATCCCGTCGTAGATTTCGGGGACTTCCTGCGCGAACAGCTTCTTCATGAAGTCGGGGTGCGCACGGCTGAGGAAGATCTGCGGGCCGCGATTTTCGCGGCGCACCGACAGGATCAGCGCGCGGACGCGATCGCCGACGCGCATCAGTTCGCGCGGGATCTGCTGGTCGCGGCGGATGACGCCTTCGGCGCGGCCGAGGTTGACGACGATGTGGCCGAATTCGACCGACTTGACGACGCCGGTGATGATCTCGCTCGCGCGGTCCTTGAACTCTTCATACTGGCGCTCGCGATCGGCTTCGCGGACCTTCTGGAAGATCACCTGCTTCGCCGACTGGGCGTCGATGCGGCCAAGGTCGACAGCGGGCAGCGGGTCGACGATGAAGTCGCCGATCTTGGCGTCTTTCTGCAGCTTCTGGCCCGCGGCGAGGTCGACCTGCTTGAAATAATCCTCGACCTGCTCGACGACCTCGACGACGCGCCACAGGCGAAGGTCGCCGGTCTGGACGTCGAGCTTGGCGCGGATGTCGTTCTCGGCGCCGTAGCGGGCGCGCGCGGCGCGCTGGATCGCTTCCTCGATCGCCTCGATCACGATGCCCTTGTCGATCATCTTCTCGCTGGCGACGCTGTTGGCGATCGCGAGCAGCTCGGCGCGGTTGGCGGAAATGGCAGTGGCCATCAGTCCTGTCCTTCTTCTTCCAGTTCGTCCGCGCCGTCGAGCGACAGCGGGATGGTTGCGGCAATCAATTTGTCGGTGAGGACGAGCTTCGCGGTGTCGATCGCGTCGAACGGCAGCTTGTGCTCGACCTCTTCCTTGTCTTCGATGGTCACCACGCCGGCATCGTCGATCCCGACGAGTTCGCCGTTGAAGCGCAGCCGACCGTTCAGCTTTTCCTTGAGCGTGACCTTCGCCTCATGCCCCGCCCAGTCGGCGAAGTCGCCGCGCCGGGTCAGCGGCCGGTCGATACCGGGCGACGAGACTTCGAGGCGATAGGCGATGTCGATCGGATCCTTGCCGGCCTCTTCGAGCGCGTCGAGCTGCGCCGAGATGCGGCGCGACAATTCGGCGCAGTCGTCGATCGTCAGCTGGCGCGTGTCGGGGCGTTCGGCCATCACCTGCAACGTCGGATCGCTTTCGCCGCCAAAGAAGGCGACGCGCACGAGCGCGAGGCCGAGGGCTTCGGCTTCGGGGGCAATGATCGCATTGAGGACGTCGAGATCGGCCAAGCGGGTCTTTCAAATTTGGGACCGGAAAGGCCATGCAGGAACAGCCGCCGCGGCCCGCGGCCCCGACGTCCCAACTGGCTAACCATGTCAAGAAGTAGGGCGCATATAGGCGGTGACGGGGATTCGGGCAAGGGGGGAGTTGACCCCGATGCTAATGCGCTATTCGGTCACCTCGACCCGGATATGCGGCCAGCGCGCCGCCATGCGTTCGGCCCAGCGCTCATAGGGCCAGGCAATCACCTCGGCGTCGAAGAAGAAGAGACGTTCGCCCTCCAGATCATAGAGCGAGACCATATCCTCGCTCTCGTCCTGCCGCGTGATACGGATCGTCGCAATGCGCGAGGGGTGGATGCGGCCTTCGTCGCCGCCCTCTTTGCCGATCCGCCCCTGCCACCAGACGAGGTCGCCGGTCGCGGGATCGACGAAGCTGCCGCGGTTCGGGTTGGCAAGCATGTTGAGCGCCGCGCCCAGCCCGACCAGCGCGCCGAAAGCCTGTGCCAGCGGCACGAGCCATGGCGCGCACTCGCGGCCGCCGTCGCTGCAATTTTTTTCGGGATCGATCACCGACCCGGCCCAGAAGAAGATCGCGCCGAATGCGAGCAGCAGCCACATCCGGAAATCGGTGCGCGCGCTGCGCCGGTAGCTGGGAATGGCCGCATCGGTCATGGCGGTGGCGTAGCAGGTCGAGGTCAACGTCCGGCTAACGCGCCGCATCATTTCCCAATCGGCGCGCGCTTGCTAAAAACGACAGGGTACGACTGATCGGAGATCACCATGACGACAGACAGCAAGCTCGAAGGCCAGTGCCTATGCGGCACGGTGACGGTGCGGATCGTGCCGCCCGACCCGCATGTCGATGCCTGTCATTGCCGCATGTGCCAGCGTTGGGGCGGCAGCGCGCTGCTGTCGCTGCGCATGGTCACCGACCCCGATATCACGGGCACCGAGCATATCGGCCGCTATGCCTCGTCCGACTGGGCCGAGCGCGGCTTTTGCCGCCAGTGCGGCACCCACCTGTTCTTTTTCTACAAGCCGAAGGCGAGTTATTCCTTCACCGCCGGGCTGTTCGGCGGGGCAGCCGATTTCACCATGACCGAGGAAATCTTCATCGACGAAAAGCCCGGATATTATGACTTCGCGGGCGAGCGCGAGCGACTGACCGGGCCCGAGGTGATGGCGAAATTCGGGGTCGGCAACAGCTGACGCGCCACGCGCGCCTGTCCCCGTGCGGGACAGCCCGACCGCCGCGCAATCATTTATTCGCACCTGAGCGCATAAGAGAGGCTGCCCGGCCACGCGCGAATCGCGCGCGCGGCACGGCAAGAGACGCAGCGAACGATGAAGCCCGAACTCAACCTCAGCGCCCGATCGCCCTGGCTCGACCCGGCAGCCGAGCCCGCGCGCGGGCCGAAGCGGCGCTGGTGGATCGGCCTCGCCTTCGCGAGCCTTCTCGCCTGTTTCGCACTCGTCGCGACCACGGGGCAACTGCGCGCCTATGTACCCGGCCCCTATAGCGTCAGCGTGCCGCTAACCTTCAAAGTCTATGACCCGGCGCGCTGGGCGATTATGAACGCGGGCGATTATGAGGACGCGCTGAAGCTCGATCCGACGCTCCCCGACCCGGGAAGCGTCGGCTGGGCCGATGCGACCGCGGCCCCGGCGGTGGACCCCGCGACGCTGCGCCTAGAGGCCTTTGTCGGCCCGCCCGCCAAACCCTATGTCTTTCGCGGCGTCACCGCGCTCGACCGCGAACGCGCCCATTATTGCCTCACCTCGGCGATCTATTACGAAGCCGCGTCGGAAAGCGACGACGGCATGCGCGGCGTCGCGCAGGTCATCGTTAACCGCGCCCGCCACCCCAGCTTTCCCAACACCATCTGCGGCGTCGTTTTCCAGGGATCGCAGCGTGCAGGCGTGTGCCAGTTCACCTTCAGCTGCGACGGCGCCATGGCGCGCGCGCCGAGCAAGGCCAACTGGCTGCGCGCGAGCCGCGTCGCGTCGGCGGCGCTGAACGGTTATGTCTTCCCCGGCGTCGGGCTCGCGACCCATTATCATACGCAGGCGATCTGGCCGCGCTGGGGCAAGAGCCTGGTGATGACCAATATCGTCGGCGCGCATATCTTCCACCGCTGGCGCGGGCGCTGGGGCATGCCCGACGCCTTCCGCGCGCCCTATCTGGGCCGCGAACCGGTGCCCGGACCCTATCTGCCCGTCGCGCAGCAGCTCGCGATCCTCAAAGGCCAGGGCGCCGCGCCGACCGGGCTGCTTCCCGAAGGCAGCGGCACGCTTGCGCCGCTCCCGAACGTGGCCCCGGCGCCGACCCCGCAGGCGATGGCGCAGGCCGAGCGCGCCGCGGGCACCCCGGTTGCGGCGCCCGCCGCGCCGCCGAAAACCTACAGCGATCCGCGCCTCAACCAGTCGGGCCAGATCAAGGAAGAGTTCAGCAAGAGCGGGGAGTGGATTCGCTGAGCGAAGCCGCCTAGGCTCGGCCCATCGCCACAGGGAGGTGGACCATGGGACATGTGAAAGGCATCGGCGGGCTGTTCTTCCGCTCGGCAGACCCCGAAAAACTGAGCGCCTGGTATCGCGAGCGACTGGGAGTCGGCGGCGGCTGCAGCGCCGACGACAGCGTGCCGCCGAACGAATGGGTGTGGAACGTCACGGCGGGTCCTTTGGTCTTTGCGCCGTTCAAGGCCGACACCGACTATTTCCCCGCCGACCGCAAGCATATGCTGAACCTGCGCGTCGACGATCTCGACGCGGTGCTGGCGCCATTCCGCGAGGCGGGCGACGAGATCATCACCAAACCCGAATGGGACGATCCGGCGGTCGGCCGCTTCGCGCGCGTCCACGATCCCGAGGGCAATCCGATCGAGTTGTGGGAGCCGCCGGCGACTTGATATCCATGTCCGGCTAACGCCGGACGCGGTACCGGCCCGCTCCCCCACCCAGCCTCCCAAGCCAGTTTACCCTGTGGGAGGCTGGGTGGGGGAGCGGGCCGGTACCGCCTTCGCCGTCAGGCGAAGAGCATCAACGCCCCTGGCTGCGCCAGCGCTTGACGACGCGTTCGAGGATTTCGGGCTCGCCGCCGGTCTCGCGCCACAATTTCGAGAAGAGCGGATCGCTCGACGCCGGGCGCTTGTCCTCTTCGAGCGTGTCAAGAAAGACGCGGATCGGGATCGACACGCCCTCGCCGCAGACGATGCATTCGCGGTTACGCAGCGCCGGGATCGAATCGATGAAACCGCGCGCGCCTTCGGGCATCGCCGCCTTCACGAAATGCTGGTCGCGTTCGTTGTTGAGGCGCATCGAGATGATCGTGCCGCACTGCGACAGCACGCCTTCGGCCAGATCCGACGGGCGCTGGGTGATCAGCCCGAGCGAAACGCCGTATTTACGGCCTTCCTTGGCGATGCGTTCGAGGATCTTGCGCACCGCCTGCCCCCCGCCGACATCCTTCGACGGGATATAGCGGTGCGCCTCTTCGCAGACGAGCAGGATCGGGCGCTGCGGCTCGCCGCGCGACCAGATCGCATAGTCGAAGGTGAGACGCGACAGCACTGCGACGACGACCCCGGTGATGTCCGACGGCACGCCCGACACGTCGATGATCGAGATCGGCCGGCCGTCCGACGGCAGGCGAAAGATCTTGCCCAGGAAGCCCGTCATCGTGTCGGCGACGAGCATGCCCGAGAACATGAAATTATAGCGCGGGTCGGCGCGCATTTCCTCGATCTTGCCCTTGATCCGCATGAAGGGCGCGCTCGACGTCGCCTTGTCGAGCCGGCCCATCTCGTTGGTCAGGATGTTAAGCAGGTCGGAGAGCAGATAGGGGATAGGCGAATCGACCGTGAGCTTGGTCATGCCCTCGGCCAGCCGGTTCTTCTGCCGCGCCTGGAGCAGGCATTTGGCGAGCACGTCGCAGTCGCCCTGGCGATCCTTGCCCTCGCTGGTCACGAAGACTTCGCAATGTTCCTCGAAGTTCATCAGCCAATAGGGCATGGCGAGATTGTCGACATCGAACAGCGCGCCGGTGCCCTTGAAGGCAGCGGAATATTCGCCGTGCGGATCGATCATCACGATATGACCCTGCGGCGCGAGTTCGCAGATCTTGTGGAGGATCAGGGCGGCGCTGGTCGATTTGCCCGTGCCGGTCGACCCGAGCAGCGCGAAATGCTTGCCGAGCATCGCATCGACATAAAGCGAGCCGCGGATATCCTTGGTCGGATAGACGGTCCCGATCTCGACATGCGCACGGTCGTCGGCGGCATAGATCTGCTTGAGGTCGGCGCTGGTCGCGGCGTAGCATTGGCTGCCCGGGACCGGGTAGCGCGTCACACCGCGGCGGAAATTATGAATGCGGCCGGTGATTTTTTCCTCGTCGCCTTCGCCGAGGAAGTCGATCGAGGCGACGATCAGGCCCTGCCCCTTTTCGTGCAATTGCTGGTCGCGAATGCTGGCGAGCAGCCACACGTTGCCGACGCGGACCTTGACCTGCGCGCCGACCTGACCCGCCATCGCGACCGCCGGATCACCCGATTCCGACAGGCGGCGGAGCGCCGCGGCGTCGAGCAGGATACGCGAGGCAGATCCCGAAATATCAATGACTTCGCCGACCAGCAGGTCGTCGCGATGATGCACCGCAGCCGGATTCACGGGCGCCGGGGTCGCGACCCCGCCGGCGAGCCGGACATGCTGCACGGGCGCAGCTTCCGCCGGCTTGTACCCACCACCTGGCATATCCATCAAATGTCCCCGCCTGTGTCCATTATTGACCCCGGACACCGGTATCGCATCTGATGGTAAAGAAAGCGCTTATGATGCGTGAAATCGGCGGCCTATCGGCGCTTGAACACCGCCGAGGCGATATAGCCGAGGAGCAGCGACAGGGTGACCGCAGCGAGCCCGTAGAGGAAGCCGTGGCGCTGCGCGGCGAGCGCGACGAAGCGCTCGAAACCCGCCTTGCGGATCTCGACATTGCGCGAGGCGACGGCGAGAACGCGCCCCTTGCTGATCAAAAAGGTTTCGGCGCGATAGGTGCCGACCGGGACGCGCGCCGGGACCGGGATGCGCGCGCGATAGAGCACGCCCTCGCTGATCTCGACCGCCGCCGGATTTTCGTAAAACAGCCCCATGCGGCGATAGAGGTCGACGAGCCCGTTTTCGAAGCGCTGGAGCTTTTCGGCCTCCGAAAAGCCGGTCGGCGACATCGACAGGTTCGAGAGGCCGAGTTCGAAGATCGCCGCGGTGCGTTCGTCGACGAGCTGGTCGATCGGGCGCGACGACCCGATCGCGTAAAAGCCCGGCGAGGTGCGCAGGCGGATGCTGTTGGCGTTGACCCAGATCCCCGCGACGCGCTTTTTCTCGCGCAGCACGATCGGGCGCACCGGGCCTTTCAGCACGACGACGATGTCGGCCCGGTCGTCGGGCAGGCGCTGGTCGGGATAGAGGATCGCACCGAACAGCAGCAGTTCCTCGCCGGTAAAGCTGTACTGGATATCGATCGCGCGGCTCGACACGTCGGGGACCAGCCGCGGGTCGTCGGCACGCGCCGGGCCGATCGCGAAAAAAGCCGCCGCGAGCAACAGCAGGAGGGCGCGGGCGCGGGTCATTGCACGGTGTAGATTTCTTCGGGCCGGATGAAGAGGTCGACCGCCATGCGCAGCGCGACGAGCAGCACAATCACCGCGAGCGCCATGCGCAGATATTCGGGCTTCACCTTTTGCGCGAAGCGCGCGCCGACCTGCGCGCCGGTGACGCTGCCGATCAGCAGCAGCCCGGCGAGCACGATATCGACCGCGCCGGTGGTCATCGCATGGACCATCGTCGTCGCGATGGTCACGAACAATATCTGGAACAGCGAGGTGCCGACGACGACCTGCGTCCCCATGCCGAGCAGGAAGATCATCGCGGGGACCATGATGAAGCCGCCGCCGACGCCGAGCAACATGGTGAGAATGCCCACCGCCGTACCGAGCAGCAACGGCGCGAGCGGCGAAATATAGAGGCCCGAACGATAGAAACGCCAGCGCAGCGGCAGGTTGGCGACCATCGGATGGTGGCGCCGCTTGCGCGCCGGGGCGGGCACCCCCGCCTTCATCGCGCGCAGCGCGCCCCACGCCTCGCGCGCCATGAAGGTCCCGACCGAGCCGAGCAGCGCCACGTAGAGAATGTTGATCGTCGTATCGATCTGGCCCCAGGCGGTGAGCAGTTCGAACAGCCCTGCACCGATCAACGAGCCGATCAGTCCGCCCGCGACGAGCACCGACCCCATGCGCAGGTCGATCCCGTCGCGTTCGAAATGCGCGAGCGCCCCCGAAACGCTGGCGCCGGTGACCTGCGTTGCCGCCGAGGCCGCCGCGACGGTCGGCGGGATGCCATAGAAGATCAGCAGCGGCGTGGTCAGGAAGCCACCGCCGACGCCGAACATGCCCGACAGGAACCCCACCCCGCCGCCGAGCAGGATGATGACCAACGCATTGACCGACAAATTGGCGACAGGAAGGTAGAGATCCATGGGCCCCGAATGCGATGCGACGCCCCCGACACAGGCGATGCGGCGACCCTAGACCAGTTTATTCGCGCGGGGAATCGCCGCGGCGCACAAAATCGGGAAAAATCAGAAGTCGGCGGCGAGCGTCAGCGCAAGGCCGCTGCCCGGCTCGGCCGCGCCCGCGACGCGCTGGCGCCAGTCGAGCGCGACGCGGCTGCCCCCGCCGACATCGGGCAGGCGGACGGTCAGCCGCGGACCC
>NZ_LYVN01000063.1 GCF_001990265.1 Sphingopyxis sp. KK2
CGGCTATACCGCGAGCAACCGGATCAGCGTCGAAACCGCCGATGTCGCGCGCGTGTCGCTGATGCTCGCTGCCGCGGTCGCCGCCGGCGCCACCGCCAGCGACGGCCCCAATTTCGACCGCAAGGACATGAACCCGATGCTCGTCCCCGCGCGCGAACGGCTGTTCCGCCAGGCCGAGGCGCAGGCCAAGGACTATGCCCGCGCCGCCGGCTATGCGCGCGTCCGCCCGATCGCCATCTCCGAACGCGTCGGCAATGATTATGAAAGCTATGGTTCGCTCGGACTGATGGAAAGCGCAGCGGTCGCGACCGAAGCCGACCTCGCCGAAATGGCGCCCCCGACGCCCTCGACCGACGTCTCGCGCTCGCTGCAGCTCAGCATCAGCTTCCGCCTCGAACGCTGACCCCACCGGAAATCGGCGGAGGTTAGGCTTAGGTTCATGTCGCGCCGCTATCCTTGCCGCACGGTCGGGGATGGCTGTAGGGAAATGACGATATGACCACCACGCCTGCCCTCCGCCTCCTCTCGCTCATCGCCATGCTCGCCTTCGCCGCGCCGTCGCTCGCGCAGGACGACAGCCTCGCCATGTCGTCGCAGCCGCCCGAAAAATTCTCCTTCCTCATCGCCTATGGCCAGGACGAATGCCCCGAGGCCGACGGCGACGAGATCGTCGTCTGCGCGCAGGAACCCGAGGCCGACCGTTATCGCGTACCCAAGGAATTGCGCGAGGAACTCAAGGAAGAGGATGCCGTCGTCGGCGGCGGCAGCTGGGCCTCGGCGGTCGAAGGCTATGACGACATCGCGCGCCTCAATCGCCCGAACAGCTGCTCGGCGGTCGGCAGCAACGGCTTCACCGGCTGCACCTCGGCGATGCTGCGCCAGTGGTTCGCGGAACGGCGAGCGGCACAATAAACCGCGTCCCGCTCGGGGCGGATCGGCGCTTTTCATCATTCGATATCACCAGAGCTTGCGCCGAAATCGCGGCGGCGACGGATGCGCGCCCGGAAACGGAGCGTTTCCGCGCCGGCGATTGACCGCACCCCTCTCGCTCGCCTAGCTTCACCCTCCCCCCATCCAGCACGGAGCCTGCCCCATGCGTTACGCCCTCCCCCTGATCGCGATCGCCGCCGTCGTCGCCGTCCCCGTCATCGCGCAGAACAGCGGCCCGCCGGGGGCACCCGACAAGAGCCGCGTCGCCGCGGGCACCTATGCCGCCGACCCCGGCCACACCCAGGTCGTGTGGGAAGTCGATCATTTCGGCTTCAGCAAATATTCGGGCATCTTCGGCGACGTCACCGGCACGCTGGTGATCGACCCCGCCAACCCCGCCGCCGCCAAGGTCGAGGTGACGATCCCGGTCGCGAAGGTCACCACCGCCAGCGCCGGCCTCACCGGCCACCTGCTGCGCGCGGGCAAGGACGGCGGCAAGCCCGACTTCTTCGGCCCCGCCCCCGCCGACGCCAAATTCGTCTCGACCAAAGTCGTCCTCGACGACGACGGCGACGAGGCGAAGGTCACCGGCAACCTCACGCTCAACGGCGTCACCAGGCCGGTGACGCTCGACGTCGATTTCCACGGCGCCGGCGACAATCCGTACAACAAGAAGGCGACGATCGGCTTCAGCGCCGAAACCAAGATCCGTCGCAGCGACTTCGGCATCGCCTTCGGCATCCCCGCGGTCAGCGACGAAGTCGAACTCGACATCCACGCGGCGTTCGAAAAGCAGTAAGCGATCAATCCTCCCTGTGGCCGCAGGCCATGGGGAGGATCGTTCACCTCCCGTCCATCGCGTCCCGCCTAGCCTCCCGTCATCCAGAGGGAGGATCACCATGCGCCCCATCCTGCTCGCCGCCGCTTTGCTCGCCGCGACCCCGGCCTTTGCCCAGACGCCCGCGACGCCCAATCCCCAGATCGACTATCCCGCCTTTCAGGCGCTCACCGCCTCGGTCGCCCCGCAGCGCGAGGCCCGCCTCATCGCCTTCGACGCCTTCAAGGCCGAGGCCGCGAAGCCGAATGTCCTCCTCCTCGACGCGCGCTCGAAGGACGCCTTCGCGCGCGGCCATATCGCGGGCGCGGTCAACCTGCCGCTCACCGACTTCACCGCGGAAAGCCTCGCGGCGGTGATCGGCGCCGACCCGAACCGCCCCATCCTCATCTATTGCAACAATAATTTCTCGAACCACCGCAATCCGGTGCCGCTCAAATCGGCGCCGCTCGCGCTCAATATCCAGACCTTCATCAACCTCGTCGGCTATGGCTATCCCAACGTCCGCGAACTCGCCGACGTCGTCGATTTCGACGATCCGGCGGTCGGCTGGGTCAAGGACTAGCCCCCACCCCAATCTGTCACACGCACCGCGTAAGTATCGGCACGGGGCCGCCCGCCCCTTCCCGATTCCTGCAGGAGCTTATGTGATGAGCGAACTGGTACGCGAGATCGTCGAAATCGCCGCCTTCGTCGTCGACGACGAGGAAAATCCGCAACTGACCGTCGAGGCCGAGGGCCTTGCCGCCACCGCCGGCTGGACCAATGTCCGGCTCGAGGCGCATATCTATATCGATCCGCCCGAGGACGGCTTCCAGGACTTCGACCTCGTCGGCGACCGCCCTGCAGAAGCCGCCGCCGACGCGCTCACCCCGGTCGAGGCCGCATGGGAAGGCCCGCTCGAGGATTGGCTGATCGGCGTGCGCATCCACGCGATCGACAATATGGTCGAGGAAGAGGTGTTCGAACTCGACGATCAGGATGACGCGGACAGCGAGGCCGCCTGACAACCCGCTCCCGCTTCATGCCCCTGCGCCGGACCGCGAGCGCGACTTCGCGGTCCGGCGACATTTTCCGCCCCGCGGCGGCCTGCCGCGAAATATTAGACGCCTGCCCCTTGCCAAGCGCGACATTTTGCATCATTGGGACGCCCATGCGCGGCAACGCTCTTCTTCTTCTGCGACTTACACGCCCTTGGGCGTGACACTGGCTGCGCGCTAGTCGCGGCCACCCGCTCAAGGGTCCGATCGACAAGCACTCGCAACCACCAGAAGAAGTAACCCACCATGACCATGCTCCGCGACCCTTCGGTCAAATATTCGGCCTTCCCGCAGGTTCCCTTGGCGAACCGCGAATGGCCCGGCCGCGTCACCACCCAGGCACCGATCTGGCTCTCCACCGACATGCGCGACGGCAATCAGGCGCTGATCGATCCGATGGATGCCGAGAAGAAGGCGCGATTCTTCGACCTGCTCGTCCGCGTCGGGCTGAAGGAGATCGAGGTCGGCTTCCCCAGCGCGGGCGCGACCGAGTTCGACTTCATCTCGAACCTCGTCCGCTCGGGCCGCATCCCCGACGACGTCACGCCGCAGGTGCTGACGCAGAGCCGCGCCGACCTCATCCGCACCAGCTTCGACAGCCTCGCGGGCGCGAAGACCGCGATCGTCCATGTCTATAACGCGGTCAGCCCCGCCTGGCGCCAGATCGTCTTCGGCATGGAAATGCCCGAAATCAAGGCGATCGCGATCGAGGGCGCAAAGCAGCTGCGCGACAATGCCGCGCGCCTGCCGCAGACGAACTGGCGCTTCGAATACAGCCCCGAAACCTTCTCGACCGCCGAACTCGATTTCAGCATCGAATGCTGCGCCGCGGTGATGGACATCCTCCAGCCGACGGCGGACAACCCGATCATCCTCAACCTGCCCGCGACGGTCGAGGCGTCGACCGCGAACATCTACGCCGACCAGATCGAATATTTCATCAAGAACCTGCCCGGCCGCGACAAGGCGATCATCAGCCTGCACACGCACAACGACCGCGGCACCGGCGTCGCCGCGGCCGAGCTCGGCCTGCTCGCGGGCGCCGACCGCGTCGAGGGCTGTTTGTTCGGCAATGGCGAGCGCACCGGCAACTCGTGCCTCGTCACCATCGCGCTCAACATGTACACGCAGGGCATCGACCCCGAGCTCGACTTCTCGAACATCGACGAGGTCATCGCGACGGTCGAATATTGCAACCAGCTCCCCGTCCACCCGCGCCATCCCTATGGCGGCGAGCTCGTCTACACCGCCTTCTCGGGCAGCCACCAGGACGCGATCAAGAAGGGCTTCGCCGCGCGCGAGCGCCAGAATGACGAACGCTGGCAGATCCCCTACCTCCCCATCGACCCCGCCGATTTGGGCCGCAGCTACGAAGCGGTGATCCGCGTCAACAGCCAGTCGGGCAAGGGCGGCGTCGCCTGGGTGCTCGAACAGGACAAGGGGCTGAAACTGCCCAAGAAGATGCAGGCGAGCTTCAGCCACATCGTCCAGGCGCTCGCCGACGAAACGAGCCGCGAACTCGGCGCCGACGATATCTGGGGCGCGTTCGAGGGCGCGTATCTGACCACCGAAGCCAAGCGCTTCCAGCTCGTCGACTGGTCCGAAACCCATAGCGGCCCCGACCGCATCTTCGCCGGCAAGCTCACCATCGACGGCACCGCGCGCAGCGTCAGCGGCCGCGGCAACGGCCTGATGTCGAGCGTCATCGCGGCGCTCAGCGAAAGCGGCGGCCCGGTGATGGACATCGTCGACTATAGCGAGCACGCGATCGGCCAGGGCAGCAATGTGCAGGCTGCCGCCTATGTCGAATGCCGCACCGCCGACGGGCGGAGCCTCTTCGGCTGCGGCCTCGACACCGACGTCGCGACCGCCAGCGTCCGCGCGATCCTCAGCGCCGCCAACGGCGCCTGAGGCCCGCACCGCCGCCGCCCGTCCCCATCGCGCCATGCTCGTCCTGCAGCACATCATTGCGCGCTGGGACAAGGCGACGCGCGGCGCGAACGGCCCCGTCCGGCGCCCGCGCCTCGCCCCCGTCTATGCGCTCCCCGCGCATGACGGCGGCGCGATCGACGGCCGCACCGAAATGCTCCTGCATCAGGTCCATTCGGACATGATCTTCGGCCAGCCCGGCCCGACCGAAAGCATCGGCGCCATCGCGCGCGCCGACTGGCTCCGCAGCCATCCGGCGCTCGGCTGGCTCGCGCACCCCGATCGCGTCGACATCGGCCTGTCGAACCCGTCCGAACACCGCCTCCAGACCCGCTGGCCCGCGCACCTGCCGCGCCCGCTCTTCGCGCTCGAACGCGGCGAGACCGCGCGCATCGAATGGAACGGCCGCTTCCGCACCTCGCTCTTCGGCTCGAACCGCGCGAGCTATTACGAGCAGCATGTCTACTGGCTCGCCTTCACCGACGCCCCGACCGAGCGCCTGTTTCTGGACGCGCAGCCGAAGAAGGTCATCGACCTGACGGGGCATATGTATTGAGGATGGCAACGGCCCGAAGTCGAGCGTCATCCCCGCGCTCAGCGAAAGTGGCGGCCCGGTGATGGGCATCGTCGATTACAGCGAGCATGCGATCTGCCGAGGCAGCAACGTGCGGGCGGCGGCCTATACCGAATGCCGCACCGCCGACGGCCGGAGCCTCATCGGCTGCGGGCTGGATACCGACGTCGCAACCGCAAGCGTAAGGGCGATTTTGTGGGCGGCCGATGGGGCTCAGCAGCTAGGCTGCACGCCTCCTGAATAGCGCGGCCAGCCGCCCCTTCCAACCTTCGGAATGTACGATCCTAGCGTGATGGAGGCCGTCCCTCAGGATTTCGCCCTTGGTGAGCTTCGAGATAGGCCGCCAATCGCCGGTAAAGACGTAAATGGCGTTGTCTCTTCGGAGGCTTTCGAGGACGATAATTCCGTCGGCCCGAAAAACGTAAGCCATATAATCGTCGAATCCACCTTCTCCGACCCAGCGCTCATCCGGCCCAAAGTCTTCAAGTGTCTTCTGTCGGTCGAGGACAATTTCTCGCGACTTGGGGTTCATGCGCGCAGTGGCTTCGACGACATGCTCTTGGATTTGTTCCCAAGGATAAACGTCGGGAGTAGGATGCGAGTCACGCGACTGGATCTAGATGGAACAGGCTCCCCTCTCGGATTGGCAGGCAAGATATTAGAGGCCGAGCCAAATCTGGTCATACCTGTGCCGATCGAAGAGCTAGCGAGCCGGCTCGACATTCAAGAAATTGCGGAACTGACAACGGCAGGGTTTGAAGGCGGCCTAAGACGACGAAGATTACGATCCTGACGAAGGAAAGACGTCAAAAGAGAGATACCGCGACCGAATGGAAGCGAAACATCGACAATAGACTTCGGAAAACACAAATTTTTCCTTTCCTAAAAAGCACCCATATGGTTCATTTCATCAGTTTCACCTAACCACAGGAGCGACTCGATGGAAAACCTCCCCCACGACCCCGCGCAACTCCCTGCCCCCGCCAGCTACCACTGGACCCCGGCGCTCCAGCGCCAGTTCCTCGAACATGTCGCCGACACCGGATCGGTGCGCATCGCCGCCGACCGCGTCGGCATGTCGCCCTCGGCGGCCTATCAGCTCAAGCAGCGGCCCGAGGGCGCGGCGTTCCGGCTCGGCTGGGCGGCGGCGGTGCTGATCGCGCGGGCGCGGCTCGCCGACGAACTGCTCGACCGGGCCATCTATGGGCAGGAGGAGACGACCACCGTCTTCCGCGAGGAGGAGCGCAGCCTCGTCAAGCGCCGCCGCACCGACGCGCGCCTCGGCCTCGCGATGCTCGCGCGGCTCGACCGCATGGTCGAAACGCGCGCGGAGGCGGGCGAGGCGATGCTCGCGCAGGTGATTGCCGGCGACTGGACAGGCTTTCTCGCGCTCTTCGATATCGATCCCGACGCCCAGGCCGCCGACGCCCGGCCCGCCGAGGGCCGCGCCGCCGCGCTCGCATGCTGGCTCGCGGGCCGCGACAACCGCGCCAACCCGCTCGCCGCGCTGTGGCATGGCAGCGCAATCGCGAATGAAGTTTCGCACTTTTCCGCCGATTCCGAAGCCGCGCCCGCGCCGCCGACGACGCCGGCGGAGGCCGCCGCCGCGCTCACCGTCTGGTTCGACGACATCAAGCGCGAATGGCGCACCAATTTCCCGCCGCCGGACGATTTCCTCGGCGATGAGGAGGGCGATTTCGGCGACGAGGATTATGAACGCACGCTCGAACCCGACGAGGAAGAGGCGATGGACGCGGCGCAGGCCGAATATGTCGCCCCGCTGCGCACAGCGGGCGAGGCCGCGCGCCGCGCCTTTTTCGATCGGCTCGCGCCCGCGAACGACCGGGCGGGCGATGGCGGCAAGGCGCAGAAAAGCGCCAGCGGATAGGGTGCGGCGGGCGGGCCGCCGGTCAGTCGGTCAGGCGGGCCGCCGGTCAGGCCGCCTCGACCTGCACCACCCCGCGCAGCCGTTCGGCGTCGCGCGACGGCGGGGTGCCGAAGGCGCGGGCATATTCGCGGCTGAACTGCGACGCGCTCTCATATCCCACCGAATAGGCGGTGCGGCTCGCCTCGGCCCCGCCCGCGAGCAGGCGGCGCGCGGCGTGGAGGCGCAGCGTCTTCTGATATTGCAGCGGGCTCATCGCGGTCGCCGCCTTGAAATGGCGATGGAACGACGCGACGCTCATCCCCGCGATCTCGGCGAGCGCGTTGGTGCGCAGCGCCTGGTCGTAATGCGCGCGGATCCATTCGATCGCGCGCCGCACCCGCGACAGCCGGCTGTCGTCCTGCGCGATCGCGCAAAGCTGGTGCCCCAGCGGCCCCTGCAGCAGGCGATAGAGGATCTCGCGTTCGCGCAGCGGCGCCAGCATCGCGATATCGTCGGGCCGGTCGAGCAGCCCGAGCAGCCCCGCCCAGGCGTCGAGCAAATCGGGGGTCAGTTCGGACACCGCAAAGCCCGCCTGGTCGGCCTCGGCGGGCGCGGTGCCGATCGCCGCCGGGTCCATGCTCGCGATCAGGTCGGTCAGCACCGCGCGGTCGATGCGCAACGCGACCGCGATATAGGGCTTGTCGGGGGTCGCCTCGATCACCCGCCCCACCGCGGGCAGGTCGAGCGAGGCGACGAAATAGCTCGACGCGTCATAGGTGATGACCGTGTCGCCGATGACGACGCATTTCGTCCCCTGCAGGATCAGGCAGGTCACGGGTTCATAAAGCGTCGCGGTGCCGCTCGTCGGCTCCGCCATCCGGCTGATCACGACGCGCGGGATCGGCGCCTCATAATAAGGCGAATCCACGTGCCGCATGACGTGCGAGCGCAGCGAGTCGAGCCGTTCCTGCATGGCGCCAACATCGGATGCGCGCCCGCGAAGCGCAAGCCATGCCGCCGCCACGGCCCGCGCATTGATAGAAATAGGCAAGTCAACGCCATGATCGGGCACCGCAAAACCGCAGGACCCGCTTATCATGACCGGGACAGGGCACTCGCTCCCCCGCCCTGCAACTTCAGGAGTTCCGCATGACCCAGTTCAACGCCAAATCGACCACCGACGACGTCCTTGCCGGGGTCGACCTGTCGGGCAAGCGCTTCCTCGTTACCGGCGTCTCGGCCGGGCTCGGGGTCGAAACCGCCCGCGCGCTCGCCGCGCATGGCGCCGATGTCGTCGGCGCCGCGCGCGATCTCGCCAAGGCCGAGGGCGCGACCGGCGCCGTCCGCGACGCCGCCAAGGCCGGCGGCGGCAGCTTCGAGCTGATCCGGCTCGACCTCGCCTCGCTGACCAGCGTCCGCGCCGCCGCCGATGCGCTCGTCGCCGACGGCCGTCCGTTCGACGTCGTCATCACCAACGCCGGCGTGATGGCCGCGCCCTTCGGCAAGACCGAAGACGGGTTCGAGACGCAGTTCGGCACCAACCACCTCGGCCACTTCACCTTCGTCAATCGCATCGCATCGCTGATCAGGGACGGCGGCCGGCTCGTCAGCCTCGCCTCGTCGGGGCACCGCTTCTCCGACGTGAACCTCGACGACCCGAATTTCGACAACGGCGATTATGAACCCTGGGCCGCCTATGGCCGCGCGAAGACCGCGAATATCCTCTTCGCGGTCGAATTCGACCGCCGCCACAAGGATCGCGGCGTCCGCGCCGCGGCGCTCCACCCCGGCGGCATCCACACCGAGCTCGGCCGCCACCTCGACGAGGGCGCGCTCGCCGCGCTGGTCGAGCGGATCAACGCCGCCGCGAAGGAAGCGGGCGGCGAGGCCTTCGAGTTCAAGTCGATCCCGCAGGGCGCCGCGACCTCGGTCTGGGCCGCCGCGGTCGCCGATCCGGCCGAGATCGGCGGGCGCTATCTCGAGGATTGCCACGTCGCCAAGCTCGCCGAGGACGAGGGCCTGCGCGAGGGCGTGCGCGCCTATGCGATCGACCCCGACAACGCCAGGGCGCTGTGGGCGAAGAGCGAGGAGATGGTCGGCGAGCGCTTCTGACGCCTCGTACCGGCAGGCGGGCGGGCGACAAGGCTTGTCGCCCGCCCGTCCGGCTACCTATAGGCGCGCGATGTTCACTCACCGCCTCGCCACCCCCGCCGACCTCGACGCGCTGCGCGCCGTCATGGCGCTCGCCATCGCCGAACTGCAGCGGGGCTTCCTCACCCCCGAACAGATCGTCGCGAGCAACGCGGTCATGGGGCTCGACACCCAGCTCATCGCCGACGGCACCTATTTCATCGTCGAGGAGGACGGCGCCATCGCCGGCTGCGGCGGCTGGTCGCACCGCGCCACGCTCTATGGCGGCGACCATAGCAAGGACCTGCGCGACCCCGCCCCGCTCGACCCCGCCACCGACGCGGCGCGGATCCGGGCGATGTACACCCACCCCGGCTTCGCCCGCCGCGGCGTCGGCCGGCTGGTGATGATGCTCTGCGAGGATGCCGCCCGCGCCGCGGGTTTCGCCCGCGCCGAAATGATGGCGACCTTGTCGGGCGAACCGCTCTACCGCGCCTGCGGCTACACCCCGATCGAACGCGTCGAGGCGCCCGGACCTAACGGCGTCGCCGTCCCGCTGATCCGCATGGGAAAACCGCTCTGACCGGCCGCTCTAGTCGACGACCCAATAATCGGCGGCGCCGCCAGGTTCGCCACCGCGGCGGCAGACCAGCACGCCGTCCAGCGACAATTCGGCCCAGCGTCCGATCGGCTCATGCTCCATCATCGCCAGCGCCGCGACAAGGTCGGGCGCGTCGAAAGCGACACGCTTCTCCACGCCGAACCAGCGGTCCTCGTAACGCAGCACGTAGGTCGCCGCCGGCGCCGGCACGGGTTCGGCGCGCAGCGGGCGCGGCAGGCAATCGCAGCCACCAGCGGCCGCGGGGGGAGGAATGGGCACTATCGAACGCCTTCGTTGGGGGGAAGCGAAGGGGCGACCGACACGATCTGGTCCACCGTGAAAGCAGCCGGGGGGCGAAAAATCTCCTGACACGCATGAGACGGATTACAGCCGCACGACCCGCAAAGGGGGCCGCAACGCATAGGGCACGCCCCCGCGATGAACCCAAAAGCAGAGCATTCTAGGCATCGTTCGACGGGCCGCCCGTTCGGATCGACCAACGACAGGCAGGCCGCAACAAAGTTACGGCCCAATTCCCGTCACATAGCCATGGAATCGCCGATCCGGCGGGCGGCTACCGCACCCCGGCCGCCAAGGCCTTTTGCAGCTTGGCGGTCGCCGCCGCCGCGGCCTTGTCGCCGGCCTTGCGCTCCATCTCCTCGGCGGCGGCCAGCTCGGCGATCGCCTGCAACAGCGCACCCTTGATGCCGCGCGGCGGCACCCGGGTCAGCTTGCCGTTGACGATGACGAAACCGTCGCCGCCCTTGCTCACCCCGCCGAACACCTCGGCGGCGATTTCGGCATATTCGACATCGACGCGGCCCAGTGTCGGCGGCGCCGCCTGCGTCGCAAAGGGACGCAGCGCTGCGGTCTGCTCGCACACCCCCTGGTCGTCGATCCGCACCCGGCGGCCCGGCCCGTTGTCGGCCGGCACCAGCTCGCGCTCGAGCTGCCATGTGTTGCGAAAGGTCATCGCGCACAGCCGGTTGTTCGACGCGACGCGGCATTCCATGTGCAGGTGCGGGCTGCCCTGGGTGTTGCCCGAATTGCCCGCCTCGGCCAGCTTGCGCCCGGCCCATACCGTATCGCCGGTCTCGACCGTGATGCTGCCGCGCTTCAGATGCATATAGCCGACCTCAAGCTCGCCATAGCGCACCCACACGGTGTTGCTGCCATAATGGTCGGTGCGGTTGCCCGCGCCATAGTCATTGTCCCAGAAACCCTCGGCGGTGCTGTGATAGGGGCCGGGGCCATAGCCGTCGATGACGTCGATGACCTCGCCGTCCCCCATGCCGCGTACCGGCCGGCCGAACACCCGCGAGTCGGTGTTTTTGGTCGGATTGGCGATACGGGCGCCGGTCCATTCGCCGTTGAGCCGCGCCTGGATGCTGATGTCATAGGCGAAGATCTGGGTGCCGCTGTTGCCGCCATTATAGAAATGGCGCGCCGAGGTGACGACATATTCGTCATCGGCCAGTTCGTGCCGCACAAAGGGAAGCAGCAACGGCCCGTCGCCGGTCGGGTCGCCCCAGCGGATCAGGTCGAAGGTCTGCGTATAATTGCGGGTGAAGTCGGCGCAGGTCACGGCGACGGTCATCTTCGTCGGCGCCGGCCCGTCGAGATAGATCTGGTTATATTGCCGGGGCGAATCCTCGGTCTCGCGCCACGACCCATTGTGCCAGGTCGCGGCGGCGTTCAGCGCGACCACCCCGTTTTCGGGCTCCATATTTTTCTCGGGCACCATGTCCATCGCGAAGGATCCCTTGCCGGGAAAGGACAGGCTGATCCCGGTGATCGTCACCGAAGCCTGCCCCGCGGTCTTGTTCACCAGCCGCAGCCGGACGCAGACCTTGTAGCGTTCCTTGTGATCCTTCGATTGCGGCGCGAGCGGCAGATAATAGATTTTGCCGTTCAGGCCGGGGTCGGCGCTAATCTCGAATGTGGGGGCGGACATGGGGTTCTTCCTCTTCGCAGCAAACGGCGGGGCCGTCGGACAGGGGAAGCCGGACCGCAGGCGCGGTTCGATCTTCCTTCGATGCGACTCAAGAAGAAGGCGGGATTGCGCCCGCCATGGTGGACAATATCCTACCGTGACTGGTTAATCGCCCGCCGGTCGGCCCAGCCGGGTCACCTGTGCGCCATGTTGAGCGCCGCTGCCGCCGCGAAGAGCGATTTCAGCGCATCCTCGTCGATCCGGTCGTCCTCGCCGATATCGATCGCACGCCGCGCATTGCCCTCGAGGCTCGCGTTGAACAGCGCCTTGGGATCGCTCAGCGACGCGCCCTTGGCAAAGGTCAGCTTAACCTTGTCCTTGTACGTCTCGCCGGTGCAGACGATCTTGCCGCCGGCGTACCAGGTCGGCACCCCGCGCCATTTCCATTCCTCGACCACCTCGGGGATCGCCGCCTTGATCAGCGCCCGCACCCTGGCGAGCACCGCGCCGCGCCAGTCGCCGAGTTCGGCGATGCGGCCGTCGATAAGTTCGGCCGGGCTCTTGTCCGTATCGCTCATGCCTTCTTGTCCTTTGCATGCGAAATCCAGCCGGGGATCGCCGCCGCCTGTTCGATCCAGCGCACCAGTTGCGCCGTGTCGACCGGCTCGTCCTCGAAGATATGATAATAGCGCGCGTCGGGATCCTTCGACCCGACCGGCGGCACCGGGTCGAGCTGCGACCCGCGAAAAAAGGTGACTTTGATATATTTGGTGAAGCAGTGGAAGCAGAGGAACCAGCCCTTGCCCGGCACCCCGTAAAAGGGCGAGTTCCAGCGCACCGCCTTCTCGACCTCGGGCACGGTCCGGGCGATCAGCGCGTCGAGTTCGGCGCCCGCCGCGCTTTTCCACCCCGGCATCGCCGCGATATAGTGCTGCACCGGCGCATCGCCGTCAGCCTTGGCAATCTGCGGATTGCCGCCCGACAGAAGCACCACTTCTTTCTTGCCCGCCATCGCAACCTCTTCCCGCTTGCGTGATGGCCGCAAGGTAGAACGGCGGCGCGGCGGCGCCAATGCGAAACTAGTAGCGTGCGCGCACGCCAAGGAAGAAGCTGCGCCCGGGTTCGGGGAAGCCGTCGGTCAGCGCATAGTCGCGATCGAACAGGTTGCGCCCACCGACGCCGAGTGTGATCCGGTCGGTGACGTCGAAATCGACGCGCAGCGCCGCAGTGACATAGGCCTCGGTCTTGTAATAGACCGGTGCCAGCCCGTTCGCCGACGCGGGCGTCACCGTCGTCCGCCCCGACGCATAGTCGAGGCTCGGCACGATCTCCAATGCCGCGACCGGTTTCCACGCGACATAGGCAAAACCCTTGTGCGCTGGCACGTCGGTCAGTTCGAACGGCCGGATCAGCCCGCCCGGCGGCGGCGTCCCGATGTCGAAGCTGCGGTGGATATAGCTGTAATTGACCCCGGCGTTCAGCGTCGCGCCCAGCCGTACGTCGACCGATATCTCGCCGCCATAATAGTCCGCCGACCCGATATTCTCGCGCCGGTTCAAATTCTGCGGTGTCCGTACCGACACCAGCGCATCGTCGATCCAGCTGTAAAAGACTGCCCCCGACAGCGTCACCGGACCCGCCGCGCCGCTGGCGCCGATCTCGGCGTTGGTGGCACGCTCGGGTTTCAGGTCGGGGTTGGCGACCGCCGTCCCGAACTGGCTTGAGAAGCGCTCGAACAGCGTCGGGAAACGCGCGCGCGACGACAGGCTGGCATGGACCTCGGTGCCACCTTCGCCGCGCCAGTCGATCCGCCCCTGCGCATTCCACGCGCTGGCGTTGCGCAGCGGGTAACTGAACAGCCGGTTCGCCCCCGTGGCGCCCGGCGGCAAGCCGAACTCGTCGGCGCGCACCAGCTCGCGCCAGTCAAAGCTCCCGCCAGCGGAGAAGGTCAGCCGCGGTGTGAGCGCCAGCCGGTTCTCGGCGGCGATGCTCCATGTCCGTTCGACGCTGCGCTGGTTGGGTTCGGCCACGCTCGTCGGCAATCCCGGCCGGCTCGTCTGCGCCTCATTATGCTCGTCGCGGCGATAGTGAAGCGCGAGCGCGAGCCTGTCGTCCTCGCCAAAGGTGCGCAGCGCCAGCTCGGCCGACCCGCCATAGGCGTTGTCGTCATACGGGCTGTCGAACGCGCGCCCCAGTACCTGCGTCGTTTGCGTGCGATCATCGAACGACTGCAACAGGTTCGTCAGCCGGTTGTAATAAGCACGCGTTTTCAGCGTCGCGCGGTCGCCCAGCGCCGTCGTCGACAGGAAATAGACGCTCTCGACATCCCACCGCGGCCACTTCCAGTTGCGCAGCGACACATTGCTCGTGTCGGTCAGGTGCAGCGGCGCATTCTTGCGCCCCTCCTGCCGCGTATAGCTCAGCACATATTCGTCGCTATCGTTGGGCGTGAAGCCGATCTTGGCGTTCACGCGCCAGTCGCGCGCCTTCGAAAAATCGCGCGCGCCGCCATCCTCGTTGACCGTCGGCGTGAAGCCGCCGGGCAGGTCCCAATGGTCGGTGATATTTATCGCATAGCTCGCCTGCGCATAGAATTTGTCCTGCCGCGTGCCGACCAGCCCGAAACCCGTAAAGCCGCCATAATCGAGGTCGGAATCGAGATTGAGCTGCGCCCGCCCCTCGATCTCCAGCGCCTTGGTCGGCTTGCGCGTCACCAGATTGACCGCGCCGCCCATCGCGCCCGGTCCGTCGAGGACCGAAGCATAGCCTTTCGCGACCTGGATCTCGGCCACGTCGGGGGTCAGGAAACGCCCGTAATCGAGCCGGTTGTCGGCGGGCAGGTAGACGCGGATGCCGTCGATCGACAGCGGGACCTGGAACCGGTCGAACCCGCGCACGAACAACAGCCGTTCGTTGCGCGACCCGCCCGAATTGCTTGCCACGACACCGGGGATGAGATTGGCCGCATCGTCGAGCGTCCGGCGATCGAAACGATAAATCGCCTCCTGCCCGACATGGTCGCTCTCGATCGCGGCATCGACGCTGCGATAGCCGGTCACGACGATCTTCCCGAGTTCGAAGGCGCTATCGTCGACAGCGCCTCCCGACGAAGCCGGCGCGGCGTCCTGTGCCCAGACGGGTGCCGCGATCAGGCCGATCGTACAGAAAAGAATCCGGCGCATGATATCCCCCTTCAACCGCAATCGGACGGCGCTGCCCCTATCTATATTTCTGGGTATATAGCTTGTCCGGTTGGCACAAGGCCGAAACTTGATAGGGCTTGCGCGGTTGCAAACGCCGGAAGCCATCGCTCCGGGCTCGCGTCCCGGCCACCGACGGGCGACCAGCCGGGCCTGGCACGGCGCAACGGCGGGTGGGAACCTCGCCGCAAATCTTGACTTTTCGGGCCTTCCAGGTCATATCGGGCGGGCTAACGTCGCCTGCGACGGAAAATATGCCCCCTCGGGGTGGATACTTCCCTTCACTCGCTACCAGCCTCGCCGGTGCCTTTACCGGCGGGTCAATCATGTTTTCGTGAAAGGAAACACCCATGCCGACCGGCAGCGTCAAATTCTTCAACACCGACAAGGGTTATGGCTTCATCTCGAACGAAGATGGCTCGGGCGACGCGTTCGTCCACATCACCGCCGTCGAGCGTTCGGGCATGTCGACCCTCAACAAGGACCAGCGCGTTTCGTACGAACTGGAAACCGACAACCGCGGCAAGACCTCGGCTGTGAATCTTCAGTCGATCTGATTTCGACCGAACGGCATCGCCTGCCTTCGGCGGCGCGATGATAACACCGGCCGGATGCGCGATTTCCGCATTCGGCCGGTCGTCCGCGATGCACTCCGCATCGCCTCACCCCGAAATGCGGCCGGACGCCGCACCCAAGATGATTTGAATATCAAGTCAACGACAACAGAAACTACGAGAGATAATGTTTAATCATTCCAACGCTTTTCCGCATATCGCGGTCCTTCCGTCGCCCAAGACCCCGCAGCGGGTTCCGGCGGCCCGTCGCTCGCCGACGCTCTCGCGCCGCGAGTTGCGCCGGCTGATCGCCGACATGATCGACTGATCATCCCACGGCGGCCGCTGACCGTGCGGCCGCCATCCAGGAGTATAGGCCCGTGTCCGCCACCAGCGATTTCTATCTGACCCAGGCCGAAAAATGCGCCAGCGACGCTGCCGCAACGACATTGACCCAGGTCCGCGAACGCAACCTGCGTGCCGAAGCCGCATGGCGCTCGATGGCCGAAAAGATCCTGCTGACCGAAGAAACCCGCGCGCGCCGCGACGCCGCGAAGGACGACGCCGCCTAGCCGCCGCACGCATCGGCGCGGGCCAGCAGCCATTCGCGCTCGCGCGCATTGCCCGCGAGCTTCGCGGCATCCTCGAACGCCATCCTCGCCTCGGCCAGCCGGCCGGCGCGAAACAGGAAATCGCCGCGCGCCGCCGGCAGCGGCGCATAGTTGCGCAGCACTGCCTCTTCCGCGATTTCGTCGACCAGCCGAAGCCCCGCCTCGGGCCCATACGCCATGCTGTGCGCGACCGCGCGGTTGAGCTCGACCACCGGCGACGGCATCACCTGCCGCAGCCGGTCGTACAGCGCCGCGATCCGTTCCCAGTCGGTATCCCCGGCGCGCCGCGCCCGCGCGTGACACGCCGCCAGCGCCGCCTGCAGCGCATAGGGCCCGTCCGCGCCGCCGAGCGCCTCGACGCGCGCCAGCGCCGTGAGCCCGCGCCGGATCAGCAACTGGTCCCAGCGCGCGCGGTTCTGCTCGGTCAGCGGCACGAATTTCCCGTCGGGCCCGGCGCGCGCGGCCAGCCGCGACGCCTGGATTTCCATCAGCGCGAGCAAGGCCAGCACCTCGGGCTCCTCGGGCATCAGCCCGGTGAGGATACGCCCCAGCCGCTGCGCCTCGGCGCAGAGCGGCGGCCGCACCAGCGACGGTCCCGCGGTCGCGGCATAGCCTTCGTTGAAAATCAGGTAGATCACCTCGAGCACCGACGCACGCCGCGCCGCCAGTTCGGCGCCGCGCGGCACCTCGAACGCCACCCCGGCCTTGGCGATTGCCTTTTTCGCGCGCGTGATCCGCGCCGCGATGGTCGCGTCGTTCGACAGGAAAGCGCGCGCGATCTCCTCGACCGTCAGCCCGCCGACCAGCCGTAGCGTCAGCGCAGCGCGCGCGTCGGGCGCGATCACCGGGTGACAAGCGGCAAAGATCAGCCCGAGCAGTTCGTCGCCCAGCTCATCGTCGATTGCGGCCTCGATCGCCGCGACGCTGTCGTCGGCTTCGTCCATGTCGCGTGCCAGTTCGTCATGCTTGCGGCGCGCCATCGCGCTGCGCCGAAAGCCGTCGACCGCGCGGCGCTTCGCCGCGGCGGTCAGCCAGGCGCCGGGATTGGCAGGCACCCCCGATTTCGGCCATTCGGCGAGCGCGATCAGCAGCGCGTCCTGCGCCAGTTCCTCGGCGCGGTCGACGTCGCGCGTCATACGCGCGAGCGACGCGATCAGCCGCGCGCGCTCGATCCGGAACACCGCCTCGATCGCGCGGTGAGTGTCATCGCGTGCCATGCTCGCCTTCTCGGGCACATCAGCCGGAGAGGCAAGCATGGCGGGGCGGAAGCCTATTGGCCGGCGAGCTTGTCGCGCAGCATCTGCTCATGCGCGGCGATCTCGGGCGTCACCACGTCGCCGAAATCCTCCATCTCGTAAAAGGGCCGGATTTCGAGCTCGCTCGGCCCCGGCATCGGGTTCGGACAGCGCTTCGCCCAGGCGACCGCCTCGTCCATGTCCTTGACCTCCCAGACCCAATAGCCCGCGACCAGCTCGCGCGTCTCGGCGAAGGGGCCGTCGATCACGCTGCGATTCGGCCCGTCGAACGCGATCCGCTTGCCCGCCGACGAGGGTTTAAGCCCGTCGCCGTCGACCATCACGCCGGCGTTGACCAGTTCCTCGTTGAACTTGCCCATCGCCTCGAACATCGCGGTCATCTCGGGCGTCGGGTCGATCCCGCGTTCGCTGTCCTCGGTCGCTTTCACGAATACCATCACACGCATCGTCCATCTCCTTGATCGCGGGGCCGGCATGGCCTCCTGTCCATACGACGAACGGCGCCCGCTCGAATCGACAGGGTCGCGAAATTTTTTTCACTTTTTCCCAAGGTGCGCCATCGCCTTGTGGTTCCACGCAAAAAATCGCCGATCCGCGCCGCCTGCGGCGGCCCGCGCTTTTCATGGTGAACCGCGCTTAATCATCTTCAGTCGCCGCCGTTAATCGTCGCATGACCAGTTTTGCACCTTCTTCAGGCGAGCCGGTAGGGCGGCTCCTCGGATGGCTCGGGCTTCGCTCCCCCCGCGACGGCGACCCGCAACAGGCCACCGAGCCGGGGGGTGTGCGCGACCTTGCCCGCCTCGCCCGGCGCGACATGGTCGATGCGATCGGCGCTTTCCTGATCGACAATGATCTCGAGGTGACTCCGGCGAACCTGATCTTCGCGCACAGCGCCTTTTCGGGGAAAAATCCGCGCCTCGCGCGACAGATCACCGCGCGCACCGGCAACGGCGGCGTGACGCAGAAATGGCTCGACGAACTGACCGAGGAAGCCGCCGACAGCTCGGCGCAGGCCGAACTCGAACGACTGATGGCGCGGCTCGAAACCAATCTCGACGCCTTCCAGGCGCAGAGCAAGACCGCGCACGAGCATGCCGTCGACTATGGCACCGAACTCGAACAGCATGTCAGCGACCTCGAACAGCTGCAAAAGACCGGCCAGATCGTCTCGAACCTCGCCGACCTCGCCAAGACGATGCTCGAACGCACGCGCAAGGCCGAGGAAGAGATGCGCAAGAGCGAGGAGGAAGCGAAATCGCTCCGCCGCAGCCTCGAACGCGCCAAGCGCGATGCCGAAATCGACTATCTCACCGGCCTGCCCAACCGCCGCGCCTTCGAGGAACTTCTCGAACTCCAGTATCGCGAGGCGCAGATGGCGATGGAACCGCTCAGCGTCGCCTTTTGCGACATCGACAATTTCAAGGCGATCAACGACGCCCACGGCCATGAGGCCGGCGACCGGGTGCTCAAGACGATCGCCGACACGCTGTCGCAGATCAGCGACGACCAGTGCCATGTCGCGCGCCACGGCGGCGAGGAATTCGTCATGCTGTTCCGCGGCAAGAACCCCGCCGCCGCCGCCGAGCGGCTCGACCAGGCGCGCGAGCATCTTGCCGCGCGGCGCCTGATCAACCGCAAGACCGACGAACCCTTCGGCCAGATCACCTTCTCGGGCGGGGTTGCCGACATCTTCGGCTTCGGCGACGCGCGCGCGGCGCTGAAAGCCGCCGACGACGCGCTCTATCGCGCCAAGCAGAACGGCCGCAATCGCATCGAGGTGGCGGGCGCCGATTGAGCATGCGATGAACCAAAGGGCCTGCAAGCCGTTGGACAGTCGATACCGTCCCCTTCTATGCAGGCCCCATGGATTCCACCAAAGCCAAGCTCGTCATCCGCAATAGTGCCCCCCGCGACGCCGCCGCGATCGCGCGCCTGACCGCCAAGGTCTATGGCCGCGGCGAAGGCTATTCGGCGGCGCAGATCCGCGGCCAGATCAACAATTTCCCCGAGGGCCAGTTCGTTGCCGAATATGAAGGCGCGATCGTCGGCCTCTGCGCGACGCTCATCGTGCCCCACGAAGCGGTGTTCACCGACCACCGCTGGTCGGCGATCAGCGGCGGCGGCTTCGGCACCAGCCACGATCCAGACGGCGACATCCTCTATGGCATGGAGGTGTGCGTCGACCCCGACTATCGCCGCCTGCGCATCGGCCAGCGCTTCTACCGAAAGCGGCAGGAACTGTGCCAATCCTATGAGCTGAAGGGCATCGCCTTCGGCGGTCGGATGCCCGGCTACGCCCGCCGCCGCCGCAAATATCCCGACCCGCAGGACTATCTCGACGCCGTCGTCGAAAAACAGCTCCGCGACCCCGTGATCAACTTCCAGATCGCGCAGGGGTTCGAGCCGCGCAGCGTGCTCCACCACTATGACCGCCGCGACCTCGACAGCGGCGGCCATGCGGTGCTGATGTATTGGGAAAACCCGCTCGAACCGCAGGGTGCGGCGAACCCCAAGGCGCGCGGCGCGGTCCCCGACCGGCTGCCGCAGTCGGTGCGCGTCGCGACCGTGCAGTTCCAGATGCGCGGCATCACCAAGATCGAGCAGTTCGAGGAACAGGTCGAATATTTCGTCGACGTCGCCGCCGACTATAAGGCCGACTTTGTGGTCTTTCCCGAACTCTACACGCTCGAACTGCTGTCGATCGAAAAGAACAAGCTGCCTCCCGAACAGGCGATCCAGAAGATCGCCGATTACACCGAGCGCTATATTGAATTCATGGAAAAGCTCGCGGTCAGCTATAACATCAACATCATCGGCGGCTCGCACCCGACGCGCGTCGCCAATGGCGACATCCGCAACATCGCCTATGTCTTCCTGCGCGACGGATCGGTCCATACGCAGGAAAAGCTGCACCCGACCCCGTCCGAGCGCCGCTGGTGGAACATCAAGGGCGGACACGGCGCCGACGCGATCAACACCGACTGCGGCCCGATCGGGGTGATGATCTGTTACGACAGCGAATTCCCCGAACTCGCACGCCACCTCGTCAACCAGGGCGCGATGATGCTCTTCGTCCCCTTCTGCACCGACGAGCGCCGCGGTTACCTCCGCGTCCGCTATTGCTGCCACGCGCGCGCCGTCGAGAACCAATGCTATGTCATCACCTCGGGCGTCGTCGGCAACCTGCCCAACGTCGAGAATATGGACATCCACTATGCCGAAAGCGCGATCCTGACCCCCTCGGACTTCGCCTTCGCCCGCGACGGCGTCGCCGCCGACACCGCGCCCAACACCGAAACGATCGCGATCGCCGACCTCAGCCTCGCCGACCTGCTCACCAGTCGCCAGAGCGGCGCGGTCCAGAACCTGCGCGACCGCCGCTTCGACCTCTACAGCGTCGACTGGAAGGACGCGCCGACGCCGGGCATCGGGTCGCGCTGAGGGCGACAAGGCCCGACTTCGGGCGTTAGCGGAACGTCCATGGCATCGTCACCCCGGAGTTGATCCGGGGTCCATTCTCGCCGCGTTGAAGGAATGATCCCGGATCAAGTCCGGGATGACGAAGGTCAGCAAGCGACCGGTAGCGGATGTTTTGACTTGTGACTTACCAATCAGCGAAGCGAGATCATGTAGTTCAAAAGCGCCGCATCCGGCGAGATTTGTTCCCGATCCTCATGGACCTTCCGCACGCTTGAAAACACGATTTCGATCATCCAATCATTGAATGAAATCGTCCAGAAGCGGTGACAATGAAACTCGCACGACCAACGCTCCGTGCGATCGCTTACAGGGACTTCAGTGATATCCCACATGCGGACCGGATACTTTGAATTAGCAAGCCCCTCGTGGACGTTGTTAGGATTTTGCTCGAAATAGACGACTTTGCTGAACGCCAAGATGACATTGCCACCACCGTCAACAGGAGCGATCTCATAGCTGAGTAACACTTCATCTTCGCGGTGCCTAAATAGCGCGGGCCCTTCCACCGTTCCTATTCGCGGGAGATTTTCCTGCGGCGAGATACCGTCATTCTTCTTGCTAAACCAGCCCAAAGCCATCTCCCAGTTGGCAAGGTAGCTAACGGCAGACGCGTCCGCTTTCCACCCCAAAACCGCCCCCTCCCCTCAAAACCCACAGTC
>NZ_LYVN01000064.1 GCF_001990265.1 Sphingopyxis sp. KK2
GCGGCCCCGCCTGCAGCGCGGTGGCATAGCCCGCGACCGGCGAATTGGCGGTCCCGCTGATCTTCAGCGTCTTGGTCGCGGCATCGACCGTCGCCGCCAGCTTGACGTCGGTCAGCTTGTTGCACGCATTGGGCTTCGCGGGATCGATCGGGATCGCCGCCGGCGCCGCTGCGGGAACCGGCGCGGCCGGGGTCGCGGCGGGATCGGCCGCGGCGGTCTGGTCGGCGGGCGGCGGCGCGTCCTTCTTGCCGCAACCGGCCAGGCCCACGGCGAGCGCCAGCATGCCCGCCGTCATCATTGCCTTGTTCATTGTTCAGCCTCCTGCATCCGGGGAGGGCGGCAGGCCGTCGGACTGCCGCCGACTCGCGCGGTCAATTCGTCCGCGCCCAATATTGGTCGCGGAGCAGGCGCTTGTATAGCTTGCCCGTGTCATGACGGGGTAGCGCTTCCATGAAATCGATGCGGCGGGGGATTTTCACGCCGGACAGTTTTTCGCGCGCATAAGCAATGAGTTCGTCGCGCAGCGCGTCGCCCGCATCGGCCATGTCGGCGGGCTGGATCACCGCGATCACCTCCTCGCCGAAATCGTCGTGCGGGCCGCCGACGACCGCGACGTCGGCGACCGCGGGATGGGTGACGAGATGATTCTCGATCTCCTGCGGATAGACGTTCACGCCGCCGGTGATGATCATGAAGCTCTTGCGGTCGGTGAGGTAGAGGAAGCCTTCGTCGTCGACCTTGCCGACATCGCCGAGCGTCGACCAGCCCTTCGAATTGCGGCTCGACGCGGTCTTTTCGTTGTCGCCGTGATATTCGAACACATTCTCGCTTTCGAAGAAGACGCAGCCTTCCTCGTTCGGGCCGAGCTCGGTCTCATTGTCTTCGCCCATGATATGGACCGCACCGAGGATCGGGCGGCCGACGGTGCCCTTGTGGGTCAGCCAGTCGGCGCTGGAGACGAAGGTCATGCCATTGCCTTCGGACCCGGCATAATATTCGAAAAGCACCGGCCCCCACCATTCGATCATCGCCTGCTTGACCGGGATCGGGCACGGCGCCGCAGCGTGGATCGCGACCTTCATCGACGAGACATCATATTTGCTGCGCACATCCTCGGGCAATTTGAGCATGCGCACGAAATGCGTCGGCACCCACTGGCTGCTGTTCACGCCATATTTTTCGATATGCGACAGCGCCGCCTCGGGATCGAATTTCTTCATCAGCACGACGGTGCCGCCGAGGCGATGGACGGTCATCGACCAGCGCAGCGGCGCAGCGTGATAGAGCGGCGCGGGCGACAGATAGATGCTGTCGGCGTTCATCTGGAACACCGCGGCGGCGAGCATCACCAGGCTGTTCGTCGCGTCGATCGCCGGATCCTCGGGCAGTGGCACGCGCACGCCCTTGGGCCGGCCGGTGGTACCCGACGAATAGAGCATGTCGACCCCGGCGCGTTCGTCGGCGATCGGCGTCGCGGGCATCGCGGCCACCGCCTCTTCCCAGCTCTTGTAGCCGGCGATGGCGCCGCCCATCGCGAACCGCTCGATCCCGGTGGTCAGCGCCTGCGCCGCCTCGGCGAGGCTGGCCGACACGACGAGCAGCTTCGCGCCCGAATTTTCGAGGATATAGTCGGTCTCGTCCTGCGTCAGCCGCGACGAGATGCAAACATAACGCAGCCCCGCGCGCTGCGCGCCCCAGGTCAGCCCGTAATAATCGGGGGTATTGTCGAGCATATAGGCAACGACATCGTCATGGCCGAGCCCATGCGCGCGGAACAATTGCGCGACGCGGTTCGAAGCGGCGTCGAGTTCGCCATAGCTGATCGTCGCGCCGGTCTCGGCAACGATGATTGCGGGTTTGTCGGGATTGGTACGCGCATGGACGGACGGATGCATCGAGGGGCCTCTCCAACAGGGGTTATTGGTTTCTTTATGTCCGAAGTCAGTAGCAAGCTGAAACTTTTGGTCAAGCGACGGCGGGCGATGACGCGTCGCTTCGCGCCGTCCGCGCAAGATCCGTCAAAAGCCGTGACCAGATCATGCCAATGACCGCGCCGTCAGCCGGGGTCCTCCGGCCGCGAGCGCAGCGCATAGCCATGTCCCTTGACCGTGCAGAGCATCGGCCAGCCGAAGCCGCGGTCGACCTTGGCGCGCAGCCGCGACATATGCACCTCGACGCGGTTGGTGCCGGGGTCGAAATCGATCCGCCACACCGCCTTCAACAGCGCGACGCGCGACACCGGCCGGTCGGGAACGCGCGCGAGGTTGGCGAGCAGGTCGAATTCGCGCAGCGGCAGGCGAATCTCGCACCCCGCGCGCTCGACGCGGCGGTCGATCAGGTCGATGCGCAACTCGCCCTCGCCCAGCTGCCCCGCCGCCATCCGGCTGCGGCGCAGCAGTCCCGCGATACGCGCGACCACCTCGGCCGGGTCGTCGGCCCAGCCCACGGCATCGTCGGCGCCGGCGCCCAGCGCGAGCATCCGGTGCGCGCGGCTGTCGCGGTCGGACAGGATCAGCAGCGGCCGCCGCGCCGCGATCGCGCGCGCCACGCCGACCAGATCGGCCGCCGCATGCGAATCGCCAAAGGGGTCGAATGCGATCAGGTCGAAGCAGCAGTCGCGCCAGGCCCCGGCGCCGGTCGCGAGCGACGGTAGCAGCACGGTGCGAAATCCCGCCGCGAAAAGGTCGCGCGCCAGCCGCTCGGCGCGCGCCGCGACGGCATGGTGGATAGCGACCAGCGGCGGCGGACCGGTCGCGGCGCGGTCGTCGCTCTGCCCCAACCGCACCTCCCTTCGCCTCGACGTTAATTCGGCCGGTCCCCGCTTCGGTCCGTTGCACCCTGTCACCGCTGTGCTAACGAATCGCGTCATGACCTCGACCGAAGACCTGCTCGCCGGCGATTTCGCCACCCTGCCCGACCTCGTCCGCGCCCATGCCGCCGACCGTCCCGATGCCATAGCCGCCGCCGATCCGGTGCGACGGCTGAGCTGGTCCGAACTGGACGCATTGATCGATCGTATCGCGGCTCGGCTGCAGCAGGACGGCTTCGCCAAGGGCGACCGCACCGCGATCGCGGGACTGAACAGCGTCGAGCAGATGGCAGTAATCCTCGGTACGCTGCGCGCCGGCGGGGTCGCCGGGCTGATCACCAACAGCGCGACCGGCGAACAAATGGCGGCGATGATCGCCGATACCGGCGCGCGCCACCTGTTCCTCGACAGCGCCGCATCGGCGAGCCTGGAAGGGCAGGTCGTGACCGCGAGCGACCGCGTCGCGATGGACGGCGGCGACGCCGGCACGCCGATAGACGCCTGGCTCGCGCTCGCCGGCGACAAGCCCGCACCGGTCGACATTCGACCCGAAGACGGGTTCAACATCATCTATTCGTCGGGCACGACGGGCACGCCCAAGGGCATCGTCCACAGTCATGCGATGCGCTGGCAGCATATCCAGCGCGGCGCCCCCGCCTATGGCCGCGACGCGGTGACGATCCTGTCGACCCCGCTCTATTCGAACACCACGATGGCGAGCTTCCTGCCCACCGTCGGGTCGGGCGGGCAGGTCGTGCTGATGAAGAAATTCGACGCGCGCGGCTTCCTCGAACTCGCAAGCCGCGAACGCGCGACGAATACGATGCTGGTGCCGGTGCAATATCGCCGCATCATGGCGATCGAGGATTTCGACAGCTTCGACCTCGACAGTTTCGTGATGAAATATTGCACCTCGGCGCCCTTCGCGGCGACGCTGAAGGCCGACGTACTCAAGCGCTGGCCCGGCGGTCTCGTCGAAATCTATGGCATGACCGAGGGCGGCGCCTCGTTCATCCTCGAGGCGCATCATTTCCCCGACAAGCTCCACACCGTCGGTCGCCCGGCGCCGGGCCATATCGCCAAGGTGATCGACGAGGAGGGCAAGGAATTGCCGCAGGGGTCGGTCGGCGAGGTCGTCGGCAGCAGCCCCGCGATGATGACCGGCTACAACAACCGCCCCGACGCGACCAAGGCGATGCACTGGTACGATGAGGGCGGCCGCCTCTTCTATCGCCACGGCGACATCGGGCGGATCGACGAGGACGGTTTCCTGACCCTGATGGACCGCGCCAAGGACATGATCATCTCGGGCGGCTTCAACATCTTCCCGAGCGACCTCGAGGGCATCCTGCTCGCCGACGACCGCGTCGTCGAAGCCGCCGTCGTCGGCATGCCGAGCGAGGAATGGGGCGAGACGCCGGTGGCGTTCGTGGTGCTGAAGGACGGCGCCGATGCGGAGAGCGTGCGCGCCGACTGCAATGCCAAGGTCGGCAAGACCCAGCGGATCAGCGCGATCACGCAAGTGGACGAACTGCCGCGCAGCCCGATCGGCAAGGTGCTCAAGCGCGAATTGCGCGATCGCTACGCGGTGAGTCCCGCCGCCTGAATCGCCGCCAGCGCGCTTTGCAGCCGCGCGTCGCCCTCGCCCTCGACCCACGCCCAGCGCAGATTGCGGCGGTCGAGTTCGGCGATGGCGACGTCCATGAACTGGCGCCGCGCCGAATCGCTGCCGAACAGCCGCGTGCCGTCTTCCTGCCAGGGCAGGTCCATCGCGGGGACCAGATAGAGATCGGCGACGTCGGTCCAGGCGTCGATCTCGGGCAGGCGGCGTCCGAGCAGCATCAGCGCCCACGCCTGCGTCATCAGCGGATCGGTATCCGAAACCAGCCAGTCGGGCCCGACCGCCAGCGCCACCCGCGTCGCGGCGACATGGCCGGCGAAGATCGCGAGCAGGTCGTCGGCGTCGAGGTCGGTGCCATGCGCCTCGGCATAGCTGCGGCCATATTCGGGCACGACCACGCCGCCGAGCGCCTTCGCCAGTCGCGGCGCCAGCGCCGATTTTCCCGTACTCTCGGCCCCGTGCAGGCAGATCTGGCGCGTCATGCCCGCGCGCCCTCGGCCGCGCTGCGCCGCCACTGGATCAGCCCGTCGATCGACAGGCCGAGCAGCAGCACATAGACGATGCTCGTCGCGTAGAGCCCGCGCGACGCGAAGAGCGGGACCGCGATCAGGTCGACGAGGATCCACAGCCACCAGCTTTCGACCCGCCGCCGCGCGAGCAGCCACTGCGCGGTGATGCTGAGCATCGCGATCGCGCCGTCGATCCATGGCGCAACGGCATCGGTGTAGCGCTGCATCAGGAAGCTCCAGACGATCCACGCCGCGACGGTGGCAATCCCCCAGATCATCCGCGCGCGGTCGGTCATCCAACCGACCGGCACGCCGCTGTCTTCGCGCGCGCGCATCCACGCCGCCCAGCCATAGAGGTTGAGCGCGAAGAAAAAGCCCTGGAGCAGCATGTCGCTGTAGAGCTTGGCCTCGAAGAACACGACCGCGTAAACGCTGACCGCGGCGAGCGCGAAGGGGTAGTTCCACACGCTGCGCAGCGCGACGAGCGCGACGTTGATCAGCACCAGCGCGGCGGCCAGCCATTCGAGCTGGCTCATCCCATCGGCTCCAGCCGCGGCCGCGTCCACAGCCCGTCGCGACTGATCCGCCGCTGCGGCGGGCGGCGCAGCACCGACCAGCCCGCGCGCGCGACCCAGCCCAATTTCGCGAACAGCGAGCTGCCGGCGCGATGGTCCCACGCATGGTCGCCGCGCGCGCGCACCTCGCGCGCGATATCCCCGTAAATACCCGCCGCGGCGAGCACCGCCCAGCGACTGCGCGGCGGCAGCTTGCGCGCGCCCCAGCGCGCCGACGCCTCATATTCCTCGGCCATTTCGGCCAGCCATTTCGCCATCACCGACAGCCGCGAGCGGAAGGCGGGGTGCATGTGCTGGCCGGGCGGGATGTCGAGCTCGACCATCCATTCGACCGGCAGGTAACAGCGGTCGGCGGCGGCATCCTCGGCGACGTCGCGCGCGATATTGGCGAGCTGAAACGCGATGCCGAGGTCCGAGGCGCGGTCGAGCGTCGTTTCGTCGCGCGGGTCGATGCCCATCACCAGCGCCATCGCGACCCCGACCGCGCCCGCGACATGATAGGCATAGCGCAGCAGGTCCGCCTCGCTGCGCGGGCGCCAGTCGGCGGCGTCGAGCTCGAAGCCCGCGATGATGTCGTCGATGACGGCGCGCGGGATCGCGACTTCGGTGAGCAGATGACCGAGACCGTCGAACGCCGGGTCGCCGGTCGGCTCGCCGGCATAGGCCTTGTCGGTCAGCGCCCGGATGCGCGCGACTGCGGCTTTCGCATCATGGCCGGGCGTCATCGTCCCGCCATGATCCTGCCCGTCGGTCAGGTCGTCGGCGGCACGGCACCAGGCATAGAGGAGCCAGACGCGCTCGCGCGTTTCGCGATCGAACAGCTGGCTGGCGAGGGCGAAGCTTTTCGAGCCGCGCGCGATGCTGTCGTGCGCGAAGCCGTGCAGGTCGTGCGCGTCATAGCCCCCCGCGCCCTCCATCTAGAGATCGTCGGCCTTCATCGCGAAGATCGGAGCATGCGGCTCATAGGCCGCCATCTTGTCGAGCAAGGGTTCGAGCCCCGCGTCGACGATCATGATCCCGGCATGCGCGGGGCGGATGAAGCCGACCTCGATCATATTGCGATTGAAGGCGATCAGATCGTTGTAGAAGCCCGCGGCGTTGAGCAGCCCGACCGGCTTGGCATGATAGCCAAGCTGCGCCCAACTGATCGCTTCCCACAATTCGTCCATCGTGCCGACCCCGCCGGGGATGGTGAGGAAGCCGTCCGACAGATCGGTGAACATGCGCTTGCGTTCGTGCATGCCGCTGACGACGTGGAGTTCGGTGCAGCCGGTGTGCGCGACCTCGGTCCCGACGAGCGCCTCGGGGATCACGCCGATCACCTCGCCGCCGGCTTCCAACGCACTGTCGGCGATCGCGCCCATCAGCCCGAGCCGGCCGCCGCCATAGACGACCCCGATGCCCTTTTCGGCGAGGGTGCGTCCGACATGGCGCGCGGTGTCGATATAGATCGGGTCGGCGGGGGTGGCGGAGCCACAATAGACGGCAAGGCGTTTCATTCGGTCACTCTATCATAGTCGAAGGCGGAAAGCTGGACTCCCGCCTTCGCGCGAACGACGGGAAAGTAAAGCCTCTACAGGCTTTCGAGCATCAATGCAGCCGTCGCCTTCGCACTGCCGACCACCCCCGGAATACCGGCGCCCGGATGCGTGCCTGCGCCGACGAAATAGAGATTGTCGATCACATCGTCGCGGTTATGCGCACGGAACCAGGCGCTCTGCCACAGCACGGGCTCGAGGCTGAACGCGCTGCCGAGATGCGCCGACAGGTCGCGGCCGAAATCGGCGGGGGTATAGTGGAGGCTGGTGACCAGATTGTCGCGCAAGCCGGGGAGCACGCGTGCCTCGACCTCGGCCAATATCGCATCGGCGAACTGCCGCCCGAACGCGCCGTCCCAGTCGGCCTGCGCCTTGCCGAGATGCGCGACGGGGGCGAGCGCATAGAAGCTCGCATGGCCCGGCGGCGCCATGCCGGGGTCGGTGGCGCTGGGATGGTGGAGGTAAAGCGAGAAATCTTCGGGCACGACGCCATTCTTGTAGATGTCGTCAAGCAGCCCCTTGTAGCGCGGCCCGAAGATTATGCTGTGGTGCGCGATATCGGGATAATCGCCCTTCACCCCGAAATGCACGACGAACAGCGACGGCGACCAGCGCTTGCGCGCGAGGCTTTTCGCGACCTTCGCCCCACGCTTGTGACCCAGCAGGTCGCGATAGCTGTGCATCAAATCGCCGTTGGTCGCGACCATGTCGGCGGCGCCGTGCCAGCCGCTCGCGGTGACGACGCCCGTCGCGCGGTCGCCCGCCGTTTCGATTTTCGTCACCGGGTCGCCGAGGCGCAGCGTTCCGCCGAGCCGCTCGAACAACCGCACCATGCCGCTCACCAGCGCATTGGTGCCGCCGCGCGCAAACCAGACGCCGCCGTCCTTTTCGATCGTGTGGATCAGCGCATAGATACTGCTCGTCGTCATCGGATTGCCGCCGACGAGCAGCGTATGGAACGACAAGGCCTGCCGCAGCCGTTCGTCCTCCACATAGGAGGACACGATCGAATAGACGCTGCGCCACGCCTGATATTTCATCAGCGCCGGCGCCGCCTTGATCATCGCGGCGAAGTCGAGGAAGGCGACCGAACCGAGCTTCACATAGCCCTGCTCATAGACCCCCTTCGAATAGGTCAGGAATTTCTCATAGCCTGCGACATCGGCGGGGTTGAGCTTCGCGATCTCGGCCGCGAGCGCGGCTTCGTCGTTCGAATAGTCGAAATTCGTCCCGTCGGGCCAGTTCAGCCGGTAGAAGGGCATGACGGGGACGAGATCGACGTCGGCGGCCATGTCGTGCCCGCTGAGCGCCCAAAGCTCGTGCAGGCACGGCGGATCGGTGATCACAGTCGGGCCGGCATCGAAGGTGAAGCCGTCCTTTTGCCAGTGATAGGCGCGCCCGCCCGGCTTGTCGCGCGCCTCGACGACGGTCGTGGCGACGCCCGCGGACTGGAGGCGGATCGCGAGCGCAAGGCCGCCGAAACCGGCGCCGATGACGATGGCTTTCTTCATTATTTCCAGTCCAGCTTTCGCACCGCGCTCAGCGCGCGGCCGATCGGCACCGGCGGCTTGCCCGACAGGACCCGCAGCTTGTCGCCGCGCGTCGATTGTCCGGCGTAGAAGCGCGAGATCAGCCGCGGCGACAGGCGATAGAAGCGCTCGAAGATGCGCACGCGCTGCGCGGGTTCGGCGGCGCGGAACAGCATCGTGTCGAGCAGGCGATAGAAGCGCTGGCGCCGCCAGGCGCGCGCCGCCCGATCGCGCAGTTTCGCGGGCAGGTCGGCGCCGTCGACCAGCCCCGGCAGCGCCGCAGCGGTCCGCACCGCATCGGGCAGCGAATAACCGGTGGTCGCGTGAAACGCCCCGGCGCGCGTCCCGATCCGGCCGACCCGGTCGCCCTCGGGCCAGAAGCGATCGAACTCGCCCGCGATCACCACCGGCAGCACGCCGGTTTCCTCGCGCGTCACGCCGGTCACATCCCACCCGCGCCACGCGGCATAAGCACCGATGCGCTCGCGGATCAGTTCGGCGTCGAGGTCGGGGCTGTCGCTGTAATAGGTGTCCTCGACGAACACCGTCTCCTCGTCGAAGGGCAAGAGGTAGATGAAACGATAGCCGTCGAGCTGCGCCACACGCGCGTCCATCACCACGGGGTGGGCAAGGCCATGGCCGCCCTTCACCGTCAGCGCCTGCCCGACGAATTTCTGCCAGCCGCAGGTCAGTGCATTGAGGTTGCCGGCGCCGCGCGCGTCGATGACATGCTTCGCGTCGAGCCGCCCGCCGCGACTGAAAAGCACATGATCGGGCGCAACATGCTTGGCGCGGTCGGCGACGATGCGCCCCTTGGGCAGCGCCGCGGCGACCGCCTCGGCCAGCGCCTCGCCGGTGATGCTCTTATACCCCATGCGCAAGGTGCGGCGATGATGCGGGAAATGCACGTCATAGCCGTGCCAGTAATGGCGCACGAGCGGCGCGACGAGCCAGCGGTCCTTTTCGGCGATGTCGCCATCGAAAAAGGACCAGATATGATTGCCGCCGATCGCCTCGGGCTCGATCAGCCGTACGTCGAGGTCGGGACGCTTCGCCGCGAGGGCCAAGGCCGCCAGCCCGCCGGCAAGCCCGCCGCCGACGATGGCGATGTCGCAAGAGGGGGTGGCCCGGGTCATGCCCCTGCCCTAGCCGGGCCGGGCGCGGGGCGCAAAGCGATTGCGCCATGGCGTGCACCCGCTATCCCCGGGCGAATGGACGCTGCGCTCGCCATCCTGCTCTCTGCCCTCGCGATGACCGCCATCGTCGGGGTGCGTTACCTCATCAGCAGCGGCGGCTTCGCACTCGCGACGCGGATCAAACACCCCGGCCTCTATCGTGGGCTCGAACGCCAGATGAAGCGCGAGCTCGGCTGGAGCCTTGCGAGCGCCGCCATCTACGGCGTGCCCGCCGGGATTGTCGCCTGGGGGTGGCAGCAACATGGCTGGACGCGCATCTACACCGATATCGGCGATTACCCGCTCTGGTATCTGCCGGTCAGCCTCTTCGCCTATCTGCTGATCCACGACACATGGTTCTATTGGACCCACCGCTGGATGCACCGGCCGCGCTGGTTTCGCATCGCGCATGCCGTCCACCACGACAGCCGCCCGCCGACCGCCTGGGCAGCGATGAGTTTCCACCCCGTCGAAGCGATCACCGGCGCGGTGGTCATCCCCGCGCTCGTCTTCCTGGTCCCGATCCATGTCGCGGTGCTCGGCCTCGTCTTGACGATCATGACGGTGATGGGGGTCGGCAATCATATGGGGTGGGAGATGTTCCCGCGTGCGCTTGTTCATGGACCGGCAGGGCGCTGGCTGATAACCGCGACGCACCACCAGCAGCATCATGCCGCTTATCGGGGGAATTATGGGCTTTATTTCCGTTTCTGGGACAAGGCGTGCGGCACCGACCTGGGGCTTGGTCGCTTTGATGTCGCTGACCGCGGCGAGCGCCCCGCCCCCTAGCATCGACGTCAGCGTCACGGGGCTACGCAACATGAAGGGTCAGGTGCTGGTATGCCTGACCACCAACCGCAAGGCCTTTCCCGATTGCAGCAAGGACAAGGCGTCGGTGAAGATGGCGGTGAAGGCGGCCGACGCCGCGCGCTTCAAGGTCGCGGCGCCCGGGGCGGGCACCTATGCGATCGCGGTCGTCCATGACGAGAACAGCAACAACAAGATGGATACCGCGATCTTCCTGCCCAAGGAAGGCTTCGGCTTTTCGCGCAACCCGACGATCACCGTCGGCCCGCCGAGTTTCAAATCGGCGAGTTTCGCTGTGACCGGCGACACCAGCCAGTCGATCAAGATGAAATATATGCTCTAGCTCTCGGCAAGCCCGAAGCAGAAGCTCATCCGGTTTTCGGCCTGTTCCTCGGTCAGCGCTTCGAACGCCGCAGCGTCGAATTGTGCCGCCTCGGCCAGCGCCGCGGCGGCACCCGGCCGGTCTCCCCATTCACGGTAGAAGCGCTTGACGAGCGCGGCGGTCATGTCGCCGAACGCATCGGCCTCCTTGCTCCCTTCCTCCATGTCGCGGTGGAACGCCGCAAGCATCGCATAGCATTGCGCGGTCGTCGGCGCGGCCCCGCCGCCGAGCATGGCCACCGGCGCCAGCCCCGTCACCACACCGTCGCCGTCGCCCGACAGGTCGATGCTGTCATAGAGCGGCCGGCATTGTTCGACCCCCGCCTCGACCATCGCCTGCGCGGTCTTTTCATCCTGCCCCTCACCGAGCATGCCAAAGGTGAATTCCTCGAAATCGGCCTTGTAAGCGGCGCGGACCTCGGCCTCGCTCATTCCCGTTTCCGCCATGATCGCCTCGGCCAGCCGCCCCGCCAGCGTTTCGGCACTCTCGGCGGTGAGGCCATAATAATTGTCCGACACACCGCGCCCGACATCGTACATCAGCGCGCTGGCGATCGTCGCGCAGCGCACCTCGCCGCGTCGCGGTTCGGACAGTGCGGCGAGGATCGGCGCGCCGTCATAGGCCGCCGCGCCCTCCTCGGCGGCTTCGGCCGCCTCGGCCGCCGCATCGATCGCCGACACCGCGTCGCCCGCACCCGGCGCATCGGCGGCTTGCGCGCCTTCGAGCAGCGTTCCGTCGGCGGGCATCGAAGCCACGATCGTCTGGCATTTCTCGTAAAGTGCCATTTCCTCGGGGGAGTCGCCGAGCCCCTTTTGCACCGCCGCCAGCGCAGCGGTGTCGTGGGCGCCAAGTTCGCGCAGCCGGTCGACATAGATTTTCGCCACAGCGCGGTTCAGCGCGACGTCGAAACTGTCCGCGCCGTTCCGTTCGGCCTGCTGCGCCGACATCTCGGCTGCGGCGGCGCAGACGCGCAGTTCGGCCGGATTATTGACCAGATCGACATGACTGCCCGCCAGCAGCGCAAAAATGGTCCAGAACATTGGCGCCTCCCAAGAAGGCGCGACCCTGGCCGAATGCTGGCGAAATGCCACCGGCTTGGCAAGCGCCATTGTGGGTGCATCGCCGCGCCGCTAAAGCAGCGCGCGTGACCGCGCTATCCCCCCGCATCGCCGCTTTCGCCGACCGCTGGCCCAAGCTGATCGCCCTGCTGCTCGGCGCCGTGTCGGCGACGGGTTTCGCCCCGCTCCACTTCTGGCCGCTGACGCTGATCGCGCTGGCGGGATGGATGGTGCTGGTCGCGCGCAGCGGCAAGGGACGGCGCGCTTTCGGGACCGGCTGGGCCTTCGGGGTCGGGCATTTCACCATCGGGCTGAACTGGATCGCGACCGCCTTCACCTATCAGGCGGCGATGCCGGCGTGGCTCGGCTGGATCGCGGTGGTGCTGCTGGCGCTGTACCTGGCGGTCTATCCCGCGCTCGCGGCGTGGGGCGCATGGATGGTCGCACGCTTCAGGGGCGGCGCGGGCACGGCCGCCTCGCTCTCGTTCATCCTCGCCTTCGCTGCGCTCTGGACGCTGACCGAATGGCTGCGCAGCTGGGTCTTCACCGGTTTTGCGTGGAACCCGCTGATCGCGACCTGGCCCAACCTCGCCCAGGGCGTCATTCCCTTCGTCGATGTGCTGACGCTGGTCGGCAGCTATGGCGCCAGCGCGCTGATCATCCTGGCGGCGGGCTTCATCGTGCCGCTGATCGTCGACTGGCTGTTCGTGGGGGCCGAGGAGCGCGAGGCGGCGCGGCAGGCGAAGCTCGACGAAGACATGCGCGGCGCGCCGCTGGTGGCGCCGCCGCATTTGCGCAACATCGCGATCATGGCACTCTACGCCGCCGTGTTGCTCGGGCTCGCCTATTTTTCGGGTGGCAGCGCCGCCGCCGGCAAGACCGGCGCGCCGATCACCGTCGTCCAGCCCAATGTCGGGCAGGAAGACAAGTGGGAGGGTAGCAAGGCCGACACCAATTTCGCCAAATTGGCCCGTCTCACCGCGCCCGAAAACGACACCCCGCGCCTGATCCTGTGGCCCGAAGCGGCGGTGCCCGACTATCTCGAGACCGGCTATCCGCTCGTCTATTACGACCGCTCGCCCGCCGAAGCGCGCGGGCGGCTCGTCGCGCTGATGAACCCCGACGACGTGATGCTGCTCGGCGCGCTCAAGCTCGAGCTCGACCAGACGGGCGACGTCGTCGGTGCGCGCAACGCCGTGATGACCGTGCATGGCGACGGCACGCTCGGCCCGCGATACGACAAGTCGCATCTTGTCCCCTATGGCGAATATCTGCCGATGCGGCCGGTGCTGTCGGCGATCGGCCTGTCGCGGCTCGCGCCCGGCGACATCGATTTCTGGCCCGGCCCCGGCCCGCACACGCTCGACCTCGGCCGCTTCGGCAAGGCGGGGCTGCAGATCTGTTACGAGATCATCTTTTCGGGGCAGGTCGTCGACCGCGACCACCGCCCCGATTTCATCTTCAACCCGTCGAACGATGCCTGGTTCGGGTCATGGGGTCCGCCGCAGCATCTGGCGCAGGCGCGGCTGCGCGCGATCGAGGAAGGGCTGCCCGTCATCCGCTCGACCCCGACCGGGATCAGCGCGGTGATCGACGCCAACGGCCGCATCCTCGATTCGATCCCGATGCACCAGCCGGGACGGATCGATACCGTCCTGCCCCCCGCGCACGCCCCGACGTTGTTCGCGCGCCATGGCAATGTGCTGCCCGTCGCCTTCGCGCTGCTCTTGCTCGTGCTCGCCATTGCCTTTCGGCGGCGCGGGCGTTAACAGCACGACCCACACATAAAGCTTCCTTTATATTCGTTCCAAGAAGGCTCCCATGCGCAACAGCTTCCTCTTCACGTCCGAAAGCGTCTCCGAAGGCCATCCCGACAAGGTCGCGGACCAGATCAGCGATTCGATCGTCGACCTGTTCCTGTCGAAGGACCCCGAAGCGCGCGTCGCCTGTGAAACGCTGACCACCACCCAGCTCGTCGTCCTCGCCGGCGAAATCCGCTGCAAGGGCGTCTTCGAGAACGGCGAATGGGCGCCGGGCGCGCTCGAGGAAATCGAAGCCACCGTGCGGAACACGGTCAAGGAAATCGGCTACGAACAGGATGGCTTCCACTGGGAAAGCTTCCGCTTCGAGAATAACCTCCACGGCCAGTCGGCGCATATCGCGCAGGGCGTCGACGAGAGCGGCGACAAGGACGAAGGCGCCGGCGACCAGGGCATCATGTTCGGCTATGCGTCGGACGAGACCCCCGATTTGATGCCCGCGACGCTCGACTACAGCCACAAGATCCTCGAGCGCATGGCCGCCGACCGCAAGGCGGGCACCGCGCCCTTCCTCGAACCCGACGCCAAGAGCCAGGTCACGTTGCGCTACGCCAATGAGCGCCCGGTCGAGGCGACCGCGATCGTCGTATCGACCCAGCATGCGCCGGGCTATTATTTCCACAATGGCGAAGGCGATGAAGCGAAGTACGCCGAGCTGCGCGACTATGTGAAGGGCGTCGTCGCCGAGCTGCTCCCCGCCGAGCTGCTCACCGCGAACACCGTCTATCACATCAACCCGACCGGCCGTTTCGAGATCGGCGGCCCCGATGGCGACGCCGGCCTGACCGGCCGCAAGATCATCGTCGACACCTATGGCGGCGCCAGCCCGCACGGCGGCGGCGCGTTCAGCGGCAAGGACCCGACCAAGGTCGACCGTTCGGCCGCCTATATCACCCGCTATCTCGCCAAGAACATCGTCGCCGCGGGCCTCGCGCGCCGCTGCACGATCCAGCTGAGCTATGCGATCGGCGTCGCCGAGCCGCTGTCGATCTATGTCGACCTGCACGGCACCGGCACCGTCGACGAAGGCCGCATCGAGGCGGTGATCCCGCAGCTCGTCAAGCTGACGCCGAAGGGCATCCGCACCCACCTCGGCCTCAACAAGCCGATCTACCGGCAGACCGCCGCCTATGGCCATTTCGGCCGCACCGCGACGGGCGACGCCTTCCCGTGGGAGCGCACCGACCTCGTCGACAAGCTCAAGGCTGCGCTCGCCGAATAAGCGAGCGCAAGGCTCGCTTGCCATCGCCCCCGCCTTCTGACAGCTATCGCGTCGGGGGGCGGGAGGATCGATGATGACAAGCATCTGCTATCGGGCAATTTTTACCGCCGCGGCATTGGCCGCAGCGCCCCTCGCCGCGCAGGAACCCCTGACCGTCGCCGAGGGCAAGCCGTGGACGCACGCGCATAGCGGCATCGCCATCCCGGCGGCGCTCGACGAACTGCCGCGCGTCCGCGCGACGAGCTTCGTCGCGCCCGAACTCGACATCAGCCAGAATTTCGCGTCGGACGACGGACGCGAGGCGCTCACCGTCTATATCTTTCGCAACACCAATGGCGCGGTGCCCGTCTGGTTCGCGCAGGCGCAGCGCGCGATCAGCCTGCGCACCGACCTCGCCGACCCGACGCTCGCCGTGCCCCCCGTCGCCTTCACCCCGCCGGGGCAAAGCGCCGCGAGCGGGATCAAGGCGGTGTTCGCGCCCAAGGACGTCGAGGGCATTCGCAGCACCGGGGTCGCACTGTTCGCGGTCGGCGACTGGTATGTAAAGCTGCGCGCGACGTCGGCGACGCTGACCCCGGCCGACATGTCGGACTGGATGGAGGGTGTGCTCGGCGAACTGACGCTGCCGCGCGGCACCGCGCCCGCGGTGCGCCCGATCGCCGACTGCGCGCCGAAGCTCGCCTTCGGTCCCGACGCCGCCGATTCGACGCTGCCCGACACGGCGCTGGCGGCGGGGGTCAAGACCGCGGCGGCGCGCATGGTCGGCACGCGCTGGTGCCTCGACCGGGTCGTGCGCGGCAATCTCGCGGTATACCGTCCCGACGGCGCCGCCGACCGCTATCTGCTGGCCACCGGCGACAATGGCAAAGCCTTTGCCGTCGAGCCGCAGGGCGCGGCCGGCGCCGCCTATTATTCGGTCAACCTGATCGGCGCGAACAAGAGCTTCACCCTCGTCGCGCAGGCGCATATGCCCACGCCGCAACGCGTGCTCGACCTCGCCGCCGCCGAGCGCGCCGTCGCGGCGATCGAAACCTGGCCGGTCCGCTGACGCCGCTTGCCACGGCGCACCCGATCTGACAGCCTGACGGCCGTATCGGGGGAGGGTCGTCATGCGAAGCCGTTGGATTAATGCCTCTATTATGGCCTTCATGCTGGTGCAGGCGGCGCCCGCCGCGGCGCAGCAGGACATCGCGATCAAGCATGGCGAGGCCTGGACCCACGCGCATAGCGGGATGACGGTGCCGCCGACACTGGGCGGCAATGCGCTGACGAGGGCCAAGGCCTATGCGCCGGACGAACTCGACGTCGGCCTGTCGTTCGAGCCCGAGGGGGCCGAGGATTTCATCTCCTTCTATGTCTTTCGCAACACCAATGGTGCCGCTCCGGTGTGGTTCGCGCAGGCGCAATGGGCGATCGAGAATCGCGACATTTATGGCGGGCCGAAACTCGCCGCACCGCCGCGTGCCTTTGCCCCGCCGGGCCAGACCGTCGCCAGCGGGCTGCGCGCCGTCTATGCGCCGCAGGGCGACGGCGCGCCTTTCACCAGCACCGCGGTCGTGCTCGCCCCGGTCGGCGACTGGTATGTGAAGCTGCGCGTCTCGTCGCAGCGCCGCACGCCCGCCGAACTCGACACGCTGGTCGACAGCCTGCTCGCTGAGATCCGCTGGCCGCAGCAGGCCGCCGGCGCCCCCGCCGCGCTGCCCGTCATCCCCTGCCCCGCACCGCTCGCCTTCGACAAGAAATCGAAGGATATGATCGGCGGCGGCATGGAAGAGATATTGGCGGCCGCCCTCGTCTCGGCGGCAGCGAATGTCGATTCGGACGAGAAAGACCCCGGGCCGACGTCCCCCGTCCAATGGTGCCGCGACCGCCAGATGGACAATAATGTCGCGACCTATCGCGCCGGCGAAGCGACCGACGCCTATCTCCTGACCTTCGGCGACAATGGCAATGGCGTCTCGGTCGGCCTGTCGGGCGTGAACACGATCATGGCCGAAATCGAGGGGAAAAAGGCGAAACCGCGGTACAGCGTGACGCTCCACACCGCGGCGGAGGATGTCAATTTCGTCGCGCAGGACCGCCTGCCCTCGCCCGATCGCGCCGCCGACATCGTCAATGCCAACCGCCGCGCCAGCACCGTGTCGACCTGGGGCAAGGATCGCACGGTCGAGATCAACAGCAGCATCAAATAGGGATTAAGCGCTTTCGCCGCGCCGGACACCGCGCTAACGCGCGCGCCATGACTGCTTACAAGCCCGGCGATCCGACGACGATCAACCGCCTCTACGGCCGTTCCAAAGGCAAGCCGCTGCGCGCGGGCCAGCAGGATCTGGTCGATACGCTGCTCCCGCAAATCGCCGTACCGGTCGAAGGCGACGTCACCGCCGCGGCGCTGTTCGGTGAAGATCGCCCGCTGCATTTCGAGATCGGCTTCGGCGGCGGCGAGCATATGGCGGGGCGCGCCGACATGCTGCCCGATCATGGTTTCATCGGGGCCGAACCCTTCATCAACGGTGTGGCGCAGGCGCTCGTCCATGTCGCGGGCGACCATGGCGCGAGCCTGCCGCTCGGCAATGTCCGCATCCACCATGGCGACGCGCTCGAAGTGCTGCGGCGCATTCCCGACGGGGCGCTCAGCTTCGCCTATCTGCTCCACCCCGACCCCTGGCCCAAGGCGCGGCATGCGAAGCGGCGGATGATGAACGACGGCCCGCTGGACCTGATCGCGGCAAAGCTCAAGCCCGGCGGCGAGTTCCGCTTCGGTACCGACCATCCCGTCTATCTCGAACATGCGCTGATGGTGATGCGCCGCCATCGCCACCAGTTCGAGTGGCTCGCGAAGGACGCCAAGGACTTCCTGACCCGCCCTGCGGGCTGGCCCGAAACGCGCTACGAGGCGAAGGCCCGAGCGCAGGGCCATGAGGTCTGGTATTTCCGCTATCGGCGGACGGCGACCGCCTGACCCCGGCAAAGGAGAGGTCCATGCGGAATCTGGCCCGGTTCGACCTCAACCTGCTGCGCATCTTCGATGCGATCTTTGCCAAGGGCGGCGTGTCGGCGGCGGCGCGGCACCTGAACCTGTCGCAGCCCGCGATCAGCCATGCGCTCGCCAAGCTGCGCGATATCTTCGACGATCCTTTGTTCGTGCGGCAGGGCAACCGGCTGCTTCCCACCCCCGCCGCGCGCGCGATCGCGGGGCCGGTGCGCGAGGCGCTGCGCGGGCTCGACGCCGCGCTCGATGCCGCGAGCGCCTTCGACCCCGCCGCGACGACGCGCGACTTTCGCATCGGCGTCCGCCTGTCGGGCGAGATGCCGCGCTTTGCCGCTTTGGTCGCGCGGGTGCGGCGCGAAGCGCCGCAGGCCACGCTCGCCAGCATCTCGTTCCGCCGCCGCGACCTCGCGATGATGCTCGCCAATGGCGATCTCGATTTCGCGCTCGACGTCGCGCTGCCCGCCGACGAGCGACTGCGCAGCCATTATCTGGGCACCGAACCGCTCGTCGTCGCCGCGCGCTACGGGCATCCGCGCATCGACGGCGCGCTCGATCTCGACACCTATCTCGCGCTCGACCATGTCGTCGCGACGCCGCGGCCGCATGGCCCGGGGATCGAGGATATCGCACTCGACCGCATGGGGCTGCGCCGGCGCGTCGCGGTGCGCTGCCAGCATGCGATCACCGCCTGGCAGGTCATCGCCGCGACCGACATGCTCTTCGCCCTGCCGCGCTCGCACGCTGCGGTGCTCGGCGCGATGGAACCGATGCAGATCTTCGACCTGCCGCTGGCGGTCGAACGCGGCGGCAGCCATCTCTACTGGCACCAGGCGGCACAGGCCGACCCCGGCCATGCCTGGCTGCGCGCGCTCCTGATCAACGCAATGACGGGACCCGAATAGTCATTCACCGGACGAATGTGCGATATTCGAAGCTATCATTTTCATTCATGCCGTGGAGGCGCTAGCCTCGCGCCCATTCCACCGGGAGAGCCATGAATGACCGAGATCGAACTCCAAGCCGAACTGAACGACCTGCGCATGTCGAAGGAGGCGCAGCCTTTGTTCGAGGCCGTGAAGCGCCATATCGCCGAGAATGTCGACCCGATCACCGAGGAGTTCTTCAAGCTCGGCGAGAATCGGACCGACCGCTGGAGCTGGGCGCCCGGCCAGCTCGAACTGCTCGAAGGCGCAAAGAACAAGGCGAAGGCCGCCGGCCTGTGGAACTTCTTCCTGCCGCACGGCGACACAGGCACCCCGCTCAGCAACCTCGACTATGCCTATATCGCCGCCGAACTCGGCAAGTCGCCGCTCGCATCCGAATCGCTGAACTGTTCGGCGCCCGATACGGGCAATATGGAAGTGCTCGAAATGGTCGGCACCCCCGAGCAGAAGGACCGCTGGCTGAAACCGCTGCTCAACGGCGAGATCCGCTCGGCCTATGTGATGACCGAGCCCGGCGTTGCCTCATCCGACGCGAGCAACCTCGAAACCAGCGCGGTGCTCGACGGCAACGAGTGGGTCATCAACGGAGAGAAATATTTCATCAGCGGCGCGGGCGATCCGCGCTGCAAGATTCTGATCTGCATGCTCAAGACCAATCCCGAAGCGTCGCGCAAGGGACAGCATTCGCAGATCCTGGTGCCGATGGACACGCCGGGGGTGCAGGTGCTGGGGCCGATGCGCGTCTTCGGCGCCGACCATGCGCCGCAGGGGCATATGCACATGCGCTTCGACAATGTCCGCGTGCCGCGCGAGAATATCCTGCTCGGCGAAGGCAGGGGCTTCGAAATTTCGCAGATGCGCCTCGGCCCGGGCCGCATCCATCACTGCATGCGCACGATCGGCAAGGCCGAGGTCGCGCTCGACCTGATGGTGAAGCGCGGCAATTCGCGCACCGCCTTCGGCCGGCCGCTGTCGCAGCTCGGCAAGAACCTCGAGGTCATCGCGCGGGCGCGCTGCGATATCGAGGCGATGCGCCTGATCGTGCTCAAGGCCGCCAAGGCGATGGACCTGCTCGGCAACCGCGAGGCGCGCGTCTGGGTCAGCATGGCCAAGGCGATGATCCCCGAACGCGCGTGCCAGATCATCGATCAGGCGATCCAGATCCACGGCGCCACCGGCATCTCGCACTGGACGCCGCTCGCCGAACTTTATGCCGATGTCCGCCATCTGCGCTTCGCCGACGGACCCGACGAGGTCCATTATATGGTCGTCGGCCGCGACGAACTCGCGCGACACTAAAGGGCGTCAGCCGGTGAGCAGGGTGCGCAGCGCCGGCGACGGCGCTGCGCCCGTGCGCGCCAGTTCGTCGATCGTCGCGGTCGCCATCGCGCGATAGGCGGGCAGCATCTCGGGACAATCGCGGGCGATCGCCGTGAGATGCGCCGCGATCGTCGCGCCGTCGCCGCGCAGCAGCGGCCCTGACAGCGCGCCGAAACCACGCGCGAGGCTGTTTTCCAGTGCCGCGCGGACCAGCGGCGCGAGCAGCGCCTCGGGCTCATCGGCGCCCGCGACGCGCAGCGCGTGCGACGCGCCAGCCATCAGCGTGACGAGATGGTTCGCCGCGTGGCAGAGCGCGGCGTGATAGAGCGCGCGGTGGTCCTCGGCGACTTCGACCGCGACCCCGCCGAGCAGGCCCACCAGCGTGCGCGCCTCGGCGAGCGCCTCGGCGTCGGGGGCGGTGATCGCGAAACAGGCGCCCGCCATGCGCTGGGTCTCCTGCGCCGCGTCGCCGGTGAAGGTCATCGCGGGATGCACCGCCGCGGTCAGCGCCCCGCGGTCGTGGAGCGCCGCGAGCAGCCGCGCGCCGCTGCCGCCGCTGACATGGCAGACGAA
>NZ_LYVN01000065.1 GCF_001990265.1 Sphingopyxis sp. KK2
CGCAGATCACCCGCCAGCAGATATCCGCCAGCCCCGGCCCCGCCGCGTCGAGCGCCGCGCGAAAGCGCCGGTGCGCGTCGATCCGCGCCAGCGACGCGTCGGCGGCCTTCGCCCCGCCGCGGGTCTTCGCGGGCGCCGCGGCGTCCCAGCGCATCGTCACCCGCGCCGCCAGACCCGCGCGCTCATAATCGGCGCGCAGCCGTTCGCCCGCCGCCAGTTGCGCCGCGCTCAGATGCCCCCGCGCCGCAAGCCAGGTGATCGGGCTTTCGCCGACATGGACCGTGACATGCCGCATGACCTGCGGCCCCGCCTTGCCCGGATCGAGCCGGTCGTCGGGGTGGATTTGCGTTTCGAACCGGGGCGCTGCCATGCGAGTCTCCTCATCCAAAAGCCATGCTTGACAATGGAATGTTTTTTAGGAAAGAAGAAACCGATTTGGTTATTGCATAAAATGACGAAGGGGTCGCCATGATCAACAGCATCCGCGCCGTCCGCCGCGCCAAGGGGCTGACGCTCGAAGAGGTCGGGCTGCGCTGCGACCCGCCGACCACCGCGCAGACGATCGGCCGCCTCGAAACCGGCACCCGCACCTTGTCGCTCGGCTGGATGAACCGCATCGCCAAGGCGCTCGGGGTCGAGGCCGCCGAACTGGTGCAACTGCCGCAGGACACCCAGCTCACGATCACCGCCTTGCTCGGCCCCGATGGCGCCGTCGCGCCGACCCGCGTCGAACAGGCGCTCACCGCCCGCCCCGGCGAGGATATGGTCGCGGTGCGCGTTTCGGCGTCGATCGGCGATTATCGCGCCGGCGACGAAATCTGGTGCCGCAAGGTCGAGGATAATTGGGCCGGCGCGCTCAACCGCGACCTTCTCGTCCCGCGCCCCGCCGGCCGCTTCGTCTTCGCGCGCCTGCTCAACGTCGATGGCGAAAAGCTCCACCTCCTCCCGCTCGGCGCCGGCCAGCGCCAGCAGGTCGTCAGCAACCCGCCCTGGGCCGCAGTCGCTGTGCGGCTCATCCGCAGCCTTTAGTCCACTCCCCGTTTGTCCTGAGCTTGTCGAAGGACCGTCCTTTTCTCGGACGCCGAAAGGAAGAACAGTGCTTCGACAAGCTCAGCACGAACGGACAAGGGGGAGTATATGACCGCCCCCCTCCGCGTCCTCAGCATCGCGACGCTCTTCCCCGATAGTGCACGCCCCAATTTCGGGCTGTTCGTCGAAAAGAGCCTGCGCGCGCTCGCCGCGCAGCCGGGCGTCGACCTCACCATCATCGCCCCCGTCGGCCTCCCGCCCTTCCCGCTGTCGCTCCACCCGCGCTACCGCGCGCTCCGCGATCTCCCGCGGCAGGAAAGCTGGAACGGCCTCACCGTCCATCGCCCGCGCTTCACCCTGCTTCCCAGGATCGGCTCGCGCTTCAACCCGGCGCGGATCGCGCGCGCTGTCCTCGCCACCATCGGCGACCGCCGTTTCGATGTCATCGACGCGCAATTCTTCTATCCCGACGGCCCGGCGGCGATGCGCGTCGCGGCGGCGCTCGCCCTTCCCTTCTCCGCCAAGGCGCGCGGCGCCGATATCAGCCATTTCGGCCATGATCCCGCCACCGCCCCGCAATTGCTCGAATCCGCGCACAAGGCCGCCGCCCTGCTCGCGGTTTCGGAAGCGATGCGCCGCGACATGGCGGCGATCGGCATCGATCCGGCCAAGATCGCGGTCCATTACACCGGCATCGATACCGCGCGTTTCGCCCCCGGCGACCGCGCCGCCGCGCGCGCCGCGCTCGGCATGGATCACGCACCCGCAATCCTCACCGTCGGCGCGCTGATCGCGCGCAAGGGACAGGCGCTGGTGATCGGGGCGCTGCCCGCGCTCCCCGGCGTTCATTACTGGCTCGCCGGCGCGGGCGAAGAGCAAGGCCGCTACCGCGCGCAGGCCGAACGGCTCGGCGTCGCCGACCGCGTGCATTTCCTCGGCGCGATCGCCAACGCCGATCTGCCGCAGCTTTACCGCGCCGCCGATGTCGTGGTAATGCCCTCGGCCAGCGAGGGGCTCGCCAACGCCTGGGTCGAGGCGCTCGCCTGCGGCACCCCGATCGTGATCAGCGACGCCGGCGGCGCCGCCGAACTTGTCACCTCGCCCGTCGCCGGCCGCATTGTCGACCGCACCCCCGCCGCGATCGCCGCCGCGGTGCAGGTGATCCTCGCCGCCCCGCCCGAACCCGCCGCGGTCGCCGCGACGCTCGCCGGCCGCTTCGACTGGGACCGCAACGGCCGCGAACTCGCCGCGCATCTGCGCCGCTGCGCCAAAAAATAAGGGGGGCCAAGGCCCCCCTTTGATCCTTGTCGAAGACGGCGCCGATCAGACGACCGCGCCATCGTCCTTCCGCTCGACGCGCTCGCCGCCCATGATCCCGCTCGTCGTGCGCGGGATGAAGCTGTCGGGACCGACCTTCAGCCACACCAGCACCGGCGTCGACATCAGCACCGACGAATAGCCGCCGATGAACACGCCGAACAGCATCGCCGCGGTGAAGCCGAAGATCACGTCGGGGCCGAAAATCAGCAGCATGCCGAGCGCCAGCACCATCGCCACGGTCGTCATCACGGTACGCGACAGCGTCTCGTTGATGCTCAGGTTGAGCAGCGGGATGATCTCCATCTTGCGATATTTTTTGAGGTTCTCGCGGATGCGGTCATAGACGACGATCGTGTCGTTCAGCGAATAGCCGACGATCGTCAGCAGCGCCGCGACGCTGTTCAGGTCGAACTGCATCTGCGTCACCGCGAACAGCCCGAAGGTCAACGACACCTCGTGGAACAGGCGCCCGAGCGCCCCGACCCCGAACTGCCATTCGAAGCGGATCCAGATATAGATCGAGATGCCCAGCACCGCGAGCGCGAGGCTCATCGCGCCGGTGCGCAGCAATTCGCCCGACACCTTGCCCGACACGGTTTCCACCGCCCCGGTCTTGGCCGTCGGGAACATCTTGTGAATCCCCGCAACCAGCTTTTCGCCTGCCTGGTCGGCGGCTTCCTTGTCGCCTTCGGGCAGCGCGGTGCGGATCGAGATCGCCTTGTCCGAACCGAATTGCTGGATCGTCGGTTCGCCGAGTCCGATCTCGCCGACCTTCTCGCGGATCTCGTCGATCTTCGGCATGGTGCCCGAAAATTCGACGCGGACCGACTGGCCGCCGACGAAGTCGACGCCGAGGTTCAGCCCCTTGTACGCCACCAGCGCGATCGACACCGCGACGAGGAAAAAGCTCATGAACGAGGCGAATTTCCGCCAGCGCAGGAAATCGATGTTGGTGTCGTCGGGGACGAGTTTCAGCAAGCGCATCTGTCCGCTCCCTTAAATATTGATCGTCGTCGGCCGCTTGGTCCGCAGCCAATGGGCCACGAACATGCGGGTGACGGTGACGGCGGTGAAGACGCTGGTGACGATGCCGATGGTCAGCACGACCGCAAAGCCCTTGATCGGCCCGGTGCCGAACCAGAACATCAGCGCCGCGGCGATCACATTGGTGACGTTGGCGTCAAAAATCGCGCGGCTCGCTTCCGAATAGCCAAGCTCGACCGCCTGGAAGACGCGTCTCCCGCGTTTGAGCTCCTCGCGTATTCGTTCGTTGATCAGCACGTTCGCATCGACCGCGGCGCCGATTGTCAGCACGAAGCCCGCGATGCCCGGCAGCGTCAGCGTGGCGTTGAAGAACGCCATGACCGAGATGATCAGCACGACGTTGAACGCCAGCGCGATATTCGCATAGACGCCGAAGCGGCCATAAACGACGAGCATCAGCGCCAGCACCGATGCCGTCGCGACGATCCCGGCGATCGCGCCCTTGCGGATCGAATCGGCGCCGAGTTCGGGGGTGACGGTGCGTTCCTCGACGACGTCGAGCTTCACCGGCAGCGAGCCCGAGCTCAGCGCGATGGCGAGCTGGTTCGCGGTCTGGACGGTGAAATTGCCCGAAATCTGTGCGCTGCCGCCCAGGATCGGTTCGTTGATCGACGGCGCCGACAGCACCTTGTCGTCGAGCACCATCGCGAAACGCTTGCCGACATTCTGCCCGGTGACGCGCGCGAAGACGTTCGACCCCGCCGAATCGAAACGCAGCGACACGGCGGCCATTTGCTGCTGGTTGAAGTCCTGCTTCGCGCTGATCAACTGGTCGCCGCTGATCATCACCTGCCGACGCAGGATTTCGCCCGGCTGGCCGCCGCCCTCGCCCGGGGCATAAGGTACGAATTCGCTGCCGACCGGGACGGTCACCGGACCGCTCGGGCCGACCACGCCATTGGGGTCGACCATGCGGAATTCCAGCCGCGCGGTCTGGCCGAGCAGGTCCTTCAGCGCCTTCGGGTCCTGCAGGCCGGGGACCTGCACGACGATACGGTCGTCGCCTTCGCGGATGATCGTCGGTTCGCGGGTGCCGAGTTCGTTGACGCGCTTGTCGACGATGTCGCGCGCCGATTCCATCGCGCGGGCGACGGCCTGGGTGCGGCCGGCCGAGGTCAGCGTCATCACGATCCGCGTCGTGTCGACGATCTGGATCGACCAGTCGCGCTGGCCGGTCATGCTCGCGCCCTGCGTTTCCTTGAACAACCGGTCCTGCGCCTCGTCGAGCTGCGCCTGGTCGCGGACCAGGAAGCTGATCGTGCTTCCCGACGCCTTGAAATCGCCGATCGCGATATCGTCGTCGGGCCCGCGCTCGCCCTTCATCGCCGCGCGCACGGTCTTTTCCATGTTCGCAAGCTGCGTCTTGTTGAGGTCGTCGAGGTCGGCCTCGAGCAGCAAGTGGCTGCCGCCCGCCAGGTCGAGGCCCAAATTGACCTTGATCTGGGCAAAGCCCGGCAGGTCATCGACGGTCTTCTGCGGCAGGAATGTGGGGATGGAAAAGAGGATGCCGAGCAGCAGGATGATGCTGATGCCGACGGTCTTCCAGCGCGGGAAATCGAGCATGTCTTTGGTCCGATAATTGGGTTGCGACGCCGCGCGAAGCGGGCCGCCGCCGGATCAATCGTTGGCGGGCTTGCCGCCGGGCTGCAGCACGTCCGACAGGGTCGCCTTGACGACCTTGATCTTCACGCCCTGCGCGATTTCGACATCGGCGAAATCATCGTCGACGCGCGTCACCTTGCCGACGATGCCGCCGCCGGTCACGACCTGGTCGCGCGGCTTCACCGCCGCGATCTTCGCGCGATGCTCCTTCATCCGCACCTGCTGCGGGCGGATCAGGAAGAACCAGAATACGACAAAAATCAGCACCATCGGGATGAGCTGTGCAAAGGGGAAGGCTGCGCTCCCGGCTCCGGCCGCCTGGGTCAGAAGCAAGTTCGTCGACATGGATGAAAAACTTTCCGTTCTTATGCCGCGCCATCCCCACCCGGGACGGGCGCGCAAGATAATGGCGCGGCGCCTATCACGCGGGGGCGAGCCGTGCAACCGGCGCGGCGTGCCGTCCCCCGCGGCAAGCTCGACCGAAATGGGGCGCGCCTGCACGAGTTCAAGGCGGCCGGCACGATATTGCATCGCCCTCGCCTCTCCGCTTGCATCGCCCGTCAACCCGCGCTAGGGGCCTCGCCTGCCCAATCGGGCCGGTCGGGACGTAGCGCAGCCTGGTAGCGCATCACACTGGGGGTGTGGGGGTCGGAGGTTCGAATCCTCTCGTCCCGACCAATTTCTTCTACCATTAAAAAACGCCCGTGGCGCGGCGCACCGCTTGTCGCGGGGCGACCGCCTGCTAAGCCGTGTCCATGGCGCGCGCATCCCTCGTTTCGATCCTCGCCCTGCTGGCGCTCGCCGCGCTCGGCGTCACCATGCTTTCGCTCGTCGGAACGCCGGTCGGCTGGAAGGCCGACGATCATGTCGATCGCGACACCGACGCGGTGACGCGCGGCTATCGGCTCGAGGCCGAGGGCGGCGGCGCGGGGCTCTCGCTCACCTGCACGCCGAACGAACCCATCGCCGTGATTCTCGTCGCGAACGCCCCCTTCGCGGTCGGCGGCGCCCGGCATGCCGTGAAGATCGCCATCGACGACGCCGCATCCGAAACCCGCGCCGTGACCATCATCGGCACCTCGGCCGTGCTCGCCGATGCCGGGAGCGCCGACGCGCGCGCCTTCGTCGACCGGCTTGCGGCGTCGCGGCGCGTCACGATCGCACTCGCAGCGGCCGACACAGGTTTCGCCGCCAGCTTCGAAACCACCGGCGCCGACGACGCGGTCGGCGACCTCCGCCATGTCTGCCGCTAAGGCAGGCCCGGACTGCCGCGCACGCTTTCGTTGATAAAACAGGTCGCCCGGTTGAGCCAGTTGGCGGCGCACGCCGCTTGCCGTTCGGCCTCATACCATCCCGGCGGCTCCTTGGCGTAATAATCGGACCCGAGCCTGTACGCCGCCATGCGGTCGAAAGGCGTGGCGACCAGCGTCCATTCGGGAATCCAGCACGGCTCGCCGAAACGGTCGGTCAGCGCCCAGCCCCTTTCACGCGCGACCACCTCCAGCCGCGTCCCCGGCCCGACGTGCCGCCCGCCCTTGCGCGCGAGCCGCGGCATCGGGCGGCACTTGGCGCTATAGGCGCCCTGATAAGAGATCGTCCCGCCGCCCGCACGCACGAGCGCCAGCCATTCGTCCCGCCGGTCGCGGTGGCTCAGCATCGCCGGCAACAGCAGCGCGGCCACGATCGCCGTGATCGCCAGCGACGCGAGTCCGCCCCGCAGCGACGACCGCTCCCCGGCGCTTGCCCATCTGCCCTTCCGCCCGCGCATCGTCCTCGCTCCCGCAACGCCCGCCCCTTCTAGCCGCAGCGCCATGCCCCAGAAAAGCTCCGACATTGCGGCGCGCCGGCGAAACGGCGATGAGGGGCCGTGATCCAGACCAGCCTGCTCATCATCGTCGCGGCCTTTTTGACGGCGATCCTCTCGGGGGTTTTCGGCATGGCGGGCGGGCTCGTCTTCATGGGCGTGCTCGCGTGGCTGCTGCCGGCCGGCGTCGCGCTCGCGCTCCACGGCGTCATCCAGTTCGCGTCGAATCTGTGGCGCGCGACGCTCCACCGCCGGCATATCGTCTGGCCCGTGCTGCTGTGGTTCGGCCTCGGCGCCGCGGTGTCGGTCGGCGTCTTTTCGCTGCTGGTCTTTGCGCCGACCAGATTCGCCGTCTTCCTCGGGCTCGGCCTGCTCCCGATCCTCGTCTGGATTCCCGAACGCTGGCTGCGCCTCGACGCCGCCAATCGCGGGCACGCCGTCGGCGGCGGCTTCGTGTCGACTGGGCTGTCGCTGGTGTCGGGCGTTTCGGGACCCGTCACCGACCTTCTGTTCGTCAACAGCAGCCTCACCCGCCATCAGGTCGTCGCCACCAAGGCGGTAATGCAGGCGATCGGCCATGCGTCGAAAATTATCGTCTATGGCGGCGTGCTGCTCGGCAGCGCCGCGCGCGCGGCGATCCCGCTGTCGGCGACCGCCATCGCGATTCTCGCCTCGATGGCGGGGATCATGGTCGGCGGCGTGATCCTCGACCGGATCAGCGAGGCGCATTTCCGGGCCAGCCGCCGCTGGATCGTCACGATCGTCGGGCTGACCTTCCTCGTCCAGGCGGCGCGGCTCGCCGCCGCCTGATCATCGCGCGGTGCGGCGGCGACCGATGGGCCGCCGCCGTCCGTTCGTCATTGCTTGGCGTCGCCGCCGGCCGCCTGCGCCTTGCGCATCGCCGCCATCTCGGCCTTGTCGACCGCGCCGTCGCCATTGGTATCGATCCGCGTGATCATCTCGTCGATCTTCGCGCTGTCGACCGGCTTGGTGTCGCCCTTCTTGGCGGCCTGCGCTTCGGCCGCCTTGGTCAGTTCGGCTTTGTCGATCTTGCCGTCGCCATTGGCGTCGATCATCGCGAACATGCGGTCGCCATTGTCGCCCGCCGGCTCGGCGGCATGCGCGGCCGGAATGGCCAGCGCCAGCGGCGCGGCGATCATAAGCATTATCTTCACGTCATTTCCTCTTCGATAGGTAGCGGCGTTTCCGCCGGAAAGCCCCGGCGCCGCTATGACGGCCGCGTCGCCGTCAGGCCATATCGCGAGGATGCGGGCCGCCGCGATTGCGCGGCGCTTCGTCCGCCAGCTGTTTGGTTGTGCCGACATTCGGTTCAGGGCGCGCCGAAAATGGTGATGTGGCGTGCCCCGGAGCGCAGCGTACTTCAGTACGTGAGCACCGGAAGCGCGCTACATCGCCATTTGCAGGCCGCCATGGGCCGGATGTCGGCACAAGCTACGGGATCAGGACGACTTTCCCGACGACCTCGCGCCGTTCGAGCATCGCGAACCCTTCGCGCCAGTCGCTCAGCGGGAGTGCGGCATGGACATGCGGCCTGATCTTCCCCTCGGCCGCCAGCGCGTCGATCGCGGCGATATTCTCGGCACCGCGCTCGGGAAAGCGCCGGCCATATTCGCCCGCGCGCACCCCGACGACCGAGAATCCCTTGATCAGCGGCATGTTGACCGAGACCTCGGGGATGCGTCCCGAGGCAAAGCCGATCACCAGCAGCCGCCCCCCGAACGCGATGCAGCGCGTCGATTCGTCGAATATATCGCCGCCCACGGGATCGAAGATGACGTCGGCGCCGCGCCCGTCGGTCAGCGCCTTCACCGCGTCGCGAAACCCCGGCTCGGCGGCAATGACCGAATCGGGGGCATAGAGGTCCGCCAGCGCCGCACGCTTCTCGGCGCTGCTCGCCGCGGCGATCACCCGCGCGCCGAGCGCCTTGGCCAGGTCGACCGTCGCCAGCCCGACCCCGCCCGCCGCGCCATGCACGAGCACCCATTCGCCCGGCTCGACCCGCCCGCAACGCGTCAGCGCAACCCAGGCGGTGAGATAGGCGACGCCATAGGCCGCGGCTTCCTCCCACGACAGCCGCGCCGGCTTGGCGCGCAGCGCGGTCGCGGGGACGATCGCATATTCGGCCATCGCGCCGAAGCGGTTGCCGCCGAGCACCGCATCGCCCACCCGCCACGCCGTCACCCCGTCGCCCAGCGCATCGACCTCGCCCGCGAGCTCGAGCCCCGGGGTGAACGGCAGGTCGGGTTTCAACTGATAGGCGCCGCGCGTCATCAGCAGGTCGGGGAAATTCACCGCCGCCGCGCGCACCCGCACCCGCACCTCGCCCGGTCCCGGCTCGGACACCGCGAGATCGGTCAGCGTGCAGCCGCGATGATCGTCCGCCAATTCGCTGACCAATAATGCCCGCATGGAAAAATCCTTTCCTAATTTATTCCTATATGGTTCGTTCTGCCAGTCCAACCAACCGGAGATGCGAATCATGCCCAGACCGACCAGCCGAAAATTCGATGTCGACGCCCTGATCGACGCCGTCATCGACCGCGAAGGCGCTTATGTAAACCACCCCGCCGACCGCGGCGGCGCGACCTGCTGGGGCATCAGCGAGGCGGTGGCGCGCGCCGAGGGCTATGCGGGCGCGATGCGCGACCTGCCGCGCGCCGAAGCCGCGTCGATCTATCGCCGCATCTATTGGCGGCGCCCCGCCTTTGATCAGGTCGCCCGCCGTGCCCCCGCGATCGCGACCGAATTGTTCGACACCGGCGTCAACATGGGCACCGCGACCGCGATCGGGTTCCTCCAGCGCGCGCTCAACGCGCTCAACCGCTCGGCGCGCGACTATCCCGACATCGCGGTCGACCGCGACATCGGCCCGCGCACCTTGTCGGCGCTCGACGCCCTTCTCCGCCTGCGCGGTGCGGGCGGCGAGACAGTGCTGCTGCGCGCGATCGAGGCGCTGCAGGGCGAGCGCTACATCGCGCTCGCCGAACGCCGCCCCGGCCAGGAAGCCTTTCTCTACGGCTGGCTCGCGAACCGCATCCAAGGAGCCGGAGCCCCCTGACAGAAGGGGGACGTGGCGTGACCTTTGTGACCTTCCGACAAACAGGAGATAGCGAAATGAGCATCATCACCGGCCTGATCGGCCCCGTCGCCAAGCTGATCGACAAGATCATCCCCGATCCCGAAGCGCGCGACCGCGCCAAGCTCGAACTGCTGAAGCTCGAGGGCGGTCAGGAGATGGAGGCCATCCGCACGCGCATGGCGGCAATCGTCGCCGAGGCGAACAGCGCCGACCCCTGGACCAGCCGCGCGCGGCCCAGCTTCCTCTATGTCATGTATGTGCTTTTGCTCTGGGCCATCCCGATGGGGCTGATTGCCGCCGCGCGCCCCGACACGGCAAAAGCGATCGCCGACGGCATGAACGCCTATCTCGCGGGCATCCCCGAACCGCTCTATGCGCTCTTCGGCACCGGCTATCTCGGCTACACCGCCGCTAGGGCGTGGGGGAAGGCAAAGGGGGTGGAGAGCTAGGGAGCGTCGGAACCTCGGCGGGCGGCATGGCGGTGCCGTCCGTCCTGCCTTGCGCGATCGCCAGCCCGACCTCATGCCCCATCCGCGGCAGCCGATGGCTTTCCAGCCCGGTCCCTTGGTCGAGGCTCAACTCGACCGCATCCTTGCCCGCCGGGTTCACCAGCACATCGACGGTCCGGCCGTCGCGGTAAAGCGTGAAGGATATGCCGTTCAGTCCGCGACGCAGCGGCCGGGTCTCGACATTTTCGCAGCCGTCGTTGCACTCGATAAAATCGACCGTCCCGCTCTCGCTGCCGCGGTCGAGCGTCATTTCGAACCCGCGAAGGTCACTGCCCGCGCCTCCCTCGGAAACATTGCCATAGGTGCCGGCGGGGATGCTCCAGCCCCCCTTGCCGCTCTCTGCCGAATCGCGCGGACCGTCGCCGCCGCATCCGGCGAGCAGGAACAGCAGCGCGCCGACCAGCACCGACCGCGCCGCCGTCATGCGGGTCCCGCCGCCGCTTCGACGACCGCCGCCAGATTGGCGAGCGACGAATTGAGCCCCTCCAGATGATCCTTCGCCGAAATCCCCGGCGGCACATGATGCGCATCGATCGTCACCAGCGTGCCGCCGCCCTGCCGCGACAGATACCAGTTCATCGCCATCGTGCCCGAAAAGCGCGGATCGTCGGACACGAATTCGACCTCCCAGACGATCAGCCGCCCCTCGTCGAGCGTCGGGATATAGACTTCGACGACGTCGCTATCGTCGTCGCTCTTCGTCTCGACATCGGCATCGTCGAAGGTCAGCCGCATCAGGAAACCGCCGCCCGCGCGCAGGTCGATATGCTCGAAAACCCCCGTCGCGCCTTCGGGCGGCAACCAGCGCGCCAGCTTCGCCTCGCTGGTGAAGGCCGAAAAGACATCGACCAGCGGCGCCGCGATCAGCCGTTCGGCATGATCGGTACGCCGCGTCTTCTTGGTGGGTTTCACATCCGTCCGTTTCAGGCGAGCGCGGCTTTGACCGCCGCAACGGCGTCGTTCGCCGCCCCGCCGTTCGGGCCGCCGCCCTGCGCCATGTCGGGCCGTCCGCCGCCGCCCTGCCCGCCGAGCGCCGCGACCGCGAGCTTGACCAGATCGACGGCATTCTGCGCCACGCCCTCGGTCACCCCGACCGCGACCGAGGCGCGGCCGTCGTTGACCGCCACCAGCATCGCGACGCCGCTGCCGACCTGCTTCTTCAGCCCGTCAACCGTGCCGCGCAATTCCTTGGGATCGAGCCCGTCGACGACCTGCGCGAGGAACGCGGTGTCGCCGACCTGCTCGACCGCCGGACCCGCGGCCGCACCTGCCCCGCCGCCGCCCATCGCCAACGCCTTCTTCGCATCGGCCAGGTCGCGTTCGGCCTTCTTGAGCTGCTCGGCGAGCGCCGCGACGCGCGCCGGCACATCGTCGGGCGAGGTCTTCAGCGCCGCCGCCGCCGCCTTCAGCGCCTCGTCGCGACCGTTCAGCCACAGCCGCGCCGCGTCGCCGGTCAGCGCCTCAATACGCCGCACGCCCGACGAGACCGCCGATTCGCCAACGATCTTGAGCAGGGCGATATCGCCCAACGCACGAACATGCGTCCCGCCGCACAATTCGACCGAATATGACTTGTCGTCGGCCGCACCCATCGAGAGCACGCGCACCTCGTCGCCATATTTCTCGCCGAACAGCGCCAGCGCGCCCGCCGCGACCGCGTCGTCGGGGGTCATCAACCGCGTCGTCACCGCCTCATTGCCACGGATCTGCGCGTTCACTTGCGCTTCGACGTCGGCGATCTCCTCGGCGGTCAGCGCCTTGGGATGCGAAAAGTCGAAGCGGAACCGGTCCTCGGCGACGAGGCTCCCCTTCTGCGTCACATGTCCGCCCAGCCGGTTGCGCAGTGCCGCGTGCAGCAGGTGCGTCGCGCTATGATTGGCGCGAATCCGGTCGCGGCGTTCGGCGTCGACGGTCATCTGCACCGTGTCGCCGACCTTCAGCGTCCCGACCTCCAGCTTCGCCTGATGCGCATGCAGGCGGCCGAGCGGCTTGCTCGTGTCGCTCACCGCCGCCGATGCGCCGCCCAGCGTCGCGATCGTGCCGCTGTCGCCCATCTGGCCGCCGCTTTCGCCATAGAAAGGCGTCTGGTTGGTCAACACGACCAGTTCGTCGCCCGCCTTGGCTTCGCCCACCTGCACGCCGTTCTTGACCAGTGCGATCACCTCGCCCTCGCCGACGGTGGCGCCATAGCCGGTGAATTCTGTGCTGCCGTTCGTCTCGGCCAGGTCGAACCAGATCTCTTCGGACGCCTTCTGCCCGCTGCCCTTCCACGCCGCGCGCGCCGCCGCCTTTTGCTGTGCCATCGCTGCGTCGAAGCCCGCGCGGTCGACCGCGATATCCTGCGTGCGCAGCGCATCCTCGGTCAAATCATAGGGGAAGCCATAGGTGTCATAGAGCTTGAACGCGACGTCGCCGGGCAAGGTCGCGCCCGCACCCATGCCGACCGTCGCCTCGTCGAGCAGCCGCAGACCCTTGTCGAGCGTCTGGCGGAACTTGGTTTCCTCGCGCTCGAGCGTCTCGGCGATCAGCGGCTGCGCGCGGATCAGCTCGGGATAGGCGGCGCCCATCTCGGCGGTCAGCGACGGCAACAGCCGGTACATCAGCGGATCCTTGGCGCCGAGCAGGTGCGCGTGGCGCATCGCGCGGCGCATGATCCGGCGCAGCACATAGCCGCGGCCCTCGTTCGACGGCAGCACGCCGTCGGCGATCAGGAAGCTCGACGCGCGCAAATGGTCGGCGATCACGCGGTGGCTCGCCTTGTGCGCTTCGTCGGCGGGCACCCCGGTCTGATCGACCGACGCCGCGATCAGCGCCTTGAAGGTGTCGGTATCATAATTGTCGGTGACGCCCTGCAGCACCGCCGCAACGCGCTCCAGCCCCATGCCGGTGTCGATGCTGGGCCGCGGCAGGTCGACGCGGTCGCCCGGCGCGCGCTGCTCATATTGCATGAACACCAGGTTCCAGATCTCGACGAAGCGGTCGCCATCCTCTTCCGGCGATCCCGGCGGGCCGCCCCAGATATGGTCGCCATGGTCGTAGAAGATTTCGCTGCACGGCCCGCACGGCCCGGTGTCGCCCATCGACCAGAAATTGTCGTTGGTCGCGATACGGATGATGCGATCCTCGGGCAGTCCCGCGATCTTGCGCCACAGGTCATAGGCCTCGTCATCGGTGTGATAGACGGTCGCCGTCAGCTTCTCGGGCGCCAGCCCCCAGGTCTTGGTGATCAGCGTCCAGGCATGGTGGATCGCCTGCTCCTTGAAATAGTCGCCGAAGGAGAAATTCCCCAGCATTTCAAAGAAGGTATGATGGCGCGCGGTGAAGCCGACATTGTCGAGGTCATTGTGCTTGCCGCCTGCCCGCACGCATTTCTGCGACGAGGCCGCGGTGCTGTACGGACGCTTTTCCAGCCCCGTGAAGACATTCTTGAACGGCACCATCCCGGCGTTGACGAACATCAACGTCGGGTCGTTATACGGCACCAGCGGCGCCGAAGGTTCGATATGGTGGCCGGTCCCCGCGAAATAGTCGAGGAACGAGCGGCGAATGTCGTTGGTCGAAGTCATGCGCGCGATCTAGTGCGCTACGCGGCTTTTCTCAAGCATGATGGTTGGTTGAAGCCGCAGCTACCGCTGGCAAAGGCGATTGAGCTCCTCGTCGCTATAACCTGCCTCGTCGATCAGCGCCTGCGAGACATAACGCACATCATATTGCGAGATTTTATACACCCCGGTCCGCTCGCGATAGAGCAGCAGCCCGCCGCAGGTTCCGGCGATCCCCGGATGGCTGCTCAGCACCGCAAAATAGGCATAGGCGCCCGGATAGGCTGCGTCCTCGGGATTGTTGAGCCAGCCGTCGAGCCGCACCGTGAACTCCCCCGGCGCCGTCTGATACATTTTCGCTTCGTCGCTGAAGCGCTTCATTTCGGTCGCCGTCGATTCGAGCGCCGGATCCATCATCGCCGACAGCGCGGCACCGTTGCCGGTATCGAGGTTGTCGACAAATCTCTTGGCAAAATTCGTCGCCGCAGTGACTTCGGCGCTGCTCGCCACCCAGTCGGCGGGTACGGGCTTGTACGGATCGGTCGCGGGGTCGAAGCAGGAGAAATTCTGGCGAAAATCCTTGATCACCGTCACACCGCGATCGACGTCGATCTGATTGTCGAAATAATAGCGCCCGAACCGCACCTTCAGGCTGCCGCAGCGCTGCGTCGCGAGCACCTTGATACGGTCGATCGTGGGGTCATATTGGTCGGCGTCGATCACCGCGACGGTCGCGACAAAGCCCTTGCCGGGAACCGGCGAAACCTTGATTTCGGGCTGGCCGGCCGCTGCCGCCAGCAAAGCGAATGCGAGCATCGCCATATTGATTCCCCCACCGGAAGCCGCAGAACTGCGGCGCGCGGACCTTGCCGCGCAACATTCTGGACGGCAAGCCGAATTTCCTTGGGTCGGCGCAGCGACCGATCAAAAGGCGGTGGAGATTCCCTTGCCCAGATAGCAAGGCAGCTGCTGCAGGACATCGGCTTTGGGAACGCCATCCTCGATCATCTCGGCCGGCACTTCGGACGTGTCGGTGCGCACGACGGTGAAGCCCGATCCCGGCGCGGCGCGGTGGACGACGACATAGCCGCAATCCATCGTGCCGTCGGGGCGGTCGCCCCGAAAATCGAAGGCTGCATAAAGCCCCGGCGGCTGTCCGGCGGGGTCTTGGTACCAGCTCAGCCGCAGGATGCGAATCACGCCATCGGCCCACAAGGTCTCGCGCTTGCGCTGGTTCATTTCCCATTCGATCCGCGGATTCGACGCCTGGAACGACAGCCGCAACATCGCATAGGCCGAGGCGAAGTCGCGCTTGGCGAGCGCCATCGTATAGGAAGCGACGCGGCCCATCGCGTCGCTCTCGTCGGCGGCGGTCGGCGTGAAGGCCACCCCCTCGGGCGCGTTGACGGCCCGCTCGACCTCGGGGCCGAGCAGCGGCACTTGTGCGGTCGCCGGCACGGCGACGGCGGCGATCAACGCGGCTGCGGCCGCCGGGAACAGGCGATCAGAAAACAAAATAGGCCCCGCCCTTCTCGCGCGCCGCCTGCCAGGCCGGACGCGCGTGCATCGCGCTCACGAAGGCGGCCAGTTTCGGATAGCGCGCCGCGCCGTTCATCGCAGCAACCTCGGCGGGAAAACTCAGCATGATGTCCGCCGCAGACAGGCTGTCGCCGATGAAATGGCCCGCGTCGTTCACTTCGTCGTTGAGATAGGCGAAATGCGCGTCGAGCTGTTCGTCGATCCGCGGCTTCACCGCCGCCACCGCGTCGCCGAGGCGGCTGAGATAGAGGTTGAGGATGATCGGGGTCATCGCCGATCCTTCGGCGAAATGGATCAGTTCGAGGTGGCGGACATGATCATCCGTGCCCCGCGCCGGGACGAGCGCCTCGCCGCCGTAATTTTCGCACAGATATTCGGCGATCGCGGCCGATTCCTGGATCACGCGCCCCGCATCCTCGAGCAAGGGCGACTTGCCGAGCGGGTGGATCGCCTTGAGCTCGGGCGGCGCGAGGTTGGTCACCGCGTCGCGCTGGTAATGCTTGATCTCATAGGGTGCACCCAGTTCTTCGAGCAGCCACAGGATGCGCTGCGAGCGGCTGTTGTTCAGGTGATGGACGATCAGGCTCATGTCGCTCTCCTCTTATGGTTTATAGGTCCCGTTGCGGTCGATCAGCGCCGCGAGTTCGCGCACCAGCTTGGCGCCGAGGATCGCGGTGACGTCGCCGCTATCGCGGCCGGGATGATGTTCGACGATGTCGGCGCCGACGATCGGCGCGGTCTGCTTGTGCAGCACGGCAAGCAATTCGCGCACCGTCAGCCCGCCGGGTTCGGGATGTGCGACGCCCGGCGCCGCCGACGGATCGATGCCGTCCATGTCGATCGAGATATAGAGCGGCCCTTCGAGCACCGGCACCGCATCGGGGGTGAAGCCCGCCATCGGCACGATCTCGACCCCGAAACGCTCGGCCTGTTCGCGGCAATGGCGGTTGAGCGTGCGGATGCCGACCTGCACCAGCCGCGCGGCATGGCCGCCGTCATGGATGCGCGCGAAGGGCGAGGCGTGGCTGCGCGGATTGCCCTCGAAATCGTCGTAAAGGTCGGGATGCGCATCGATATGCAGGATGTTGACCGGCCCGAAACAGGCCGCCGCGGCTTCGACGAGCGGCAGCGTGACGGCATGGTCGCCGCCGAGGGCGAGCGGAATTTCGCCATCCTCGCGCACCAGCGCGACATGGCGGCGGATCATCGCATCGTCGCGCGGCGTGTCTTCGCTGAGCGCGAGGTCGCCGTCGTCGGTGAAAGCGATGTCTGTGCCGAGTTCGGGCCCAAGCTCGCTCGCCATATTGCCGCGGTCGCTCCACAGCTGGGCACGGATTGCCGCAGGGCCGGCGGCGGCACCGCGTTCGAAGCTGCTGTTGACGTCGGTCGGCAGGCCGAAAAGGCGGATCGCGGGCATGGCGTGCTTGTAGCCGCTCACGGGGGCCGCGCAAGAAACAACGGCAGGCGGGCCGGTCCGCGAGAGGGTGCGGACCTGAGGGGCAAGGAACCCGCCGCCGTTGGCCGGCCGGCCCGCGCGAAGCGGGCCGGCCGGAAGCTGTCAGTCGTCGCCCTCGTCGTCGGGGCCGGCCATCATCTCCTCGGCCACCGCATCGGTGCGGCTGCGGATCGCGGCTTCAAGCCGTTCGCGCAGTTCGGGATTTTCGGTCAGGAAATTCTTGGCATTCTCACGGCCCTGCCCGATGCGGATCGAGTCATAGCTGAACCAGGCGCCCGATTTCTCGACGAGGCCAGCCTTGACGCCGATGTCGAGGATTTCGCCGATCTTCGAAATACCCTGGCCGTACATGATGTCGAATTCGACCTGCTTGAACGGCGGCGCGACCTTGTTCTTGACGACCTTGACGCGGGTGGTGTTGCCGACGATCTCGTCGCCATTCTTGATCTGGCCGGTGCGGCGGATGTCGAGACGAACCGAAGCATAGAATTTCAGCGCGTTACCGCCCGTCGTGGTCTCGGGATTGCCGTACATCACGCCGATCTTCATGCGCAACTGATTGATGAAGATCACCATGCAGCGCGAGCGGCTGATCGAGCCGGTGAGCTTGCGCAGCGACTGCGACATCAACCGGGCTTGAAGCCCGACGTGACTGTCGCCCATCTCGCCCTCGATTTCGGCGCGCGGGACGAGCGCGGCGACCGAGTCGACGACGAGCACGTCGATCGCGTTCGAGCGCACCAGCGTGTCGACGATTTCGAGCGCCTGTTCGCCGGTGTCGGGCTGCGACACGATCAGTTCGTCGATATTGACCCCGAGCTTCTTGGCATAAACCGGGTCGAGCGCATGCTCGGCATCGACGAAGGCGACGGTGCCGCCGGTCTTCTGCGCCTCGGCAAGCGTGTGCAGCGCGAGCGTGGTCTTGCCCGAGCTTTCGGGACCATAGATTTCGATAACGCGGCCGCGCGGCAGGCCGCCGACCCCAAGGGCGATGTCGAGGCCGAGCGACCCGGTCGAGATCGCCTCGACCTGCATCGCTTCCTTCGAGCCCAATTTCATCACCGAGCCTTTGCCGAAGGCGCGATCGATTTGCGCCAAGGCGGCGTCGAGCGCCTTCTGCCTGTCCGAGCTATTCACTGATTTCCCCGATTCCACGAGTGACAATTGACCGGCCATGACCGTCCCTTTCCTGCTCTATCGCGAAGGCAGAAGCATCGCAACGCCGGACCTGTGTACGGCATTTGTTCTCGTGGAACAAGTAGAGAACGAAATATATTTGGGGAACGTGACAGGCGCTGTTATCCGCCGAAAAACCCGTCGAGAACCGCCTCGATCTCGCTCAATCGGAACGGCTTGGAAACGAGCTTGCGATCGGCGTGCGCCGGGGGAATCACATCGCCGCCGCCCGACGTGAAGGCGAAGGGGATGTCGCGCGCGGCGAGCGCGTCGGCGACCGGCCAGCCCTTCGCGTCGCCGAGGTTGATGTCGACGAGCGCGGCATCGACCGGCCTCGCCGCGAGGATCGCCAGCGCGTCCTCGACGCTCGCCGCCTGCGCGGGCTCGGGATAGCCGAGCGCATCGAACATATCGACCAGCATCATGCCGATCAGCACATCGTCCTCGACGAGCAGGATGGTGCGATCGCCCGCCATCACGACGCCCGCTGCGCGGCGGCGTCGAGCGCGGCCGAGACGGATTCGGTCAGCTGCGCGACCGAAAAGGGTTTGGGCAGGAAGGACACATGATCAATATCGATCGACTGGCGCAATTGTTCCTCTGCATAGCCCGACATGAACAAAACAGGCAGGTCGGCACGGCGGGCGCGCAGCGCGCGGACCATCGCCGGCCCGTCCATCGTCGGCATCATCACGTCGGTCAGGATCAGGTCGACCTGATCCATCTGCCCGAACCGCTCGATGCCTTCCTCGCCCTGCGACGCGGTGACGACAGTATAGCCGGCACGGGTCAGCGCGCGCTCGGCGACCGCACGCACCATATCCTCGTCCTCGACGAGCAAGATGGTGCCGGTGCCCCACTGGCTCTTCTTGGGCTTCGCCGGCGGCGGGGCGACGGCGGGCGCATCCTTGTCGGTGCGATGGACCGGAAGATAGATGGTGAAGCTCGCCCCCTCGCCGGGCTTGCTGTCGGCAAAGATGAAACCCGCCGACTGCTTGATGATGCCATAGACCGTCGACAGTCCGAGCCCGGTCCCCTTGCCGACATCCTTGGTGGTGAAAAAGGGTTCGAAAATCTTGGGCAGCACATCGGCGGGAATGCCGGCCCCGGTATCGCTGACCTTGAGCGCGCTATAATCGGCGGGCGGCATCACCTCGCTGCCCATCGCCCGCACCTCGGCGGCGGTCACCGGATAGGTTTCCATCGTCAGCGTGCCGTGCCCGCCCATCGCGTCGCGCGCATTGACCGCCAGGTTGATGATCACCTGCTCGAGCTGCCCCGGGTCGGCGCGCACCGCGCCCAGCCCGCGGCCGTGACGCACCGACAATTGCACCGAATCGCCGATCAGCCGTTTCAGCAGGTGCGATACCTCCGAAATCACGTCGGGCAGTTGCAGGATTTGCGGGCGCAGCGTCTGCTGACGCGAGAAAGCGAGCAATTGCCGCGTCAGGCTGGCGGCGCGATTGGCGTTGCTGCGGATCTGCTGGATATCGTCATAGTCGCTGTCGCCCGGCGTATGGCGCATCAGCATCAGGTCGCAGCTGCCGAGCACCGCGGTCAGGATATTGTTGAAGTCGTGCGCCACGCCGCCGGCGAGCTGGCCGACCGCCTGCATCTTCGACGCCTGCGCGACTTGGCGCTTCAGCCGCGATTCCTCGCTCGAGTCTTTCAGGCTGAGCAGCACCGCCGCCTCGCCCAGCCCGCGCACCCCGACGACACGCATCGACACCGGCTCGTCGCCCTGCCCCGCCAGCCGGATCGACAGGTCGCCGCCGACCTGCTGCCCGCTGCTGTGGCGGCGGATCATGTCGGCGAGCGGCCCCTTGTCCTCGCCGACGACGAGGTCGCCGGGGTAGCGCGGCATCTTGCTTTCCGACAATCCGGCCGCGCGCACGAAGGCGCGGTTCATATAGAGGAAGCGCCCGTCGCGATCGACCATCGCAAGCCCGAAGGGCAGCAGCGACAGCAGCGTCTCGACATAGGTCTGCGCGGTGCCGCGGTCGGCGGCGCCCATTTCCTCGTCGAGCAGCGCGAGCAGCATCGGGCCGTGGCTGTCGGCGGGGATCAGCGGGATCTGGAGCAGGCGGACGGGGGTGGCGCGCTCGCCCTCGCGCCCGAAATAGAGCGTGCCGGCATCGTCGAGGCGGAGCAGCGGCGCGACGTCGCGGCCCGCATAATGGGTCGCGTCGCTTTCGCCGAGCGCGCGCAGCAGGAAGGCATGGTTGGCGACGCGCAGCCGCCCCTCGGCATTGACCAGCGCCGCCATCACCCCCGCCTGCCCCAGCGTCCGGCCCGCGGGGCCGTCGAGGTGCCGGCTGATTTCGGAGACGAGGTCGAGCCGTTCGACCGCCGAAAAGCGCCACACCAGATAATCCTCGGCGACGCCGCTGCGCACGACCTGCGCGCGCAAGTGCAGCGCCCCGACGACCAGGTCGTCGACGCCGCCTTCGCCGTCGCGCCACGCGCTGCGCCCGGCATTTTTGAGCAATTCGGCGCCGCGCCCTTCGAACGGCAGCCCCGGCGGC
>NZ_LYVN01000066.1 GCF_001990265.1 Sphingopyxis sp. KK2
TGCCATGCCGGCGTCTTCCTTTTCCTGTTGTCCGGTATCGGGGCCTGTCAGCCCTTGGCCGGCCCGCGGCCCAAGAGCGAAAGCAAATAGGCGCCGCCGATGCGTCCGTTGCGGGGAGGCAGCATGCCGAATTGCCGCATCATTTCGGCGATTTCATATTGCGCCATATATTCGGACAGCAGCCCGTCGCGGAAGCCGAGGAAGATGTCGCAGCCATAGGTCGTGGCGCTGCTGTCCTTGCCCGACGCGGGCGGCGCGGTTGCGGTCTGTTCGAACAGATAAAGGGCTCGTCCTGCATCGAGAGCGTTGAAAAGCTGTACCTCGCGGAAATGCACGTCGGGCATCACCGCCCAGATCTTGTCGACATAGGCGCGCATCGCAGCATGTCCGTTGACGATTTCGGGCCAGAATATGGTGTCGTTCCAGCGGATGTCGGGATGGATCAGCGCCATGACCTGTTCGGTGTCGTGCGAATTCCACGCGGCCTCCCAGCGGTTACCGAAATCGCGGACAAATTCGGCGGTGACGATGTCGGCGACCGGCAATCCGACATAGCTTCGGCCAATGGGATGAACCGTGCCGGGAAGGACGTCGTTGGGAGCCATGTTTCTTTCTCCGTGCAATTAGGCGGCCTGGGGCGCCGGGCGTGGTTGTTTGAACAGGGCGGTGGCCCGGGCGATCGGCCCCGGCGAACCGACGACCGTTCCGGTCACGAACATCAGGCTGCGCGTCGTATGTTCGAGCGTGACGCGGCTTTCGATCCAGTCGCCCTGCGGGGCGCCCTGCAGGAAATCGACACTGAGGTTGATCGTCGGGCCGCCCCAGTCGTGGCCGCAAATCTCGATCGCGCAGACCCCGAGGGCGGTGTCGAGAAAGGTCGATAGCAGCCCACCATGACAAAAGCCGAGGCGGTTGCACTGGTGCGCCTGAACTTCCATCCCGAAGCGGACGGGTTCGACCGCGTCGCCGGTGTACAGCATCTGCATACCGCCGATATGCGCGCAAAAGGGATCGTCGAAGGTCAGCGGTCCCCAGTCGCCCGGCGTGCGGAGCATCGTCACCGCCCGCGGCCCATCAGCGCGGCTCGACCAGCTTGCGCGCCGCGTCACCGAGCAGGATGACCGCGGGGTCGGGACGGTCGGCATAGAGGCGATCGACCTCGGCCACGCGTCGCTCGCGCACGACGCGCTGCGCGACATTGCCCTTCACGGTGACCTCGCCGGTTTCGAACGACGGCGGTTCGTCGAGGATCAGCGCCGCCCCGATCCGGCGCGTGGCGCCGCTTTGCGTGGCATTGAAGGCGGTCAGCGCCGACGCGATCGCCGTGTGCGTTTCGGCGTCGTTCTCTCCCGTCCGAAGCCACAGCAGCGCCGATGGATAGGGGCGGTTGAGGCCGCAGATCACGGCTTCCGAAACATGGTCGCCGCATGCCGCGAGCACCGCCAGCCGCAGCGCCTCGACCGTGACATAGGTGCCGGAATCGAGCTTGAAATCTTCGGACAATCGGCCGGCAAAGACGAGGCCTGCATGCGGCTCGTCGGGGTCGGCGAAGCGGACGGCGTCGCCGGTGTGGAAATAGCCCTCCTCGTCGAACAGCGATGCCGAGGCTTCGGGTGCGCCGATATAGCCGCTTTGCGGCATCATCGTCGGTCCCTTGACGCGCATTTCGTACCGCCCGTCGAACGGAACGAGCTTGAGGTCGGTGGCGGGGAGGGGAAGCCCGATCACGTCGGTCCCGCCTTCGGTCCAATATTTGAGCGTCCCGAACAGATATTCAGTCGCGCCGTAGAAGGAGAAGATCGGGACCGCCTTGCCGCGCGCGGCGATCGACAGCGCGATCAGCCGGTCGCGGACATCCTCGGCGAGCACCGCGCCGCCGAAGCCGAGAAATTTGAGGCGCGAGAAGAAATGGCGGCTGAGGTCGGCATCGGCCTCGAGCGCCTGGCACAGCATCGTGTAGCCGAGCGGCACCGTGATGAAATAGGATGGCGCGACGTCGCGCAGATTGGCGAGCGTCTTTGCGAACATCTCGGCGGTCGGCTTGCCCTCGTCGATCCAGACCGTGCCGCCGGCAGCGATCGTGTTGTTGAAGTTGAAATTGCCCGCCATGATGTGGCTGAACGGCATCGCTTCGAGAATTTGCGGCGGATCGTCGCCGAATTCGAGCAGGCCGAGCGCGCGGTTCTGCGCGATGGTGATGTTGAGGTTGGCGTGCGGTTGCGGCGTCGCCTTGGGCGAACCGGTCGATCCCGAGGTATAGATGATGCGCGCGATATGGTCGGGACGGATCGCCGCCATCCGCTCGGTCACGTCGTGGCGAGGTGGCGTCGCGACCACCTCGGCCCAAGGCGTGGTGTCGACCCCTTCGACGGTGCCCGATGCCGCGACGATGGTTACTCCGAGCGGGGCGAGTGCACGCAACGCGGCGGCGTAGCGCGCGGCGTCGTCGACGATCACGACCTTTGCCCCGACCACCGAGACGCATTGGCGGAGCTGGGCATGATCGCGCGACATCAGCGAATAGGCGACGCTGACGGGCGCGATCGCGGCACCGCTGCGCTGCACGCCTATGGCGGCAATGCCATGGACGATCGACGGTTCGGACAGGAAGGAGACGACGTCACCGACGCCGATTCCCTCGTCGACGAGCCATTGGGCGAGGCCGTCAGCGGCTCGCCGTGCCGCACCGTATGAGATGCCCTGCCACTCGCCGTTCGGACCGCGCTGGCGCATGAAGATGGCATCGGGGTCGCGTTCGGCCTGTTCGTCGAAGACATGCGCGAGCGATTTGGGAACGGGGCCGAGCGGGAGGCCCGAGCGCAGGACGATGCTGCCGTCGTCGCGGCGGTCGAGCGTCACGCTGGGGGCAGGGGGATTCGCAAACTCCATTCAGGCCATCCTGTACATTGTCCGCCGATCGCTGCCAGCGCATCTGCGCGCCCCAGCCGCCGCCGCATTCGACGATCTCGCCGGTCCGCGTCGACCCGGGGTCGAGCAGCGCGAGCAGGAAGGGCGAAATCTGTTCGGGAAGCAAGCCATGCTTCATGCGGTCGGAAAAGACCCCGTCGGTCATTTCGGTCAGCGCCATCGGTGCGATGGCGTTGGCGCGGATACCCACGCGTTCGCCTTCGATGGCGAGCGTCTTCATCAGGCCGATGATACCGCCCTTGGCCGCGGCGTAATTGGCTTGCCCGAAGGCGCCGTGCATGCCAGCACCCGAGGTGGTGAAGATGATCGAGCCGCGCCCCCGTGCCGTCATCGGCGCCCACACCGCCTTGGCGCAGGCGAAACTGCCGCCGAGATGGACGTCGATCACTTCGGACCATTCGCCGGCGCTCATCTTCGCGAAACTGCGGTCGCGGACGAGCCCGGCGTTGACCACCAGCCCGTCGATCGCGCCATATTCTTTGAGCGCCGCATCGACGAAGGGCGCGGGATTGCGGATATCGCACCGCACAGCAAGCGCGCTTCCGCCCTCCTGCCGGATCGTCTCGGCGACTGCCGCGACCTCGTTGCCGCGTCCCGTCAGGACGAGGCGGGCCCCGGCGCGCGCGAGGTCGGCGGCATATTGCCGTCCGAGCCCGCGGCTTGCGCCGACGACCACGATTACCGATCCGGCCAGGCCGGTGGAGGGGAGGGGAGGAAGGCCTGTCATCGGTCGCGTATCAGCGCGTTCCCGAGCCGACCTTGGCGCGCGCGGCCAGCATGCGGTCGGAAATCTCCGGATTCCAGTGGACGTCGCGATACTGGACATGGCCGTAGACATAGGCCGCCTGCGGATCCATCGACCAGCTGCGGCGCAGCATTTCGGTCGTGCGCACGACGGTCGGTACGGTCGTCGAGGCGATCTCGGCCGCCATGGCCTGCGCCGCCGCAAGCAATCCGCCTTCGGGAGCGATCTCGTCGACCAGGCCGATCCGCAGCGCTTCCGGCGCATCGATACGGCGTCCGGTCAGCACGAGCAGTTTCGCCTGGCTCTGCCCGACGATGCGCTGCAGCGGATCGACGAAGGGGGTCAGCCCGAAACGGATCTGCGGAAAGCCAAATTTGGCGTTCGGGCTTGAAACGCGGATATCGCAGAAGACCGCGATGTCGCAGCCGCCGCCGAAGGTCGGCCCCGCGACCGCGGCGATCGTCGGCTTGGGATATTCGAGCAGTTCGAGATAGCCATAGTAGGTCGCGTCATACCAGCGCAGCCGCTCTTCCTCCGTCTTCCAGTTCATCGTGTCGAGATCGAGTCCGGCCGAGAAATACTCCTCGGTGCCGGTGATGACGACCGCCGCGACGCTGTCGTCGCGCCGCCATTGCTGGAGCGTTTCGACCAGATCCTCGAACAATTCGGTGCTGAGCGCATTCTTCTTGTCGGGGCGATCGAGGAAGATGGTGGCGACGCCGCCCTTTACCTCGCTGCGCATCGTGCCGTGCTTTGCCATGATATTCACTCCTGGGTTTCGGGATTTCGGATCAGAGATTTCGGGCAATGAGCAGCTTCATCACCTCGCTCGCGCCGCCATAGATGCGGTGGATGCGGCTATCGCGGAACATGCGCGCGATCGGATATTCGAGCATATAGCCATAGCCGCCAAAGAGCTGGAGGCAGCCATCGACGACCTTCGTCAGCTCCTCCGACGCCCAATATTTGGCCATCGAGGCGAGTTCGGCGGTCAGTTCGCCGCGCACGAGCAGGTCGGTGCAATGATCGACGAAGACGCGGCAGACGACCGCCTGCGTCTTATATTCGGCGAGCTTGAACTGGGTGTTCTGGAAATCGGCGAGCGTCTGGCCGAACATCGGCCGTTCGCGCGTGTAGCGGATCGTCTCGTCGAGCGCGCGTTCGATCATCGCCATCGCCTGCCAGGCGATGATCAGCCGCTCTTGCGGCAGCTTTTCCATGAGTTGGGGCAGCCCGCGTCCCTCGACGCCGCCAAGGAGCGCGTCGTCGGGCACGAACAGGTCGTCGAAGAAGAGTTCGGACGTATCCTGTCCCTCCTGCCCGACCTTGTCGAGATTGCGCCCGCGCCGGAAGCCTTCTGGCGCGCCGCGCACGTCTACGATGAACAGCGAGATCGACCGGCTGCCGCCCGACGGATCGGTCTTGGCCGCGACGATGATGACGTCGGCAATCTGCCCGTTCGAGATGAAGGTCTTTTGCCCGCTGAGGCGCCAGCCGCCGGCGCATTTGCGCGCGGTCATCTTCATGCCCTGCAGGTCCGATCCCGCCGCCGGTTCGGTCATCGCGATCGCGGTCAGGCATTCGCCCGAGCAGAATTTGGGCAGCCACTGGCCTTTCTGCGCCTCGGTGCCGAAGGTCGAGACATAGGGGAGGATCACCGCATTGTGCAGGCTGATCGTCAGCGCATCGGCGCCGCGATGCCCGATCGCCTTGGTGATGATCGCCTCGAACCGGAAATCGGCGCCCGCGCCGCCATAGGCTTCGTCGACCGAAATGCCGAGCAGGCCGGCCTCGGCCGCAGCGGTCCAGGTCGCACGGTCGACGCATTTGTCGGCGCGCCAGCGGTCGATGGCGTCGGGCGCGGCATGCGCCGCGAGGAAGCCGTCGACCGAGCGCGCGAACTGGTCGCACTCCTCGGCCGCGAAAATGTCGGAGGCGACGACGTCGAGGGTCATGGCTTTCCGGCGCGTTCGATCGCGACGCTGTTGCCGGCCTTCAGCCGGTCGAAACCACGCGCGATGCGCTCGCGGAAAATGCCGCGCTGGAGCAGGTCGTGGGTGACGGTCAGCTCATATTGCAGCGCGCCGAGATGATCCATGTTCGACGCGCGCAGCGCGACGCCCTTGAAGATCTTTGCAAGTTCGGGGCCCATTTCGGCGATCTGCTTCGCCAAGGTCAGCGCGCGGCTCCGCAACTCGCCGACCGGCGTGACTTCGCTGACGAGGCCGATGCGCAGCGCTTCCTGCGCGTCGATCGGATCGCCGGTGTAATAGAGGCGGCGGGCGTGCTGCTTCCCGACGCGCGACATGATGCCGTGATAGAAGCCGTTCATGGCATATTTGACCTGCGTCGATCCGAAGAGCGCATTTTCGGACGCGACGGTGATGTCGCACATATTGGCGACGTCCATGCCATAGCCGGGGGCGACGCCGGCGACCGCCGCGACCGACGGTTTGCCGAAGTCGTAGATCGCCTTCATCAGCGCGAGGGCGAGGTCGTTGAAGCGCCGGCGGTCGTCGTCGTCCGCCGTGTTGAGGATGTCGACGCGCCAGCCGGCGCAGAAATAGTCTTCATTGCCGATGAACAGCACGCACGACACCGCATCATCATCTTCCCAGGCGCGAAGCGCGGCGATGATGTCCTGGTGCAATTCCCAGCCAAGCGCGTTGCGCACCTCGGGGTGGTTGAGCTGCAGGATGCCGACGCCGTCCTCGACGCTGGTGTTCAGATAACGAAAGTCGGCCATCGCAAATCCCTTATTACCTACTAGTCGGTAACATTTACATATGCGCGCCGACAAGGGCTGTCAACTCGCGGTCTGAAACGCCGCGAGCTGCGCAGGAATGCGGGTCTTTGGGTCGCCTTAGGGTTTGCCGATGCCGTCGAGAATCATGGCGACGAACTGGTCGGACACCGCGCGGGCATCGATCTGCAGCGCGCCCGACTGCCAGTGCGTCATCCAGTTGACCATGCCGAAGATGCCGAAGGAAATGATGCGCGCGTCGTCGAAGGCGAGCGATCCGTCCTTGCGGCCGACCTCGAGCCGGTCGAGCAGGTCGCGGTTGAGCATCCTTTTGTAGTTGCGCGACTTGGCCTTGCCCGCATCGCTCATCACGCGCTCGTCGGCGACGATCATCGACAGGACATTGTCCTGGAGCAGGTCGACGTAGCATTCGATGAATATGCGGACGCGTTCGCGGCCGGGCAGGCGGATATCGTCGCGATCGGCTATTTTCTGCTGGAACAGGATATAGCCGCGCGCAATGCATTCGAGCAGGATCTCCTCCTTGCTCGCGAAATGATAATAGAGGCTGGGCTTGGTGATCGACAGCCCTGCCGCGATGTCGTCGAGGCTGGTGCGGTCGTAGCCGCGCTCGCGGAACATGGTGGAGGCGATCGCCATGATTACCTCCTTGTTGACGCTGCCGCGTTTGCGCCCCGGCTTCGCGGTCGCGGCCGGGCCGGCTCGTGTCTGGGCGGGCGTCGCCGATGCCCGTGTCTTTCTCGATGCTTCCGCCATTGCTTTCACCATGCGCCGGATATCCGCGCCCTGCGGTCGTTCCGGCTGCCCCTGAGCGCGAGGCATAGGTCGGTCGCGACCCGCTGGTCAATAGTTGCCGCCGTCATTGCCGATTTGACAATCATAGAAAGCAATATTACCGACCGGACGGTAACAAAATATTTGAGCGCCCTTTTCGGATCGGAGCCGGGCGCTACAGATGGTCATCGGGAGGGAAATTATGGCGCTTTCAAAGATGCGTAGCTCGTCGTCGGTCGCGGCCCTGCTGCTCGCGTTGCTCGCGAATCAGGCGGCGGCGCAGGAGGCTGCGCCCGTCGAAGGCGCGGAAACGGCCGGCACGGACGAGATCATCGTCACCGCGCAGAAGCGCAGCGAGAGCATCAACAGCGTGCCGCTGTCGATCACGGCGGTGTCGGGCGACGCCCTGCAGGCGCAGGGCGTGACCGACGTCGCCGGGCTGGCGAAAGTCACCCCCGGCTTCAACGCGATCAACAGCGGCTTTGGCACGCCGGTCTATTTCCTGCGCGGCATCGGCTTTTTCGACAGCAGCCTTGCGGCGAAGCCCACCGTGACCGTCTACACCGACGAAGTGCCCATCCCCTATTCGGTGATGACCGCGGGCGCCTCCTTCGATCTGGAACGGGTCGAGGTGCTGAAGGGGCCGCAGGGCACGCTGTTCGGGTCGAACGCGACCGGCGGCGCGATCAACTATATCGCCGCCAAGCCGACCTGGTCGCCCGAAGCGGGGCTCGCGCTCTCCTATGGGCGCTTCAATCGGTTCAGCGCCGAAGGCTATGCCAGCGGACCGTTGTCGGACACGCTTGCGGCGCGCATTTCGCTGCGTCATGAAGGGGGTGGGGACTGGCAAAGGAGCTACACGCGCGACGCGAGCCTGGGTCAGCGCGCCTTTACGCAGGGCCGCGTCCAGCTGGCGTTCCGGCCCGTCGAGACGATGCGACTGAACCTGATGGTCAATGCCTATCAGGACCATGGCGACACACAGGCGCCGCAGTTTATTGCACCCTTCCAGCAGTCCGCCGGCTTCTTCGATCCGCGCCTGCCGACCTACCCGCGCGCGCCGGAGAGCAATCGCGCCGCGGACTGGGGTAACAGCTTCCGGCTGAAGAAGGACAATTGGCAGGTGCAGGCGGCGCTGCGTGGCGAAGTGGACCTGAGCGACGACATCACGTTCACCTCGATATCGGCCTATACGCGCTTCAAGGAGGCTTATGGACAGGAATCGGACGGAACGACGCTGCGGCTGACCGACGTGTTCCTCGAGGGCGACATCAAATCCTTCAGTCAGGAACTGCGACTGGCCGGTTCGCTGCTGGGCGACGGGTCGTGGATCGTCGGCGGCAATTATGAATGGGGCAAGACGCATGAACTGCTGACCCAGCGGCTCAACGATCAGTCGTCGGCGCATGTCTTTGATCGCTTCGGCTTCCCGTCGATCGAACTGGTGCCGCAGCTCGGTGATACCAAATACCGCAGCTACGCTGCCTTTGCCGACGTCAGCGTCCCGATCGTCGATACGCTGACCCTGATCGGGGGGATCCGCTATACCGACACCAAGGTCGATTTTGCGGGCTGCACGCTCAACGCCGGCAACGGCACCTATGCGCGCGGGTTCGAGCTGATCTTCGGCCTGCCGTCGGGAACGATCCCGCTCGGCGGCTGTGTCACCTTCAACGACGCGGGCCAGCCTGCGCTGTTCGAGGGCAGCCTGCCCGAAGACAATGTCTCGTGGCGTGGCGTGCTGCAGTGGAAGCCCGCCAACGGCCAGCTTTTCTACGCCAGCGTCAGCCGGGGCTATAAGAGCGGTTCCTTCGCGACGCTCGCGGGCAATCGTTTCTCGCAGTACAAGCCGGTGCGGCAGGAGCAGGTGACGGCTTATGAAATCGGCTTCAAGTCGGCGCTGCTCGACCGGGCGGTCCAGCTGAATGGCGCGCTCTTCTATTACGACTATCTCGACAAGCAGCTGAAGGGGCGGACGATCGTGCCCGTGTTCGGGCCGCTCGAAGCGCTGGTCAATGTACCGAAGTCGCGGATCAAGGGCGCCGAGGTGCAGCTGGTGGTTTCGCCCATCGACGGGCTGCGCGCCAATCTGGGCGCCACCTATATCGACAGCAAGGTGACGCGTTCCTTCTCGAACTACACGGCGTTCGGTGCGGTCACCGACTTCAACGGTTTCCGTTTCCCCTACACGCCGAAATGGCAGCTCAACGCCGATCTTGAATATCGTTGGGATATAGGCGGATCGAAGGAAGCCTTCGTCGGCGCCAACTATACGTATCGCAGTTCGACCTATGGCGATTTCAAGCCCGACGCGCGCCTGTTCATCGACGATTATGGCCTGCTCGACCTGCGCGCCGGAATCGGCGACGCCGACGGTGCATGGACCGCAAGCCTGTATGCCCAGAATGTCACGAACGAATATTACTGGAATACCGCCGCGCGGCGCGGAGATGCGGTGATCCGGTTCACCGGAATGCCCGTGACCTATGGCGTCAATCTAGTCTTCAAGTTCGACTGACGGCAGTTCGTCGGCGGCAATGCGCGACATATGGCCGGTAGCGGACAGTCCGCTACCGGCCGGAACAGCTTGGGCTGTTGGCGGGCAGCAATTTGATGCTCGTCAATGACGGAACCCGCACCTGTCGCCATCCTGCTCGTGAATGCAGGAGAAGAGACGATGCGTAATATTCTGATCCATGCCGACCATGCGCCGTCCATGGGAGCGCGAACTGAGAGCGCCCTCGCGATCGCTCGGCGGTTTCGGTCCCATCTGAGCTTTCTCATCAGTTCCCCATATCAGTTGTTCATCGCGTCCGATCCGTTCGGAGGAATGTATCTCGCGCGCGAGGAACTGGCGAAGGCTCAGCTGGAAGATGCCGAGCTCGAAAAGCGGCTAGGTACTGAACTGGAGCGTGAGGATGTTCCCTGGGACGTGGCGGTCGCCGATGGCGACGCGCTGTCGGCGATGACGCTGGCCGCCACGCTTGCCGATCTGGCGATCGTTTCGCTCGGCCAGCGCGATCGATATGGTTCGGCGGCGCCGACCATCGCCGCCGACCTTGCGCTGACCGTTTCGGCGCCGGTGCTCGCCTTGCCGGCGGGCAGCGCCTCGATCGACCTTGATGCGCCGATGATGGTTGCCTGGAACGGGAGCCCGCAGGCGGCCCATGCGCTTCGCGCCGGGATGCCGCTGTTGGGTGGTTCCAGCCGCGTCACGCTGTTATCGGTGGGCGACGATGCGGGCCGCGTTTCCGCCGAGGATGCGCTTCGCTATATGTCGCGACATGGCGTTCATGCGGAATGGCGCCGCGAGCCGGTTCGACCCGATACGGCCGAAGAAGCCCTGGTGCGGGTTGCAAAGGAAATGGCGGCAGGGCTCATCGTGATGGGCGCTTATGGTCGCCCGCGGCTTCGAGAGACGTTGTTCGGCGGCGTCACGCGATACATGCTCGAGTCTTCGCCGGTGCCTCTGCTTCTCGCGCACTGATGGACGTCGGCCAAAATATTCAGCGTGGCGGCAATATGACCCCTATTTCCACGGGAGCGGCGATACATTAGATGTACGACGTGACCGATTGTGCATCCTGTGTCGTCCGCAACCGAGCGATATGTGCCAGCCTCGATGCCGAAGAACTGGCATTGCTGGGCAAGATGGGCCGCCGCCAGAGGGTCAAGGCGGGCCATACGCTGCTTTGGGAGGGCGACGATGCCCCGGTAGTCGCCAACGTCCTGGACGGCGTGCTCAAGCTGGTCGTCGCCACGGCGGATGGACGCGAGCAGATCGTCGGCGTTGTTTTTCCGTCGGATTTCATCGGTCGTCCGTTCGGCAAGGAAAGCCCGTACAGCGTTACCGCCATGACCGATGCCGAAGTCTGCATTTTCAATCGTAACAGCTTCGATGATTTCGCAGGCGATCATCCCGAACTGCAGCAAAAGCTTCTGCGCCGAACGCTCGACGAGCTTGATCGCGCGCGCCACTGGATGATGTTGCTCGGCCGCAAGTCGGCACCGGAAAAGGTCGCCTCCTTTCTGCTGGAAATGTCGGAACGTCTGTCGGGGCAGGGCTGTCATGCCGGGACGCAAGCCGGCTTCGAGCTTCCCTTCGGTCGGCAGCAGATTGCCGATATCCTGGGCCTCACAATCGAAACCACCAGTCGGCAGCTGACCAAAATGCGCGCCGACGGCCTTGTCGACCTGCCATCCCGGCGTGCGATCGTGATAAATGATCGCGCAGCGATGGAGGCGGTGGCCGGCTGATCGTCGGCGCCAGTGGGGAGGTCAGAAGCGGAAGGCAACGCCTGCGCTGATCACCCAGGGGTCGAGCGTGTGGCGCGTCTTGATCACCGGTGTCGTGCCGGCATACCAGGTCGCAGCGGGCCGCAGGAAATAGCGCTTGGCATCGAGCGAAAAGGCGAGGCCCTTGTCGTTTACCGGAATGTCGATGCCCGCCTGCAGCGCGGCTCCGAGTTTGTCGCCCATCTTCTGGCGGGTTGCGCCTAGCGACCGGGTCGTGGCGCCGGGCTTCTCGTCGATGAAGATGAAATAGCTCGGGCCGGCACCGACATAGGGCTGAATGCCGCCTTCCTTGCCGAAATGATATTTGAGCGTGAGCGTCGCCGGGACGATCTTCGCGTCGGAGACCAAGGTGGCCCCATCGAGTGCGCCCCGGCCGTTCACATCATGCTGCGTCACCCCGGCGATCGTCTCGATCGAGATATTGTCGGCAACGAAAAATTCGATCGCGACCGTGGGCGTGATATTGTCGTCCGCCTTCGCCTGTGTGTTCGCAGGTAGCCCGATCGCGTCGAGCTTGACGTCGCGGATCTTGCCGTCGGGGGCCACATAGGTCGCGAAGATCTTGAACTGGACGTCGCCCGCCTTGGCAGATGCCTGGCCGGGAACCGCCAGCGCGGCCGCCAGCGCGGCGAGGGAGAGATAGTCTTTCTTCATGTCGGTGCTCCTTGCGTTGACGGGGGCTCCCTGCACCGACGGGCTCCGGGCGGCATTGATGCCGCGCAATCTATTCGTTGATCCTGGTCAATGTTTTCAGCCGGTCGCGCTCACAAGAGCAGTCCCGAAGGCGCGGCAACCGAGCTTCGTCGAGCGGGGACAAGGCAATATGGATAGTCTGTTAGCAAAGGCGGGGGGATGGTTCGCGCTGGCCTTGCTCGCTTTGGTCATGGCGGCGCTCGCAGTCGATGCGCCCTTTGCCGTCCATATGGTCATCATCGCCTTGGCGAGCCTCATTGCGCTCTGGGCGACGCTGATGCGCGCCGACTATCAGCGCATCGCGCGCGGCCTGCTCAAGATGCCGGGCAACGAGGGCGTCTATGACGACGACCCGATCCGCTGGGGCGTCATCGCGACGCTGTTCTGGGGCGTCGCGGGGATGGCGGCCGGCCTCTATATCGCTCTCCAGCTTGCCTTTCCGGCGCTGAACCTCAACCTCGAATATACGACCTTCGGGCGCCTCCGGCCGCTGCACACCTCGGCGGTGATCTTCGCCTTCGGCGGCAATGCGCTGATCGCGACGAGCTTCTATGTCGTGCAGCGCACCTGCCGTGCGCGGCTTGCCTTCCCGACGCTCGCGCGCTTCGTCTTCTGGGGATACCAGCTCTTCATCGTGCTGGCCGCGACCGGCTATCTGATGGGCGTCACTGCGGCCAAGGAATATGCCGAGCCCGAATGGTATGTCGACCTGTGGCTGACGATCGTCTGGGTGGCCTATCTGGTCGTCTTCGTCGGCACGATCGTGAAGCGCCGCGAGCCGCATATCTATGTCGCGAACTGGTTTTACCTCAGCTTCATCGTCACCATTGCGATGCTCCACATCGTCAACAACCTGTCGATGCCCGCCAGCCTTCTTGGCTCAAAGAGCTATGCCGCCTTTGCTGGTGTGCAGGATGCGCTGACGCAATGGTGGTACGGGCATAATGCGGTCGGCTTCTTCCTGACCGCGGGCTTCCTCGCGATGATGTATTATTTCGTGCCGAAGCAGGCCGAGCGGCCGGTCTACAGCTATCGGCTGTCGATCATCCACTTCTGGTCGCTGATCTTCCTCTACATCTGGGCGGGGCCGCATCACCTTCATTACACCGCGCTGCCCGACTGGGCGCAGACGCTGGGCATGGTGTTCTCGGTGATCCTGTGGATGCCGAGCTGGGGCGGCATGATCAACGGCCTGATGACGCTGAACGGCGCGTGGGACAAGATCCGCACCGACCCGATCATCCGCATGATGGTCATGGCGCTCGCCTTCTATGGCATGAGCACCTTCGAAGGCCCGATGATGTCGATCAAATGGGTCAACTCCATGTCGCACTACACCGACTGGACGATCGGCCATGTGCACAGCGGTGCGCTGGGCTGGAACGGCATGATCACCTTTGCCTGCGTATATTATCTGGTGCCGCGCCTGTGGGGCCGCCCGCGCCTCTACAGCCTGCGCATGGTCAACTGGCACTTCTGGCTCGCGACCGTGGGGATCGTTTTCTACGCCGCGTCGATGTGGGTGGCGGGCATCATGCAGGGGCTGATGTGGCGCGAATATGGCGCCGATGGCTACCTCGTCTACAGCTTTGCGGAGAGCGTCGCGGCGATGCACCCGATGTATCTGATCCGCGCCGCAGGCGGGGCGATGTATCTCGCAGGCTTCCTCATCATGATCGTCAACGTCTGGGCGACGCTCGCGGGCAAGGTCCGCGCCGAAAGGCCGATGACCGAAACCCCCTATAACGCCGTGGCGGACCGTCCGCTGACGCCCGTTCCCGCCGAATAAGGAGCCCGGACCATGGCCACCAAACCCGCCAAAAAGGGCTTCAGCCACAAGAAGATCGAGCGCAACGTGACCTTGCTCGGCGCGCTTGCGCTGCTCACGGTCACGATCGGGGGCATCGTCGAGATCGCGCCGCTCTTCTGGATCGACAACACGATCGAGAAGGTCGAGGGGATGCGCCCCTACACCCCGCTCGAACTCGCCGGGCGCAACATCTATATGCGCGAAGGCTGCTATACCTGTCACAGCCAGATGATCCGTCCGTTCCGCGACGAGGTCGAACGCTACGGCCATTACAGCCTCGCCGCCGAAAGCATGTACGATCATCCGTTCCAATGGGGATCGAAGCGCACCGGGCCCGACCTGGCGCGCGTCGGCGGCCGCTACTCGGACGAATGGCACAAGGCGCATCTGATCGACCCGCGCAGCGTCGTGCCCGAATCGATCATGCCGCCATACGCTTTCCTTGCGGAGCGCGAACTCAAGACCGGCGACATGGCGAACGACCTGACCGCGCTCTATCGCGTCGGGGTTCCCTATACGAAGGCCGATATCGAAAAGGCGAATGAGGACATCAAGGCGCAGGCCGATCCTGATGCCGGCGCGGGCGACCTGCAGAAACGCTATCCAAAGGCGCAGGTCCGCGACTTCGACGGCGACCCTGCGCGGGTGACCGAGATGGATGCGCTGATCGCCTATCTCCAGATGCTCGGCACGCTCGTCGATGTCGACAAGGCGGCGCCGCAGGAACGCCCCGGCGAAACGGAGGCGGCGCGATGAGCTACGACAATCTTCGGCATTTTGCCGACAGCTGGGGGCTGCTCGCGATGACGCTGCTGTTCCTCACCCTCATCGCCTGGCCGTTCCGGCCGAGTGCCCGCGCCCGCAACGAAGAGGCCGCGAGCATGATCTTCAAGGACGACGAGCATGGCTGAGCAGAAGCGTATCGACGAAGCCACCGGCACCAGCACGGTCGGCCACGAATGGGACGGTATCGAGGAACTCGACACCCCGATGCCGCGCTGGTGGCTCTGGACCTTTTACGCGACGATCGTCTGGGGACTGGCTTATGTCGTCCTTTATCCGGCCTGGCCGATGATCGACAGCGCGACCAAGGGCGTGCTCGGCTGGTCCAGCCGCGGCGACCTGGCAAAGGAAATGGCGGCCGATGCCAGGCGCCGTGCGCCGACGGTGAACGCCATCGCCACGACCGCGATCACCGACCTGCCCGCGAAACCCGAACTGATGCAGGCGGCGGTGCAGGGCGGCGGCGCGGCGTTCCGTGTCCATTGCGTCCAGTGCCATGGCGCGGGCGGGGCCGGCGTGAAAAACCTCTATCCCAGCCTGACCGACGACGACTGGCTGTGGGGCGGCGACCTTGCCAGCATTCAATATACGGTCACGCACGGCATCCGGAATCCCGATCACAAGGAGACGCGGACCAGCCAGATGCCGGCCTTCGGGCGCGATGGCATCCTTGACGCGGGCCAGATTTCCGATGTCGTGAGCTTCGTTCGCACGATCAGCCGGCAGGAAAGGGCCAGCGCATCGTCGGCGCGCGGCGCGACGCTGTTCGCCGACAATTGCGCGGTCTGCCACGGTGCCGGGGGCGAGGGCGGGCGGCAGGTCGGCGCGCCGAAACTGACCGACGCGATCTGGCTCTATGGCGGCGATCGCGCCAGCCTGACCGCGACGATCAACCAGCCGCGCAATGGCGTGATGCCGCGCTGGGGTGGCCGGCTCGATCCGGTGACGATCAAGATGCTGTCGGCCTATGTCTATTCGCTGGGCGGCGGCGAGAAGGGACTCGCGCCCGCCGCCGAAGGGGCGGGAGCCGATGGCCAGCCCTGAAGATCTCTCCGGCCAGCCGGCGCCGCTCTATGAGGCGCGGAAAGGCGTTTACCCGAAGGCGGTGAACGGTCCCTTCCGCCGTTTCAAATGGGCGATCATGGCGGTGACGCTGGCGATCTATTACGGCACGCCGTGGATACGCTGGGACCGCGGCCCCTATGCGCCCGATCAGGCGGTGCTCGTCGATCTCGCCAACCGGCGCTTCTACATGTTCCAGATCGAAATCTGGCCGCACGAATTCTATTATGTCGCGGGCCTGCTCATCATGGCGGGGATCGGGCTGTTTCTTGTTACCAGTGCGGTCGGGCGCGCCTGGTGTGGATATGCTTGTCCGCAGACGGTGTGGACCGATCTGTTCCAGCATGTCGACCGGCTGGTCGACGGCGACCGCAATGCTCAGGTCCGGCTGACGAACGGCCCGTGGACAGCCGAAAAGGTCACGAAGCGTAGCGCCAAATATCTGATCTACCTCGCGATAGCCTTCTGGACCGGCGGCGCGTGGATCATGTATTTTGCCGACGCGCCGACGCTCACGGTGGATTTCTGGACCGGGCAGGCGGCGCTCGTCGCCTATGGCACCGTCGCCGTCCTCACCGCGACGACCTTCATCCTTGGCGGTTTCCTGCGCGAACAGGTGTGCGTCTATATGTGCCCCTGGCCGCGCATCCAGACCGCGATGATGGACGAAAAATCGCTGCTCGTAACCTATAAGGACTGGCGCGGCGAACCACGCGGCAGCGTCAAGAAGGCACAGGCGCATCCCGGCGCCTTCGGCGATTGCATCGACTGCAACCAGTGCGTTGCGGTGTGCCCGACGGGGATCGACATCCGCGAGGGGCCGCAGATCGGCTGCATCACCTGCGCGCTCTGCATCGACGCCTGCGACGGGGTGATGAAACAGGTCGGACGTTCGCGCGGGCTGATCGATTATTGCACGCTCGACGATGCGGCGACCGAAAAGGCGGGGGGCACCGGACAGCCAATCCGCAAAACGCTGACCCGTCCGCGCACGTTGATCTATTTCGGCGTCTGGACCGCGATCGGTGCAGCGATGCTCTTCTCACTCGGCCAGCGGACGCGGCTCGACCTTGCCGTCCAGCATGAGCGCAGCCCGCTCTATGTCCAGCTTTCCGACGGCCAGATTCGGAACAATTACACGCTGAAGCTGCGCAACATGGAAACGCGCCCGCGCCGGGTCGCGGTGCGTGTGAGCGGGCTTCCCGGTGCGGTGCTGTGGACCGACGCCGGTTCGCGCGAAAAGGCCGGGCAGCGTATCGAACTGGCGCTGCCTGCCGACAGCGTCACCGGCGTCAAACTCTTCATCGCGGCGCCCGGCGCCGGTCCCGCGCGGCAGGACTTCACGATCAGCACGCAAGGGCTCGACGGCGATCCGCGCGGCGACAGCGACACCATCCAGTTCGACCGGCCGGAGGCAGGACAATGACCGACACACGCAAACCCAAAACCTTCACGGGCTGGCACATGACCGCGATCCTCGTCGCCTTTTTCGCAGTGGTGATGGCCGTCAATTTCACCATGGCGCGCTTCGCCATGTCGACCTTTGGCGGCAAGGTGGTCGAGAACAGCTATGTGGCGAGCCAGCATTATAATGACTGGCTGCAACGCGCCGCCGCACAGGACCGGTTGGGATGGGACGAAAGCATCACGCTCGACGCGACCCGGCACGTCCTGTTGACTATCCGCAAAGACGGCGTTCCGCTCGATGGCGTCCAGGCCTCCGCGACGATCAATCATCCCGTTGGGCATACCGCGCCCGTCGTGCTCCGTTTCGAGCCGGCGGTGGGCGGCGTGCTGCGCTCGGCCCGTCCGCTGGCGATAGGGCGCTGGCGGCTCGACCTCATCGTCCGCCACGGCGCCGACGAAGCCCGCTATCGCGAGGACCTGCGGTGACCGCCACCGCTCTCGTCGAACGCGACTTCGCGGTGCCCGACATCCGCTGCGCCGGCTGCATCGCGAAGCTCGAGCAGGGGTTGGTGCGCGACAGGCGCATCGCCGCCGCGCGCGTCAACTTCACCGAAAAGCGCGTACATCTGTCCTGCACCCCCGACACCGACATGCCCGATCTGATCGGTGCCTTTTCGAATCTGGGGTTCGAGGCGCATCCGATCGGGACCGGCCTCGACGAAGCCGATGCCGAAGCCGAATCCAGCCGCGAACTGCTGCGCGCTGTGGCGGTGTCGGGCTTCGCGATGATGAACATCATGCTGCTGTCGGTGTCGGTCTGGTCGGGGGCTGCGGGAGCGACCCGCGACCTGTTCCACTGGCTGTCGGCGGCGATCGCGCTGCCGACTGTCGCTTATGCCGGACGCCCCTTTTCCCGCTCGGCGTGGCGGGCGCTTCGCCACGGCCGCACCAACATGGACGTACCGATCAGCATCGGCGTCGCGCTCGTCTGCGCGATCAGCCTGTACGAGACGGCGACCAGCGGCCCGCACGCCTATTTCGATGGCGCGGTTATGCTGTTGTTCTTCCTGCTCTGCGGGCGCTGGCTCGATAGCGTGATGCGAGACCGGGCGCGGGGCGGCGTCACGGCTTTGCTGCGCAACATGGGAACCGGCGCGATGGTCGTCGAGGGCGATGGGCGGACGCGCTGGGTCGATACGACCGCGCTGGAACCCGAAATGGTGATGCTCGTCGCGGCGGGCGAACGACTTTCCGCCGACGGTGTGGTCGTCGGCGGTGCGAGCCAGCTCGACCTGTCGCTGCTCACCGGTGAAAGCGCACCGCAATCGGTTCGCCCCGATGACAGGGTCCACGCCGGTACGTTGAACCTCGACGCGCCGATCCGCGTGCGCGTGACGGCGGCAGGCGCCGACACCGCCATAGCCGACATCGCGCGGCTGATGGGCGAGGCGGCGCAGGGCAAATCGCGCTATGTCCGCATCGCCGACCGCGCGGCACGGCTTTATGCGCCGGCGGTGCACTGCCTTGCGCTGATGGCGTTTGCGGGTTGGATGATCGCGGGCGCGGGTTGGCACCACAGCCTGCTGATCGCCGCGGCCGTGCTCATCATCACCTGTCCGTGCGCACTTGGCCTTGCGGTTCCTGCGGCGCAGATCGTCGCGGCGGGCGAGTTGATGCGGAAGGGCGTGCTGATCAAGGACGGTTCGGCGCTCGAACGGCTCGCCGAGGTCGATCTCGCCTTGCTCGACAAGACCGGCACTCTGACTCTCGGGCGGCCCGAGGCGCTCGACCTCGATCGGCTCGATGTCGGCAAGAAGTCGCTGGTGCTGGCTTTGGCGCAAGCCAGCCGTCATCCCCTCAGCGAGGCACTGACACGCGCCCTGCAGTCGGCCCATGTCCTTCCCGCAGCGGTGACCCGTCTTCGGGAAACACCCGGTTTCGGGGTCGAGGCTATGTGGGCTGATCACGTCGTGACACTCGGTCGCCCGCAGGGCGTGGCGACCGGCAACGCGCTCGCGACCGAACTGGCCGTCGACGGGAGGCCGGTGGCAACGATCCGGTTTGCCGATCAGCTGCGGCCCGACGCGCGCGCCGCAGTCGCAGCACTGCGGAGGGAAGGCATCGACGCGATGATCCTGTCGGGCGACCGGGCCGAAGCGGTCGCACCTGTGGCTCGCGAGCTCGGCCTGACCGCCCAGACGGGCATGAGTCCGCAAGACAAGCTCGCTGCCATCGAGCGCCAGGAGACCGCCGGACACAAGGTGCTGATGCTCGGCGACGGCCTCAACGACGGACCGGCGCTCGCCGCCGGTCACGCGTCGATGGCACCGGGCTCGGCAAGCGATGTCGGCAAGACTGCCGCCGACTGCATCTTTCTCGGCGATCGCCTGATGCCCGTCGTCGAAACGGTGCGCATGGCGCGGCGCGCGCGGGCGATTGTGAAACAGAATTTTCTTCTCGCTGTCGGCTACAATGTCATTGCCGTCCCGCTTGCCTTTCTCGGGCTCGTGACGCCGCTCGTCGCGGCGGTCGCGATGTCGGGTTCTTCCCTGATCGTCGTGGGCAATGCACTACGGCTCAAGAGGGCATTGCGGTGAATGGCCTCGCTCTTCTGATCCCGATCGCCCTCGGGCTCGGGCTGCTTGGGCTCTGCGCATTTTTCTGGTCGCTGAAGCGAGGGCAGTTCGACGATCTCGACGGGGCGGCGCTTCGCATCTTCGTCGAGGATGAAGAGGAGCCCACGGCGTGAGGCTGCGCATTGCCTTGCTGATGCTCGGAGCGATCGCTCTCGCCCAACCGCCCGTGCCGGCAGAGGCGCATGTGCTGACAATCCCAGTTTGCGGGGGCGGCAAAGCGAAACATGTCGTCATACCCGGCGATCCGGCAGATCCGGCGGAAGAGAGGGGCTGCACGAAGGCTTGCCACGCGATCACGGACCGCCGCTCGAAGCATTGCGGCGACAAAAGCCGTTGCTGCGGCTGACGGGCGTTGATCCCGATCAATGTGGAGCGCCGTTGCGGGCCGTATATTACGGGCATGTGGTCTTATCATCCCGATCTGCTCGCCAAGCCGGTTCCGCGCTATACCAGCTATCCAACCGCGATGGAGTTTACCGAAGAGGTCGGCGTCGACGCCTATGGCGAGGCGCTCGACAGGGTCGAGGCCGCGACGCCCATTTCGATCTATGTACATATTCCCTTCTGCGAACAGATTTGTTGGTACTGCGGCTGCAACACCGGCGCTGCCGGACGCAAACAGCGGCTCGCCGACTATCTCGCAGCCCTTCGATCCGAGATATCCACCGTAGCAAAG